>NZ_JBICUN010000029.1:0-62630 GCF_043198195.1 Micromonospora sp. NPDC048868
AGCGTTCGTCCTGAGCCAGGATCAAACTCTCCAACAAAAACTTGTTGAAAAACTGTCCCGACAACAAAAAGTGTTGCCAAAGGAATCCAAGACCAGCCAAACCGAAGCCTGACCAGTCCGGGGTATAAATCATAATTGGCACTGGCTTATCAAGCACCCTGTTGAGTTCTCAAAGAACAACCACACACCACTCGGTGTCCCACATGGTGGGAACCCGCTTGGGGCAACTCCTCTACCTTACTCGGCTCACTTCCCGGTGTCAACCTCGTGTTCGAGGTGATCAAGGGAGTGATCCGAATTCCACGATGACGCTCGCCGTATCACGGCGGTCGTTGCTGTCGTGGAGAGCCGCAGACCGGCCGATCGCCACTTCGTGGCCATCCGCCCGGCTCCTGCCGGCTTCCGAACTCTACCCGGCCGGCCTCGCGATCGCAACCCCATCTTGGAGTGTCCTCGCACCGCCCGGATCCTCAGCCTCGCCCGGCGTCTCCGCCACGAGCCTGGTGCCGTTGTCGGCCGGTTTGTCCGGCCTCCCGCGTGCAGAGAGAAAGTTACGCCGCCCGCTCGGAGAAGGCAAATCGGCGTTCGTCACTGTGAGTCCGGAGCCGCCGCCGGCGGACGCGCATTCGTGATGACCGCATGGGTCCGAAGGCGGTCCCGGCGTGCCAGAGTGTCTGTCATGGCTGACCTCCCGCGCACCCGGGTGACCGTGCTCGCCGAGGACGCGCTGACGGGACTGCTGCTGCCGTTCTGGCAGCTGGTCATCGGCGCCTTCGTGGTCTTCGTCGTCCTGGTCTCGGTGGCTCGGCTGGCCCGCCGTGGTCGGTCCCGCATGACGACGGCGCTCCTGGTCACGGCCGCCGCGATCGCCGGCTTCGCCGTGCTGGGCGTACTGCTTCAGGGGTGAGCGTCAGAGCCGGCGGTTCGCGAGGCTCGGCAGCTCGGCGCGGATCGTCCGCAGCCGGTCGAGATCGAGGTCGGCGACGGCCAGGCCCGGGCCGTCGGGCACCTGGGTGAGCACCGTCCCCCACGGGTCGACCACCATGCTGCGTCCGTAACAGCTCCGGCTCGGCTCGTGGTCGCCGACCTGCCCCGCCGCGGCGACGAAGCACTGGTTCTCGATCGCCCGCGCGCGCAGCAGCACCTCCCAGTGGTCCCGCCCGGTGTGGACCATGAAGGCCGCCGGCACCACGAGCAACTGGGCGCCGCCCTCGACCACGAGCTGCCGGTACAGCTCCGGGAACCGGAGGTCGTAGCAGATCGACAGGCCGACGCGAAGGCCCTCGACGTCGACGACCACCGGCTGGTCGCCCGGGGCGACGGTGGCCGACTCCAGGTAGGAGACCCGGCCGGGGATCTCCACGTCGTACAGGTGGATCTTCCGGTAGCTGGCGGCGAGCGTGCCCGAGCGGTCGAAGACCAGGGAGGTGTTCCAGGTGCGGGCCGGATCCGGCCCGCGCTCGTGGATCGACCCTGCGATCAGCCACATGCCCAGCCGCCGGGCGACGCCGGCGAAGAACTGGCCCACCTCGCCGTCGACCGGCTCCGGCTCGGGGAGCCCCGCAGCGGGCCCGAGATAGTCGACGAACTCCGGCAGGAGCGCCAGGTCCGCGCCGGCCGCCGCCGCACGTTCCAGCAGGGCCTCCGCGGCCGCGAGGTTCGCCTTACGGTCGTCCCGGGAGTTCAGCTGACAGACGGCGACGCGCATGGGGATCAGCGTACGACCGGAGGGGGCGCGGCGACAGCGTCGAAGAGGTGGCGGGGCTCCCGGGCCACGGGTGGATCGAGCCTCTCGCGTCGGCCGGGCCGGACACGACACCGCGCCCGACCGGAGCGGTCGGGCGCGGCAGCGGTGGATCAGGCCGACTTCTCCTCGCGGTCCCGCCGGGCACGCCGGCCGGTGAACTCGCGGGGAACGATCGTCGGGTTGACGTTCTCGAGCACCACCTCGCGGGTGATCAGCACCCGGGCGGCGTCGGGGTTGCTCGGCACCTCGTACATCACGGAGAGCAGGACCTCTTCCATGATCGCGCGCAGGCCGCGGGCGCCCGTGCCGCGCAACATCGCCTGGTCGGCGATGGCCTCCAAGGCCGGCGGCTCGAACTCCAGCTCGACGCCGTCGAGCTCGAAGAGGCGTTGGTATTGCCGGACCAGGGCGTTGCGCGGCTCGGTGAGGATGCGCACCAGGGCGGTGCGGTCGAGGCTGCGCACGTTGGTGATCACCGGGAGCCGGCCGATGAACTCGGGGATCAGCCCGAACTTCAGCATGTCCTCCGGCATGACCTGGCTGAAGATGTCGTCGGTCGACCGCTCGGAGACCGACCGGAGCCGGGCGCCGAAGCCTGTGCCGCCGTGGCCGGTGCGGGCCTCGATGATCTGGTCGAGCCCGGCGAAGGCACCACCGCAGATGAACAGCACGTTCGTGGTGTCGATCTGGATGAACTCCTGGTGGGGGTGCTTGCGCCCGCCCTGCGGCGGCACGTTGGCCACCGTGCCTTCCAGCATCTTGAGCAGCGCCTGCTGGACGCCCTCGCCGGAGACGTCCCGCGTGATCGACGGATTCTCCGACTTGCGGGCGATCTTGTCGACCTCGTCGATGTAGATGATGCCGGTCTCGGCGCGCTTGATGTCGTAGTCGGCGGCCTGGATCAGCTTGAGGAGGATGTTCTCCACGTCCTCGCCGACGTAGCCGGCCTCCGTCAGCGCGGTGGCGTCGGCGATGGCGAACGGCACGTTCAGCATCCGCGCCAGGGTCTGCGCCAGGTGGGTCTTGCCGCACCCCGTCGGGCCGAGCAGCAGGATGTTGGACTTGGCCAGCTCGACGGCGTCACTGCCGGAGCCCGGCGCGCCGGCCGCCTCGGCCTGGATCCGCTTGTAGTGGTTGTAGACCGCGACGGCGAGCGCCTTCTTGGCCTGGTCCTGCCCGACGACATAGGTGTCGAGGAACTGGCAGATCTCCATCGGCTTGGGAAGCTCTTCCCACTTCACCTCGCCGGACTCGGCCAGCTCCTCCTCGATGATCTCGTTGCAGAGATCGATGCACTCGTCGCAGATGTAGACCCCGGGGCCCGCGATGAGCTTCTTGACCTGCTTCTGCGACTTACCGCAGAACGAGCATTTCAGTAGGTCGCCGCCGTCACCGATCCGTGCCACCTACGTTCTCCCTGCACTCGTCGGCCGGAGACCCGGCCCTCGCCTGCGGACGTGGAAGCGTCCGCCTCGTTTCACTCCGCTCGTCCACCCCGCCGGCGCACCGGTGGAGCGGCACAGACCCGACGTTACCCGCTGGCGGGGGTTTCTCCGACCCCCAAAACGGGTGTGTCAGACGGTCGGCCGGGAGCGGACTCCCGGCCGACCGCGACCCGAGCTGTTCAGCTGGCGGCGTTGGCCGCCAACAGGCCCTTCTTGCGGCTGGTGAGGATGGTGTCCACCAGCCCGTACTCCTTGGACTCCTCGGCCGTCATGATCTTGTCACGGTCGATGTCCTTGCGGACCTTCTCGATCGGCTGGTTGCAGTGCCGCGAGAGCATGTCCTCGAGCTGCGTGCGCATCCGCAGGATCTCCCGGGCCTGGATCTCGATGTCCGAGCCCTGCCCGTAGCCGCCCTCGGTGGCCGGCTGGTGGATGATGATCCGCGAGTTCGGCAGCGCCATCCGCTTGCCCGGGGTGCCGGCGGCCAGCAGCACGGCCGCCGCGCTGGCGGCCTGACCGAGGCAGACCGTCGAGATGTCCGGCCGGACGTACTGCATGGTGTCGTAGATCGCCGTCATGGCGGTGAACGAACCGCCGGGCGAGTTGATGTACATGATGATGTCGCGGTCCGGGTCGGTGCCCTCGAGCGTCAGCAGCTGCGCCATCACGTCGTTGGCCGACGCGTCGTCGACCTGGACGCCGAGGAAGATGATCCGGTCCTCGAAGAGCTTGTTGTAGGGGTTGGACTCCTTGACCCCGTACGACGTGCGCTCGACGAACGACGGCAGGACGTAGCGGTTGTGCACGGCCGCGAACTGGGGCGGCAGGCTCAGGTCGGTCATCGTCAGCTCCTCAGCTCAGGGTCCCGGCGCCATCCGGAACCTGGGCGGCCCCGATGATCACCTTGTCGATGAAGCCGTAGTCCAGGGCCTCCTGGGCGGTGAACCAGCGGTCGCGGTCGGAGTCCGCCTCGATCTGCGCCTGGCTCTGGCCGGTGTGGTGCGCGACCCGCTCCTGGAACATCCGCTTGGTGTAGAGCATCTGCTCCGCCTGGATGGCGATGTCGGACGCGGTGCCGCCCAGACCGCCGGAGGGCTGGTGCATCATGATCCGCGCGTGCGGCAGGGCGTAGCGCTTGCCCTTGGTGCCGGCGCAGAGCAGCAGCTGACCCATGGACGCCGCCATGCCCATCGCCACGGTCGAAACGTCGTTGTCGATGAACTGCATGGTGTCGTAGATCGCCATGCCGGAGTAGACCGAACCGCCCGGCGAGTTGATCCAGAGGTTGATGTCGCGGTCCGGGTCCTCCGCGGCGAGCAGCAGGAGCTGCGCGCAGATGCGGTTGGCGACCTGGTCGGTCACCTCGCTGCCCAGGAAGATGATGCGTTCCTTGAGCAACCGGTTGTAGACCGAGTCGTCGAGGTTGCCAATGGTGTCGCCACCGCGGGCATCGATCGCCCGGAGCGGCTTCGCTTGGATGTGCATGTCGGTCATGGCAGCCCTTCGCTCTCCGTACCGTCCTACCCGACACTAACCGCTCAGCCGGATGGCAGAGCGCCGGTCCGGGCAGTGTTCGCTATCAGCGCAGTACCGCCGAGGCGTACCCGAAAAGGGAATCGGCCGCCGTCCACCGCAGGCGGCGGACGGCGGCCTCCCCGCACGGTCAGTGCTCGTGGTTGTGCTCGGCCTCGTTCTCGGCGCGCAGCGCGTCGAGGGTGACCTCGTTGCCCGCCGAGTCCTTGATCTTGATGCGCTCCATGACCGAGGCCAGGGCCTTGCCCCGCCGCACGTCACCGAAGACGGCACCGGCCGCGCCCGAGCGGACCAGCTGGTCGTAGTACTGCTGCGGAGCCATCCCGGCGCGCTGGGCCCGGTGCACGATCTCGTGGCCGAACTCGTCGTCGGAGACCTGCACGTCCTCGGCGTCGGCCAGGGTGTCCAGCAGCAGCTGGACCTTGACGCCCTCGGTCGCCGCCTCGGTCAGCTCGGCGTCGATCTGCTCCTCGGTCTTCTCCTCGGCCGCGAGGTATTCCTCCAGCGAGGCGCCGATCCGCTCGAGCTGGTCGACCATCGCCTGCTTGCGGCTCTCGACCTCCTCGCGGACGATGCCCTCCGGCGCCGGCACCTCGGCGGCGGCCACCATCTGCTCCAGCGCCTTGTCGCGGGCGGCGTAGATCTGCTCGACCCGCTTGCCCCGGGTGACCCGCTCCCGCAGGTCGCCGCGCAGCTCCTCGATGGTGTCGAACTCGCTCGCCATCTGGGCGAACTCGTCGTTGAGCTCCGGCAGCTCCTTCTCCTTGACCGTGCGGACGGTCACCGCCACCTCGGCGTCGCGGCCGGCGAAGTCGCCGCCGACGAGCTGGGTGGTGAAGCTGGTGTCCTCGCCGGCGGCCAGGCCGACGACGGCCTCGTCCAGGCCCGGGAGGAGCTGCTTGCTGCCGACCTCGTGGGAGATGTTGCTGGCGGAGCCGCCCGGCACGTCCTCGCCGTCGACGGTCGCGTTCAGGTCGATCTGGACGTAGTCGCCCTCCTGGGCGGCCCGCTCGACGGTCTTCAGGGTGGCGAACCGCTCGCGCAGGTTCTTCACCTGCTCGTCGATCTCGCTGTCGTCGATCTGCAGCTCGTCGACGGTCACCTCGATGGTGGCCGGGTCCGGCAGGGTGATCTCCGGGCGGACGTCGACCTCGGCGGTGAAGTTCAGCGAGTCACCGTCGTTGAACTCGGTGATCTCGACCTCGGGGCGGCCGAGCGTCTTCAGGTCGTGCTCGCGGACGGCGGCGAGGATGTTCTGCGGGATGGCCTCCTGCACCGCCTCGTTGAGGACGGTGCCCCGGCCGACCCGCTGGTCGATCACGGCCGCAGGAATCTTGCCCTTGCGGAAGCCGGGCACCTGGACCTGCTGCCCGATCTCCCGGTACGCCTTCCTGAGGCTCGGCTCGAGCTCGACGAACGGCACCTCGATGGCGAGCCGCACGCGCGTCGGGCTCAGAGTCTCGACGGTGCTCTTCACAGGCGTACTCCTTGACGGATCTCGGTTTTAGTCTGGGCGTGATCAGCCCATCGAGTGTAGGCGAGCCGGCCGGACGCACCGGCAGCGGCCGGGGACCGCACAGAGGGCGACCCCGGCGACCGGCCGCGGACGACAGTCGGGGTGGCGGGATTTGAACCCACGGCCCCTCGCTCCCAAAGCGAGTGCGCTACCAAGCTGCGCCACACCCCGTGGCGACGAGCAGTCTATGCCGTCGCGACCCGCCGGAAGTCCCGGGGCGTCCCTCAACGCGCCGAAGGGGGACCAACCGGACATCTGACGCTCCGAGACCACCCCGCCGGGGATACGGCCGCGCGGAGCACGCGGGTCATTCGGTACGCTGTCGGCGCGCCCTGCGATGGCGGGGCGCACGCGGGCGTAGCTCAATGGCAGAGCTTCAGTCTTCCAAACTGACGGTGCGAGTTCGATTCTCGTCGCCCGCTCCAGCAGTACCGGCCCAGGTCAGCGGCGTTCTCGCCGAACCTGGGCCGTTCTCGTTTCAGCCCTCTCTGATCTTGCGTACCACTGGCGTGCCAGTAGCGCCGCCATACGGTGACCGTCATGAAACGGACCGAGGTTCTGCGCGACCTCCTGCACAACGGCCGGGGCTACGACACGCCGCAGCTAGAGTCGCTCGCCGCCGAACTCGGCCTGCCCGTGGCCGACGCGCTCGTGGTCGCGGGCCATCCGGTGCCGGGGCACCTGCTGCCGCCGGACCGCGACAAGGACATCATGCGCGCGTTTGTCTACCGCGTGACGTACTGCAACCACCCACAGCTAGCGGCCCTCCGTGAGTTTCTGCTCGCTATGCAGGATGAGGGCGCGGCGCCCGAGCCTCGGCCGGCTCGCGATCCAGCGGACCCGGACCCGTTCCCGGCCGTCCTGCACGGTCTTATGCGTAACCGCGGCTTCGGGGTACGGGAGTTCCCATTTGTCGGTCTGTCGATGAGCACCATCAGGGGCATGCTGGGCGGGGCATGGCACCGACTCTCGCAGCTCCAGGCGATGGCCGGGCCGCTGGGCTGGAGCAAGGAGGACCTGGCCACGCTCGCGGGCGAACCGCTGCAGCCCCTCGACTACGGTCCAATGTTCTGTCACCACGTTGGCGCGGTGTTCCTGGCCGCCGTCCCCCGCACAACCGAACAACTGGTACGCGCCGCCCGTGAGGCGGACCGACAGAGCGCGCGCGAGGACCAAGGCGCCTGGCAACCGGTCTCCCAAGGCATCTACGACTGCCCGACCTCTCAGATCAGCTCCAGCTAGGACAGGGCGTACTGTCCTCGATGTCGTGGCGGCTACCAGGCATCACCAGCACCGACGTCATGATCGGGTCGCCGGGTGCCTGGTGGACGGTGATGACGACGCTCATGAACAAGTCAGCTCAGCCGCCCGGCGCCACACGCCCGACCGCTGCAGCCAGCCACCCCGACCACGACGACGGTGCTCCCACCGACTCCGGCCGAGTCGCACCCGGCCAGCGATGTGGCAGGCGGCGGTAACGGCCGAACACCCGCAACGCCGCCTGACGCTGTGGGCACGGCCCCTCCTCGCGGCAGGTGGCGCAGCGCCCGTCAGCGCTCGACGGGGTGTGCTGGTCAAGCTGCGTCTGTGCCGCCCGGAGCTGGTCGCGTACCGCCTTGGACAGGTAGGTGCTCACCGGGCCGCCCCATCCGGCGGGAGCTTGCTGGCGCGTACCAGGATCTGCGCCTGCCGACCGTGGCGGCCGGACGGACCGAGCCTGAATCCCTCGACCCAGATCCACTCGTCCTGCGGCGGACGGTTGGCCACCAGCCGAACGCCGGTCACCCACAACGTCACCGGCCCATCCGAGGGCAGGAGACGATCGGCTGCATCGATCGTCAGTACCGCGCCGAGTCGTACCCGAACGTCAAACACCGCGTCTCCTCATCACCGGCGCCACGTTGCGAGGCGGCGCGTTGTCGGTAGTGCGTCGCTGGATCTGAAGGCCGGCGATCTGTGCGAAGACCTCCCGCCGCGCCAGCGCCTTACCGGTGGCCGGGTTGATGGAGTAGCCGGTAAGCCACACCCACCCGTGGTACGTCGGCTTGTCGCAGACCGAGGTAACCCGCAGCCACAACGCCCGGTCGCCGCCGAACTGCACCGACGCCCGGCCGTCGATCAGCACCAAGTCGCCTGGCGCCGGCACGCCCGGACGTCGCGGCGCTGGTGTGCGAAGCGCCGAGGCGGGCGGGCCATTCAGGGGCCGTCGTTCGGGTCGCGGTCCCACGCCAGCACCCATCCCGGGCCAGCCTCAGCAGGTCGCCGAGCGACCGGAGCCCGCGCAGTCCAGGCAGGACCGCCGGGCCAGGGAACGGGTCCTCTCCGACCCACGCCCCATCCCCCGAGTGGCAGTGCGGGCGAGGGTGTACTTCCAGCCCGCGCCCGAGCAGGATTGGCAGTTGCTCGATACGTTCAGCCCCGTCATGCAGACAGGTTGTGGCACATACCGCCCAGCGACCCGGAAAATCCTTCCGGGGTCGCAGCCGACCGAGGGGAGACAGTGAACCGGTGCGCGGGACAACCAACACCCTGACCATCGGCGAACGCGTCGCCTGGTACCGGCGACGGCGCGGCCTATCTCAGGAAGTTCTGGCCGGGCTGATCGGCCGTACCGCCGACTGGCTGGGCAAGATCGAGAACAACCGGATCGAGCTGGACCGACTCTCCGTCATCAAGTCCTTGGCCGAAGTCCTGGACGTCTCTCTCGGCGATCTACTCGGCGAACCCTCGCTGCTCGACTGGACCGGCGACAGCGGCACCGAAACCGTCCCCACGCTGCGCGCCGCCCTGATGAACTACCGCGCCCTCGGTCCGTTCGGCGGCGGCACGGACGCGGAGCCGCCGAGCGTCGCCGTACTCAAGAAGGAGGTGGGCGCTCTCTGGGACGCCTACCAGGACTCACGATTCGGATACGTCACCGGCCGCCTACCCGACCTGCTCCACCGCGCCCAGGCCGCCGCCGACCACCACGACGGCGACGACCAGGACCAGGCCCGCCGGCTACTCGGCCTGACGTACCAACTCGCCGCCACCCAACTCACCAAGCTCGGAGAAAGCGACCTCGCTTGGATTGCCGCCGACCGCGGCTTGGCTGCCGTGCGCCCCACTGGTGATCCGCTCGTCACCGGCTCCCTGTTCCGTTCGGTCGGTCACGCCCTGCACGCCACTGGCCGCTACGCCGAAGCCGTACGCCTGACCGAAGACGCCGCCGGCTACCTTGAGCCCCACCTCAAGCACGCCACGCCAGCGCTGATCTCCGTCTACGGAACCCTGTTTCTGTCCGGCTCGATGGCCGCCGCCCGCTCCAGCGACGCCGCCACCACCCGCACCTTCCTCGCCGCCGCAGACCACGCCGCCGGTCAACTCGGAGCCGACGCCAACCATCTCTGGACGGCGTTCGGCCCGACCAACGTCGCTATCCACCGCGTCGCCACCGCCGCTGAGCTGGGAGACCTACAAGTCGCCATCGACCTCGGCCCCCGTATCGACACCGCCGGCCTACCGATGGAACGCCGCGTACGGCACGCCCTCGAAGTCGCCCGTGCCTACAGCTCGTGGAACCGGGTCGACGATGCCCAAGCCATGCTGCTCGACGCCGAACAGACGGCACCCGAGCAGGTCCGTCACCACTTCCTCAGCCGTCAACTAGCCCTGACCTGGATCCGCCGGCAGCGCGGCAAGCCATCCGGCGAGCTGGTCGGCCTGGCTCGCCGGCTCAAAGTGCTCGACTGAACCCAGCCCATCTACGCTGCCTTGGTGACGGCCAACGAGATGCCACCCATGGCAACCCCACGCGTCGCCGCCGGCGCCCTCTTCTTCGACAACGAAGGCCGCGTGCTCCTCGTACGCCCCAGCTACAAAAAGCACTGGGACATCCCCGGCGGCTACGTCGAACCAGGCGAGTCACCCCGCGCGGCCTGCTTGCGCGAGATCGAAGAGGAACTGGGCCTCACCACCGCGCTCGGCCCGATGCTGGTCGTCGACTGGGCGCCCGCTGAACACGAGGGCGACAAACTCCTCTTCGTCTTTGACGCGGGAACTCTTACCGCCGAGCAGGAACGTGCGATTCGTTTCGTAGATGGGGAAATCACCGAATGGCGTTACGTCCCCGCGGACGCCTTCGAACAGCACGGACCGTCCCGGCTCGCTCGTCGACTCCGCACCGCGATCATGGCACGCAACAACGGCGCCCCTGCCTACGCCGAGCACGGCAACGCCGTATAGCTCGCACTTTCGACACACCTTCGAGCCGGCCGCTGAGCCGACCGCATGCGCCGCTGCCAGACAAGAGTACTGCGTGTGAGATATACCAGAATCCTGGACATATCCTTCGAGCCGGATGATTCCAAGATTCTGGTATGCCAATTACCAATATATGGCGATAATCTCGGTTTCTAGGAACTTCTCTCCTGAAGGTAGAGACATTTCCAGCGGTGCTGCGGTCTCGACCCCGGCGGAGGAACCTCCGGGTAGTAGCCCTTGCTCCTTACATGCCCGCACGCGAAGCTCAGCCACTAGTGCAGGATCCATCTCTCGTCCGCCCAAGGTGGCTACATAGGCGGCTACGCTGGAGAAAGCCTTGCGGCTTTCTGCAACGCTCACTACTAGGTCGGCGGTCTCACTCGCAATCGTCTCTATCTCTCGCCGGTTTTCTTCCGTCAGTTCTATGCCTGCCTGGCTCGCGAGCGCATCTCCAAATGCACATACCGCCCGAATTCTTGGCTCCAGGAATCGTTGCTGCCGCTTCGCGCCTGCGGTCATTGACTGCAGCATGCCAGCGCTAAAAAGGTTCACCTCATTCCTTAGCTCAGGCACAACATCGCCGAGCACATCGGCTAGCTTCACGGCAGTCCATTCGGGCCGTAAGCCGTTTTGAGCGCACCTGCAAAGGATCCGAAATCTAGCCTTCGAGAAGAGTACTCGCCTTATGTCCTTCCAGAACAACGACTGTTCGGCTACCCCGACAAGGGTGAGTTCGCTTGTTGAGGGGCGATCGGCAGGAGAAAGCTGGTCGAGGACTTTCCGATGAACGAGATAGTCAAGGCCGTTCATCGACGCTATCTCGTAGTCAACAACCCGACATCGCAGCGGCACGAGCCCTGCCATTAACTTGCCAAGAATTCCGTTGACTTCAATCGCCCTATCGAGGCTGCTTTGGTCTGTGCCGGAAAAGAGCTCCTTGCCCTCTTTCATGATTTCAGTAAAAGTGGAAATAATTACGCTTACCCGGAATGCTGGGTCCGCTTGCACCTCCACCTCTAGATCCGCTAAGCGTCCACGCCGCAGCCTCTCAGAGGGAACGACCCACATGCTCTCACTCGGCTCCTGCGTGGCCTTCGAGAGGATCTTCTTGGCATGCTCTTCGCTCTTAGGAGGCGCATCCAGTAGGGTCGGCCTTAGAGCTAAGGAACGCTGTTCTTCCTTGTAGAGCCGTTTAAATGTGGCCTGAACGGTTGCCTTGCTTACTACCTTGGCATCCTCGGTTAAGCTCGTTTCTCTTTGCGAACCAGCGCGAGCTTTGAAGGCGGACCAAGTGCCCTCTAGGCGGCCATGAGTCTGGTGTTTGGTGGCCCTGGTCAACGTGTCGGTAAACTCGCTTGGAAGCTTCCCGAGGCGCGACGACAAAAGGCTTGTTACGCTGACCTCATCGAGGTAAACGAATTCGCGTAATTCCATTTCACGCTGCAAGGCAGCGGCTTCACGTCGCCGTTGCTTCCGCCGCTTCCACCAGCCGATCATTTGGCTTCCTCCGTAGGCTCCTCGCGGATGCTGGCAATGACCCGCGCACGCTGGGCGGCAACTCGTTCAAAACCGCCGAAGTAATCTTCCTCAAGAATGACATCGCGTCGGTCCCTCACAGCTAATAGAGCAGCCTCGCTCCAGATTGCTGTTAGTTCGGCCGGTGACCACGACTCAGTCTTCTGCGCGACAAGGGAGTGGGGCATGTCGCCTTGGATGTTGAGTTTTCGCGCAGAGGTCCGCAGGATTACTTCACGATCTTCCAATGACGGCAGCGAGAAGTTAATTTCCCAGTCAAATCTGCCGGGCCTTCGTAAGGCGACATCAATATCCTGTGGGCGATTGGTTGTAGCAATCACGACAACGTTCGTATCGATCGTGAAGCCATCCATAGAAGCAAGTAACTGACCAACGATCCGGCGCGTCGCCTCGTGCGAACTGTCGCTGCGCTGGGATGCCAAGCTGTCCATCTCGTCGAAGAACACGATTGCCCGATCTTGCTTAGCGGCGTCCTCGAAGATGGTGCGAATGACTTCCTCGCTCTGGCCGTACCACTTACTCAACACCTCAGGGCCGCTAATCTCGTAAAATACCGCATTCGCGCGATTGGCGATGATGCGGGCCAGCATCGTCTTGCCGGTTCCAGGCGGGCCGGTAAACAGCACGCCCTTGATTGGTCTTGCACCAATCCTAGTAAGCTCTTCATGGTGCTTAAGTGGAAGCTCAATCAGTTCTTGCGCTCGGTCGACGATGTCCGAGAATCCGCCGAAGTCCTCGAATGAGGGCGAGTCGCTTGGTCGGGTCTTGAAGTGTTCGGCTGTAACGGCATCTTCTCGAAGTTCGATATACCTGATGGGATCCGGGGAAATGACTCTCCGAATCTCCGCATCGACGCCCTCAACGGTGTTGCCCTTTTCGAGGGTAAGGCGGTCTGGTAGGGGTAGAGTCCGAATCCTCCCAGCAGCGTCGATGACGACTTCCTCATCCAAGACGAGGCGAACGACGCCGATCCACCGATCCTCGGGCCACAATTCCTGCGGCCCCGGGGTTATGTCATCCAGGTCCATGCCGAGTAAGACGACATCTCCCTTGGTGAAGTCGTCATCGTCGTGTAGTTCGTACGGAACCACCAACCCGTTTTGCAGTTCTACGATGAAGTCTTTGTTTTTCGCGTCAACGTGGCGAATTCGGCCAATCGCTCGTTTGGGATCACGTTGGGATGTCATAGGGGCGAACTCACTGTTCTCTACGGTGGCGCGCGCGGAGATGTCGGGCCTAGAGTGCCGAAACCGACCACTGTCGCAGACCACCTGGCGGACGTGTCTCGCACATCAGTCGACGGAGGATAAGCTACGAGACCGAAGCGCTGCCGAAACACTCTCAATAGGATCAAGGCGCCGCGCAAGCGCGGCGCGTTGGCTGCGCACTGGCCTGCTGGCGGCCTCCGGCCGGCATCGGCCGCGCGCAGCCAACCAGGGGCCGTGTTACCTCGGCGAAGCGAGCATCGCGGCTTCTAGACGCAACCCGACGCCGGCTAGGACAAGAAGGCCGGCAAGGATGTGCGCCTCGGCCTGTCCTGAGTCGCTCGCCATCGTAAGCACAGAGATCAGCAAGCCAGCGAGCAGCACGGAAGTGCCTACTACTCGTTTGGTGGCCGCTCGCCTAGATTGAAGGTCCACTGCGGGACCGTACCGGAGACCGGACATCGGAGCTGTCCGCATGGCGACTGGCTAGCTACTTGCGCTCTTGACGATCGCGGGGGCGGTCACCTTCGCCGAGGCAAGGGCGATCGCTGCCGCGCCGCTCCGCGGCTTGCCACCGGACACCGGGGTCCAGGCGCGCGGAAAGCTCGCGACACGGCAGGCCGCCCCCGGCCCGAAGGCCGGGGGCGGTAAGCCGTACGCCGCCGGACAGCCGCGCGCCCACCGCGCAGCCGTGCCAGCCACGTGCCAGTAGCCGGTGTCACGGGCGGTCAGCAGCGGTCGTGATCGGGCACCACGGCACCGCCGCTGACCAGGCGCTCCGGACAGATCGGGTCAGGCGGAAACGATCTTCCAAACTGACGGTGCGAGTTCGATTCTCGTCGCCCGCTCCAGCAGTACCGGCCCAGGTCAGCGGCGTTCTCGCCGAGCCTGGGCCGTTCTCGTTTCAGCTCTCTCTGATCTTGCGTGCCATTGGCGGGCCAGTAGCAGCGGCCGAGCCGCCCGAGGCGGGTCCTCGTGCCGGTGGGCGATAGTTCGTTCCCCCGGCCGTCCGTTACCTTTGCCGACTCGCGGGTGGCCCCTGACCGATCCGCATAGCTCAGCCGAACGGTCCCGTGGTCACATGCGGCCGTACCGCCGGTTCGAGCAGTGACAACGTCCGCTGCTGGGCATCGAGGCCGACGTGGATGCCGACCGGCATCGGCAGATTCGGGCCGGCGTGTCCGAACTCGACGTTACCCAGGACCGGGATGTCACGTTCACCGAGGACGTCGAGGACTATCTCGGGCAGGGCCGGGGACGCGTCGGGCGCCCCGAGCCCGTCGATCGCGTACGGGACGCCCACGACCATGCCGGAGATCCGATCGAGGATGCCGCAGTGCCGCAACACCTGCAGGTAGCTCCACACGTACGACGCGTGGCCGCCCATTTCCTCCCAGAACAGCACCGCGCCGTCGAACCACTCGAGCGGCAGCGCGTAAGGCGTCGCCTGCGCCAGCACAATCCGATTGATCACCCCGCCGATCAGCCGGCCTTCGGCACGACCGGCACGCCAGCACTCCCACGAGGGGGTGGTAGGCAGCGCACCGATGGCCTCCGTACTGGTCAGCAACGTCGAGTAGAGCCTTTCAAGTTGCGCTCGGCGCGCTGCGGGCGCAACCTGCCATGCCCCGCCGAGTCCAGGCGTGGCCAAGTCGGCATGGAACCCGACGAGTCCCGTGCGTGCGTAGAGCACCAGATGCAGCAGCGAGATGTCGCTGTAGCCGAGGATCGGCTTGGGGTCGGCAGCGATCGCCGCAACGTCGATCAGGTCGAGGTAGCCCAGCGCCGTCTGGCCACCGTCGTGCGCGATGATGGCGCGCACCTCAGGATCACGCAGCAGAGCATTGAGTTCCCTGGCGATCTCCGCCGGCGTAGCCGCGCTCCACCAATGGTGACGCCCTGCTTCGAGTAGCGGAGCCCGACGCACGCGAAATCCCATCCGCTCGAGCACGACCATCGCCTGCTCGAGGTCGGGCTCGTAAGCGGCATGGAGCGGCCCGGACAGCGATGCGATGACGACGAGATCTCCGGGCCTCAGGGCACGAGGCCGAAGCAGCTGAGGCAGTGCAGATCCGGTCACCGGCGCAGTGTCCCAACACGCGCAACGACACGCTACGCACTTACCGCTGGACCGGAACCGTCAGGGCGTTGACCGAAGCAGGGTGAGGACCGCTTCCTCGATGGGTTCGATGACCGGATCCCCCTGGTCTGAGGTGTCTACTTCGACGACGGCGTCGACTCCGTCCGGCGGCTCGAAGATCGACCGCTTCATTTCGCCCCGCTGGAACTGGGATTCGAGCTGTTGGTCGACAGCCGCGCCGCTGACCGCTCTGGCACGGAGGCGATCGCGGATCACTGCCTCGTCGGCCACGACGTGCACCGCGAGCACTCGTGCGCCACACGTGGTCAGCGCATCGAGCAGCATGTGCGACAACACCGAGGACTCCACGACGAAACTCACCCGTGCGGTCGCGAACAGCCGGGCTGCGTCGGCCATCACGGCCTCGGCGCGGAGGCTGAAGGGACCACCGGCGATGTGGAAATCGGAATCGAGCTGGACGTCGCCACCCTGGGTGACGGAAGCGGAGGACAGCCCGAGGCCGGTCTTCAACTCGTCCCGGGTCAACAGCGGTAGCCCGAGGCGGCGCGCCGATGCGATGGCGACCGTGGTTTTTCCGGCTCCGGGAGATCCGCAGACGGCAACCACCACCGGCCTCTCGCCTCCGAGCATCCGCCGATGGTGGCAAACCTCCAGCCGGCTGTCGACGGGCCCACAGCTCCCTGAGGAAACGAATGCCGGAAACTTCAGCGTCGGCGAAAACCCGACCGCCCCGGGCAGCGCTGACGCGTACCCTTCGGACGTGGAACTTGATGATCTTCCCACCGCGGAGTTCGCCTTCCCCGGGCCGCTGCGGGACCAGCTGGTGGCCGCGATCCTGTCCGGCGCGAAGACGTCGACGTCCAGCCTCGTGCTCGGCTACGAGCGGACGGACGAGCCGATGCCCGAGGTGGGTGAGCGCTCGGCGGTGGTCGACTCGGCGGGCCGGCGGGTCGCGGTGATCGAGGTGACCGAGGTACGCGTGGTCCGGCTCGGCGACGTCGACCTGCCGCACGCCCTCGACGAGGGCGAGGGGTACGAGTCGGTGGCGCAGTGGCGGGCCGGGCACGAGACGTTCTGGCACAGCGCGGAGGTGCGCGCGGAGCTGGGTGACCCGGGCTTCACCGTCGACGACGACACTGCGGTGCTGCTCGAGCGCTTCCGGCTGGTACACACCGTCTGAGCGCCCCTTGCCGTACGCGGCGACCCGGGCGTGCGGCGGCACGCGCCGTACGCCCGGGTCGGTCGCCCGCTCAGCCCCAGTTCTGGGGGGCGGGCTGGCGGGTGGTGGCGTTCAACCGGTTGAAGAAGTTGGTCGTGGCGAGCCAGAGCACCAACGCGGCCAGTTCCTTCTCCTCGAAGTGCCGGGCGGCCTCGTCCCACACCTCGTCGGGCACGGGGTCGGCCCGGTCGGCCAGTCGGGTCGCGGACTCGGCGAGCGCGAGTGCGGCCCGCTCGGCGTCGGTGAAGTACGGCGTCTCCCGCCAGGCGGCCAGCGCGAACAGCCGCTCCTCGGTCTCCCCCGCCTTCCGGGCGTTGCGGGCGCCGGAATCGAGGCAGGCGCTGCACCCGTTGATCTGGCTGGCCCGCAGGTGGACCAGCTCCAGGGTGCTCCCCGGGACCCCGGCCGAGTGGGCCGCCTTGTAGAGCAGATTGATCGCCTTCACCGCGTCGGGAAGCAGGGTCGCGGGGTTCTGCATACGGGCCTGTACGGACATCGTGTGCCGTCCTTCCTGTTACGCTGCCGACGCCCCCGCCGCAGCGCTTTCCTCTTCGTCACCCTGCTGTCGACAGCCGGAGGGGCGACGTGACAGATGTGACCCGGGCCACACGAAGGCCGGAGGCCGACCGGGATGGCGAGGCCGTGACTGACACCGACCTGCTCGCCGAGCGCTTCGAGGAGCAGCGCCAACGGCTGCGCTCCGTGGCCCAGCGGATGCTCGGCTCCCGGGCCGAGGCCGACGACGCGGTCCAGGACACCTGGCTGCGGCTCAGCCGCGCCGACGTCGACGGCATCGAGAACCTGCCGGGCTGGCTCACCACCACCGTGGGGCGGGTCTGCCTCGACCGGCTGGGCTCCAGCACCGCGCGGCACGAGCGGCCCGCCGACGTGGCCGCCGACGAGTCGACCACGCCCGACGCTGGCGAGGCCGACCCCGAGCGGGAGGCGATGCTCACGGAGTCGGTCGGGCGCGCGCTGGACGTGGTGCTCCGGACCCTCGGCCCCACCGAGCGGCTCGTGTTCGTGCTGCACGACATGTTCGCGGTCTCCTTCGACGAGCTCGCGCCCGTGGTCGACCGCAGCCCGGCCGCCGTACGGCAGATCGCCAGCCGGGCCCGCCGGCGCGTGCAGGGCGGATCGCCGGCGCCGGAGGCCGACCGGGCCCGGCAGCGTGGGACCGTCGAGGCGTTCCTCGCCGCGTCCCGCGAGGGGCGCTTCGACGACCTGCTCACCCTGCTCGACCCGCACGTCGTCCTGCGCTCCGACGCGGCGGCCGTGCGGATGGGCGGGGCCGGCGAGGCCCACGGCTCAGCCACGGTCGCCAGCTTCTTCTCCGGCAAGGCGCAGGGGGCGGTCCCGGCGTTCGTGGACGGCACACCGGGGGCGGTGGTGCTCGTCGACGGCCGTACCCGCCTGGTGCTCAGCTTCGTGGTCACCGACCGGATCCTCGGCATCGAGGTGGTCGCCGACCCCGAGCAGATCGCCGGCCTGGACCTGGTCGTCGGGTGACGGTCCGCGCCGCCTGAGCCGCACGTCAGGGCGCGAACGGCGCTGGTGCGGCTGCTGCGTACGATTCGGGGCCGGGCATCCCCTCGTCCCGCGGAGGTAACGGCAGATGGCAGGCCAGCACGAGGGGTACGCCCTCGGCGTCGACCTCGGCACGTCCCACACCGTCGCCGTGCTGCGCCGGCCCGACGGGCACACCCGGCCACTGCTCGTGGACGGGCAGCCGATCATCCCCTCCGGCGTGTACGCCGACGCGGACGGGCTGCTGCACGCCGGCCGGGACGCCCAGCGGCTGGCCCGCACCGATCCGGGCCGGTACGAGCCCAACCCGAAGCGGCGCATCGACGAGCCCGCCGTCGTGTTGGGTGACCGCCGGTACCCGCCGGCCGAACTGCTGGCCGCGACGCTGCACGCGGTGGCCCGGGCGGCCGTCGAGGCGGTCGGGTTCCTGCCCCCGGCGGTGCTGACGTGCCCGGCGACCTGGGACGCCGCCCGCCGCCAGGTGCTGGCCGACGCCCTGGCGACGGCCGGTTGGCCGTCGGCGGCCGAGCACACGCTCTCCGGTCCCACGCCGCCGGGCACCCGGCTGCTGCGGGAACCGGTGGCCGCCGCCCGCTACTACACGCAGGTGCTGCGCCGCCCGGTGCCGGTGGGCGGGACGATCGCGGTCTTCGACTTCGGCGCCGGAACGCTGGACGTCGCGGTGCTGCGCAACGAGGGCGCCGACCCGTGGGGCGACTCCGGGTTCACGGTCGTCACCGCGGGCGGCGCGGACGACCTCGGTGGCCTGGACGTGGACGCCGCCCTGCTGGGTCGCCTCGGCGAACTGGTCGCCGAGGCGCATCCGGCGCGGTGGGAGCGGCTGACCCGCCCGGAGTCCGCGACCCGGTGGCGGGAACGGCACGAGCTCTGGGAGAACGTCCGGGGCGCGAAGGAGATGCTGTCGCGGGTGCCGGCGGCGCCGGTGGCCGTGCCGGGGGTGGAGGCTGCGGTCACGCTCACCCGGGCCGACCTGGAGCGGGTGGCCGGGCCCCTGCTGGGCCGGGCGGTGGCGGTGACCCGCGACGTGATCGGCGCGGCCGGCCTCGACCCGCAGCAGCTCTCCGGCCTGTTCCTGGTCGGTGGCGCCACCCGGATGCCGATGGTGGCCCGGCTGCTGCACGCCGAGTTGGGCATCGCCCCGACCGTGCTGGAGCAGCCGGAGCTGCCGGTGGCCGAGGGGGCGCTGACCGACCTGCCCCTGCCCCGGCGTGCCCGGGCCGCCGACGCCTTCGCCGCACCCGCGCCCGCTGCGGCGCAGCCGGCCGGAGCACCACCGCCCGATCCCGCCGCGCCGGCACCGCAGGCCTCCGCACCGGCACCGCCCGCCGTGCCGGCGCAGCCCGCATCCGCCGGCAGCTCGCCGCACGCGCCCGCCGCGCCGGGGGACGGCGTCGGCGGCCAGGACGGCAGTGCGCCGACCGTGCCCGCCGGCCCGGCCCCCACACCGACCGCCGTCGCCGGACCGGAGGGCGTGACCCCGGCCCTGCCCGCCGGGCTGACGCCGACCATGGTCGCCGGGCCGCCGACCGCCCCGACCGTGCCCGCCGCACCGGCACCGCCCGACCCGTTCGCACCGCCGGGCGTACCGCAAGGTGGTCCCGCGGGGGCGTGGCTGGGCGTACCCGTCTCCGGCACGCCGGTGTCGGCGTCGCCCGGCGGCGGCCGGAGTGGGCCGGCGCTCCCCCGACGCCGGGCGCTGTGGATCTCGCTCGCCGCCGTGCTCGCGCTCGCCGGCGTGGCGACGGCGGCGGTGCTGTACCTGACCCGGGACCGCTATCCCGCCCTGGAGTTCCGGACCGTCGACCAGCTGACCCGGGTGCCCGCCGGCACGGAACGACCGGCGGACATGTTCACCGCGGTCCTCGGGCAGCGGGCCTATCTCGGGTATCCGCTCGGCGACGGGCGGCTGGAGGTGGTGGCGGTCGACGCCGGCACCGGCGCGGTGAAGTGGCGCAAGCAGACCGCGGTGTCCTCCGACCGGTGGAAGGGGATCGTCGCCCTGCCCGGCGCGGTCGCGGTCTTCGCCGACGCGATCGGCGACGACACCCCCCGGGACCTCGTGCTGCTCGACGGCGCCTCCGGCGACCAGCGGTGGCGCCGGTCGATCCTGGGCAACGACGACGTGATCTTCGGCGACGGCGTCGCGGTGCAGGTGGACCGCGCCGGGAAGCGGCTCGTCGGGCTGCGTCTCGGCGACGGCGGGGAGGTCTGGTCGCTGCCCAGCCCGCGCGACGAGTACGACAACACCCGCACCAGCGTCCACCCGGTCACCACCGACAAGGCCCTGGGCGGCCCGGCCTTCCTCGACGGCTCCCCGCGCGATCCCTGGCGCGGCGAGGTCAACCGCATCGTGCAGGTGGGCGCGGACCGGTCGGTCCGACTGGTCGACATGGGCAGCGGCCAGGTGGTCCGCACCCGCGCCGGGGTGGCCGACCACGACGACCTGGTGGTGGCGCATGAGGACCGCCTCTACGTGGCCCGCGACGACGCCGGTTACCAGTTGCTCGCGTACGACCTGACGAGCGACGCCCAGCCGAAGGTGCTGTACACGGCCGAGGACGACAAGCGCCGCCCGGAGGCCCTGGTGCCCTGCGGCGAGCGGCGGGCGTGCCTGCTGGAGGTGACCGGCGGCGACGACGAGACCACCGAGGTCGTGGCGGCCACCGAGGAGAAGGTGAGCCGGTGGAAGGCGCCCCGGGCGACCCGGCTCGTGCCGCTCGGCGAGCACCTGCTCGCCCGGCGGACCTCCCCGGAGTCGGCCGGCACACTGTTCGGCCCCGACGGTCGCGCCGTGCTCGCCGACCGTGGCGGGGTGGCGGTCCGGCTGGACGCGGGCAACCTGCTGCTCCTCGCCGACCCGCCCAGCTCGGTCGAGGACGACCGCAGCGTCGCCGGGCTCTCGGTGGGATCGGGTGAGGTGGCCGA
This sequence comes from Micromonospora sp. NPDC048868, assembly GCF_043198195.1. NCBI lineage: Bacteria > Bacillati > Actinomycetota > Actinomycetes > Micromonosporales > Micromonosporaceae > Micromonospora > Micromonospora sp. NPDC048868. The sequence continues at coordinate 21,018 of NZ_JBICUN010000029.1, forward strand.
GCTGGGCCAACTGGCGGACGTACGCAGCGACACGTGCTCGTGGAACACCAGCGTGATCGCCTGCGGTGCCGGCAGGCAGAGCGGGGACGCCGGGGCGGAGTCCCTGTACGGATTCGTGCTCTACCGCTTCGCCGGGTAGCCGACACCCCGACAGGCATTCAGATGGATCTATATAGCCGATAGCCTCCTCTCAACGGCCAGGCTGCTCCGCGTCCGGTCACGAGCCGGCGCGGGGCCGACAGGAGGAGGACCGGCAGATGACACTTCCCCGTACCCGGCGATGGCGGGCCCGCGCGGTGGGCGTACTCGCCGCCGCCGCGGTCGTCGCCGCGATGGGCACCCCCGCGGCGGCCGCCCCGGCCACCGGCGAGATCCTGCACGCCGACGCCCCGAACGCGGTGACCGACGGATACGTCGTCGTGCTCAGGGACGACGCGATCGGACGCGCCGACGACCGGCGGGCCACCGTCGCGGACACCGCCGGCCGCCTGGCCGACCGCTACGGGGCCACCGTCGACCGCGTCTACGGGCACGCGCTCAACGGATTCGTGGCGCACCTGCCGGAGCGGGCCGCCCGGCGGCTCGCCGCCGACCCGGCCGTGGCGTACGTGGAGCGGGACCGGGTGGTGACCCTCGTCGGGCCGGGCGTGCAGCTCAACCCGCCGTCGTGGGGCCTGGACCGCATCGACCAGCGCCTCCTCCCGCTCGACGGCCGGTACGCCTACCCGAACACCGCGCACAACGTGCACGCGTACGTCATCGACACCGGCATCCGGAGCACGCACGGCGACTTCGGCGTCCGGGCCAGCGGCGGCGTCGACCTCGTCGACGGCGGCCCGGCGGACGACTGCAACGGCCACGGCACCCACCTCGCCGGCACCATCGGCGGCACCCGGCACGGGGTGGCGAAGGAGATCCAGCTGCGGCCGGTACGGGTGCTCAACTGCGCCGGCAGCGGCACCTTCTCCCAGGTGATCGCCGGGGTGGACTGGGTCACCGCGAACGCCGTGCGGCCGGCAGTGGCGCTCCTGGCGCTCGGCGGCGGCGCCAGCACGGCGCTGGACGCCGCGGTGAACCGGTCGATCTCGTCCGGGGTGACCTACGCCGTCACGGCGGGCAGCTCGAACGCCAACGCCTGCAACTACTCCCCGGCGCGGGTCGCGGCGGCGCTCACCGTGGCGGGCACCACCAGCACCGACGCCCGGATGCCGAGCGGCAACCACGGCAGCTGCATCGACCTGTTCGCCCCCGGCGCCAACATCACCTCCACCTGGCACACCGGCGACGCGGCGGTGACCACCATCAGCGGCAGCTCGATGGCCGCCGCGCACGTCACCGGCTGCGCCGCGCTCGCCCTCTCGGCCAATCCGACCTGGAGCCCGGCGCAGGTGGCCGCGTACCTGGTCGGCAGGGCGACGACCGGAGTGGTGACGGGCGTGGTCAGCGGTACGCCGAACCGCCTGCTCTACTGCGGCCCCTGACCCACGCGGCCCGCCGCACCGGCGGGCCGGGCGGCTCGCCCGCAGCCGCGGCCGTGGACTCCGGCTGCTGCCGGGGCCAGGGCTGCGGCCGTGGCCGTGGCCGTGAACTCCGGCTGCGGCTGCGGCGGGAGATCGATGTTCGGCGGGCCTTGTCCGCACAGGGCCCGCCGACTACCGTTCAATCGATGATCGACTATCTGGTCATCGGCGGCGGAATCGCGGGCGCCAGCGCCGGACACCACCTCGCCGCGTACGGGACCGTGGTGCTGCTGGAGATGGAGCAGGTCCCCGGCCAGCACTCCACCGGCCGCTCGGCCGCCGTGTTCTCCGAGTACTACGGCGGGCCGGCGGTGCGCGCGCTGACCCGGGCCAGCCGGGGCTTCCTCACCGCACCGCCGCCGGGGTTCGCCGAGCACCCGCTGCTCACTCCGCGCGGCACGCTCAGCCTCTGCCCACCGGGCAGCGAGGACGCCTTCGAGGCCGCGCTGCGCGACGGGGCCGAGGTGGACCCGCCGGCCCGCGAGATCGACGTCGCCGACCTGCCCCGGCACTGCCCCGTCGTGCGGCCGCAGTGGTGCCGGCGGGCGATGGTGAAGCCGGCCGTACGGGACCTCGACGTCGCCGCGCTGCACCAGGGCTACCTGCGCGGCATCCGGGCGGCCGGCGGCCGGGTCGTGTGCGGCGCGCGGGTCCGCCGGCTGCGGGGCGGCGGCGACGGTTGGCAGGTGGACACGGACGCCGGCGAGTTCAGCGCCCGGGTCGTCGTCAACGCGGCGGGCGCCTGGGCCGACGAGGTCGCGACGGCGGCCGGCGTACGACCGGTGGGGTTGACGCCCCTGCGGCGCACCGCTTTCCTGGTGGACGCGCCGGCCGGCGTCCCTGCGGGGGACTGGCCGATGGTCAACGACGTCGACGGCACCTTCTACTTCAAGCCGGAGTCGGGGCGCCTGCTGGTCTCCCCGTGCGACACCACTCCCGTGCCGCCGGGCGACGCCCGCCCCGACGACCTCGACGTGGCGATCGGCGCCGACCGGGTGCAGGCGGCGACCACACTGGACATCCGCCGCGTCCACCAGCCCTGGGCCGGGCTGCGGACCTCCGCCCCGGACGACGTGCCCGTGATCGGCCCGGCGCCCGACGCGCCGGATTTCCTCTGGATGGCCGGGCTCGGCGGCTACGGCGTCCAGACCTCGCCGGCGGCGGGCGCCCTGCTCGCCGCGTTGGCGGTCGACGCCCCGCCCCCGGTCGATCCCACCCCGCTGTCCCCGTCCCGCCTCCCCTGAAGATCGACTCCGCCGCCAACCTCAGGAGCGGCGGGGCAGCATCGTCCACGCCGAGAGGGCCGCCGACAGCAGCGCCGCCAGCAGCATCACCTGGAAGACCGCCGGATAGCCGGCCATGCTGGCGACCAGGCCGGCCAGCGGCGCCCCGGCCACCAGGCCGATGTCCCAGAACGAGGTGAACGCGCCGAGCGCCGTCCCCTGGTGGGCCGGGTCCGTACGGTTGATCACCAACAGGGCCAGTGCCGGGAAGAGCAGCGAGAGCCCGGCGCCGATCACCAGCCCGCCGAGGACCGCGACCAGCAGGTTCGGCGCGACCGCGACCAGGAGCAGCCCCACCGCTTCCACCAGGGCCGACCCGACGGCCACCCGGCCGGCGCCGAGCTTGTCGGGCAGCCCGCCCACGACGAGCCGGACCCCCACGTAGGTGAAGCCGAACGCGTTGAACGCGACGATGCCGTTCTCGATGCCCCGCTCGGCCATGTGCAGGGCCACGAACGCGGCCAGCGCGGCGTAGCCGAACCCGGCCAGGGAGAGCGCGACGCCGGGCGCCACCGCGCTGCGCGGCAGGATGCCGGCCCGGCCCGCCGGGCTCGCCTGCTGCGGCCGCGGCCGGGTGGCGACGAGCGCGGCCCCGACGGCCGCCGCCAGGACCGCGAACAGCCACACCGCCGGATAACCGGAGGTACGCAGCAGCACCGCGCCGAGCAGGGCGCCCAGCGTGATGCCCAGCCACATGTAGATGCCGTACAGGCCGACGACGCGGCCCCGCCGGTCGGCCGGCGCCAGCGCCACCAGCCAGGCCGCGCCGGCGGTGTAGACGGCCGCCTCACCGATCCCGTGCAGGACCCGGACGCCGACCAGCACGCCGACGTTGCCGGCCACCAGGTAGGCCGCCCCGGCGGCGGCGCACACCACCGCCCCGCCCAGCATCACCGTCCGGTACCCGTGCCGGTCGCCGACCCGGCCGGCGATGGGCCGGGCGATCACGGCGGAGACCGCGATCGCGGCGATCACCACCCCCACCTGGACCCGGTTGCCGCCCAGCTCGTCGAGGACGTAGAACGGCAGCACCGCCAGGGACGCGCCCACGCCGAGCAGGCACAGGAAGATCGCGGCGAAGAGCGGGACGATGGGCCGGTAGAACGATAGTTTCCCGCCGGTCGTGGTCATGCGGTGACGCTCCTAGCCCGTGCTCCGTGAGGCCTTGCTGGGCGGTGAGGTGCTCCGGAGTCGCGGTTGCCGACGCAGGTCGAGTCCCCAGTGGATCGACCAGCGACCAGGCAGACCGAAAGCCGACCGGGCACCTCGCGCACAGGATAGCGGCATCGAAGCGGAACGATCCAATCGGCGAACTGAGACCGTCGGCGGAAGTGTCCGCACGTGGGACGCTGTCGAGCTGATGTCGCAGACGGTTCACCGCCGTCTGGCCACAATGGCCCGGACGGCGCCTGATGTCACAGACGACTCAGCTCGACAGCGTCACACACCCTCCCGCCCCGGACCGGCTCGGCGGCCACCACCGGCCACGCAGCACGGATCAACCGCCCAAGGCGGTATGACGAGGCGCTAGGCCGGTACGACGTGGAAGAAGTGAGTCGGCAGGTGCACGGCCAGTCCCTCGTGGATCTCGGCACAGACGGCCGGGCCGTCGGTCGACAGGGTGCCGGGCGGCGGGGTGTCGACGCGGATCGCGGACCGCCCCGCGTCCAGCAGACGGGCCGCCATCGCGAAGTCGCCCACCACCGCCTCGCCCGGCGCCACCATCCGCGTACGGCTGATCTGGACGCCGTTGCGGGTCAGGTCCGTCAGGAGGGAGCCCTTCCCGAGCAGGTGGGTGTAGTAGTCCCGCGGGTTGACGATCATCGCGTGCGGGGTGGCCCCGGTCTGCTCGATCTCGTCGCAGGCCGCGAGCAGGCCGCTGAGCCAGTCGTGCCGGTACGGCAGCCGCCCGATCTCCGGGTGCCGCAGCAGGCCGCCCTCGCCGATGGTCAGCGCCTGGTTCTCGGCCGTGGCGAGGCGGACCAGCAGCCGGTAGTCGATGAAGGAGGCAAGCGCCTCCGGGTCGTCGGCGAGCTCCTCGGGGATGCGCACCCAGGCGCGGATCGGGTGCACCCCGGCGGAGGCGGTGCCGAACCGGAAGGCGGCCTCCCGGCGTAGGCCCGACTCGTGCACGGCGGCGGCCTCGCCCGCGTCGGGCCGGCCCTCGGACCAGAACCGGACCGGCTCCATGCCGACCGGCCGCTTGCGGAACAGGTTGCGCACGGTCACCCGGGGGCGTTCCTTGGTCGGCTGGAAGGCGTCCGTGATGGTGTAGTCGAAGCGCACCTCGGCGCCGGCGGGATCGTCGGCGTACGCGCGGGCGAACAGCTCACCGGGCGACAGCGTCGACGGCGCGGTCACGGGCGGCGCGGTGGTGATGGTCATGAGTCCTCCCCGATGGAGATGGCGTGCCGGATCAGCCGCTCGTAGAAGGGCTGGTGGTAGTCGTGGTACGACCGCAGGGTGTCGTTGTTGGCGACGGTCGTCTCGAAGGACTTCTCGACCGGCGAGAAGCCCGAGGTGCGTTCGACGTCGAGGTGCCACTTGCGCGTACGCCGCCACTCGGTGCGCTCCCCCGGCGCCCAGTTCAGCGCCTCGGGCAGGAACGGCAGCCCCACGGCCTCGCACCAGGCCGACACCGTCTCCCCCGGGTGCCGCAGCAGGTCCTCGGCCCGGATCACCACCGGCGGCCGGTGCGCGGTCCGGCTGACCAGGTCGAACAGCTCCCACTGGTGCTCGTAGCCGATCTCCGGGCAGGTCACCGTCGGCTTGATCGCGTAGTGCGAGCTGATCGTGCGGGCCGGTTCCCGGACGATGAAGGTGTGCGTGACGTCGGCGATCGCCCCGGGATCGGCGAACAGGTGCCGGTAGCGGTATTCGAGCGTGTCCTTGACGAAGACGGTCCGGTCCCGGCCCAGCTCCGTCAGGTGCGCGACGACCTCGGCCGCGTCGGTCACCGTGACGGTGCCGCCGTCGGCGGTGGGCAGCTCGACGTGCCCCTCGTCGACGAGGGTGACCAGGGGCTCGTGGACGACCGTGACGTCGCCGCGGGCGATCATCATGCGCAGGAACGCGGTGGAGAGCGCCCGGGGGTGCGCCCACATGGCGATCACCGGCATGCCGGCCTCCCGTACCGCGTCTCCCGCCGCCGTGGGGCGGCGCCGCGGCGGGGCGCGCTCACTGCGACCACGACGTCGGCTTGCGGTCCCACCGGTGGCCGCGCAGCGTGTCCAGCAGCCCGGCGTCCAGCGGTACGCCGTCGCTGACGGCCAGGTTGGCGCGGACGTGCTCGGCACGGCGCATGCCGGGGATCACCGTGCTCACCGCCGGGTGGTGCAGGATGAACCGCAACGCCAGCTCCGGCATGGTCATCCCCGCCGGCACGTCGGCGGCCAGCCGCTCGGCGCGCTCCACGCTGGGCAGCAGGTTCTCCGGCCCGAAGTACGTGCTGCGCCAGTCCTCCTCCGGCCAGGTGCTGTCGGCGGTCAGCGTGCCGGTCAGCGTCCCCTCGTCGAACGGGACGCGGGCGATGATCGCGATGTCGTCGCGCTGGGCGCGCGGGAACAGCTCGTCCTCCGGCGCCTGGTCGAAGACGTTGTAGATGACCTGCACGACGTCGATCAGGCCGGTGTCGAGGGCGGCGTGGCAGTTCGTCGGCTCCCACCGGTTGACACTGATCCCGACGCCGTCGACCACGCCCTCCCGCTTGAGGTCCGCGACGGCCTCCTGCCAGCGGCCGTCGGCGGCCCACCGGTCCTCCCAGACGTGGAACTGGAGCAGGTCGATCCGGTCCACGCCGAGGTTCTCGAGGCTGCGGTGGGTGAACTCACGGATGTGCTCGGCCGGGAAGACGTCGTCCAGGGTGTCCTGGGGGCCGGGCGGCCACTCGCGGTTCTTCGGCGGGATCTTCGTGGCCAGGTACAGCCGGCGGTCCGGGTGCCGGCGCACCAGGCCGCCGAGGAGCTGCTCACTGACGCCCCGCCCATAGACCCAGGCGGTGTCGAAGAAGTTGCAGCCCCGTTCCACCGCCTCGTCCAGGCAGGCCGGCGCGGTGTCGTAGTCCCAGCCGGTGAAGCCGCCGGGTCCGCCCCCGATGCCCCACATCCCGTACCCGACCTCGCTGACCTGCCAGCCGAGCCGACCCATCCTGCGGTATCGCATTCCACTCCCTCATCCGTGCCGGAAATCGCGTCGCGCGCGACCGGTCACCCTGGTCCCGCCGGCAGCAGCAGCCGGTCGGCCTCCCGCCCGTCGTGCGCGCCCAGCCAGGCGCGGTAGGCGCCGACGGACGGGCCGAGCCGGTGGTCGGTGAAGCCCCGGCGGCGTTCCAGCTCGGCGCAGCCGTCGCGCCGGAAGAGCCGGGGGTTGTCGGTGAGCAGCGTCGCGAAGACCGCGCGCAGCCGCTCCTCGTCGGCGCCCGCGCCGGGCGGGAAGAGGGCCAGCAGCACGGCGGCGTCGCGGTCGCCCCCGTCCGCCGCCTCGCGCAGCCCCGCCAGGAACCGCGCGCAGCTCACCCGGGGCAGGGCGTCCGCGCCGCCCAGCGGCAGGTCGGTGAAGTCGACGCTCACCGGGTGCAGGACGTGCAGCGTGCCGCCCCACTGGCGCGGGTCGACGACCGTGGCGACGATCCGCCGGGCGGCCCAGTCCACCGGCGTCCAGTCGGAGCGCACGGACGCGTCGGGCCGCATCCCCAGCCGGTGGCAGGCCGCCAGCAGCAGGTGGGTCAGGGCCCGGGGGTTGGGGTGGCCGTCGTCGGCCGCGGGCATCACCTCGCCGAGGCGCAGCACCGTGACGGTCGCGCCGCGCCGCCGGGCGTCGTCGAGGTACCGCTCCGCCACCCACTTCGACCGGCTGTAGCCGCTCGTCGGCGCGACGGCGAGGGCCGGGTCGTACGTCTCGGGCAGCGGCTGCGGATGGCGGGCGGCCTCGCTGTCGAGGACGCCGAGGGTGGAGACGTGGTGCAGCGGCTTCGGCCGTCCCGTCAGGCACAGCCGCAGCAGCTCGGCGGTGCCGAGGACGTTCGCGGCGCGGTGGGCCCGGTAGTCGAACAGGAAGTTGACGAGCGCCCCGGCGTGCAGCACGAGGTCGCAGTCGTGGGCCAGCCGGTCCCACGCCTGCGGGGTCAGGCCGAGGGCCGGGCTGCCGAGGTCGGCCGCGTACGCGTGCAGGCGCGGGTCGTGGCCGGGCCGCCACAGGCCCCGCTCGGCCAGCGCGCCCACGACGCGGGCGGTGGCCTCGGCGTCGTCGGCCGCGCGGGCCAGGCACAGCACCCGGACGTCGGTGGTGGCGAGCAGCTCGTGCACCAGGCGCGCGCCGACGAAGCCGGTGGCCCCGGTGACCAGGACAGTACGCGGCGCCCGGCGCCGGCCGACGGGGCGTACGGGCAGGTCGGCCGGGATCTTCGCGTCCCGCTCCACCAGCTCGTCCTCGGTCTCGGTGGGATCGGCCGTGCGCAGCCGTACGGCGAGCGCCCGGGCGAGCCGGGCGGCGCTGCGGTGGGTGAACAGGTCCTGCACGCCGACGCGCAGGCTCTGGTCCGCGCCGAGGGCGGTGACCGCGTCGAGGGCCTGGAGCGAGTCGCCCCCGGCGTCGAGGAAGTCGGTGTCGGGGTCGAGGTCGGGCCGGCCGAGGACCGTCCGGAACACCCCCAGCACCCGGTCGGCCAGCGTCCGCGCCTCGGCGGGCGCGGCCGACGGGCGGGTCCGGTCGGCGAGCGTGCGGTCCAGCCATGCCTCCAGCGCCTGCCGGTCGACCTTGCCGTTGCCGGTCAGCGGCAGCGCGTCGCGCACGACGACGTGCCGGGGCACGTGGGTGCGGGGCAGCAGCCCGCGCAGGTGCGCCCGCACCAGCGGCTCGGTCACCTCGGGGTCGGCGGCGAGGAAGAGGGCAAGCGACTTCCCCCGGTGCTCGCGGGCCAGCAGCACCTTCGCCAGCCGTACGCCGGCCAGCCGGGTGGCGGCGGTCTCGATCTCGCCCGCCTCGATCCGGACGCCGTTGACCTTGAGCTGGTGGTCGCGGCGGCCGGCGAAGTGCAGCCGGCCGTCGGGGGCGATCCGGCCGAGGTCGCCGGTGCGGTAGAGCCGGGCCCCCGGGATGTCGGGCAGCGGGTTGGGCACGAACACCTCGGCGGTGCGGGCCGGATCGCCGAGGTAGCCCTCGCCCAGGCAGACACCGCCGATGACGATCTCGCCGGTCTCGCCCGGCGGCAGGGGGCGCAGCTCGTCGTCCACGACGGCGGCGTGGCAGTTGTCGATGGGGCGGCCGATGGGGATGACGTCACCGTCGCCGCGGGCGACGGTGTGGAAGATCATGCCGATCGACGCCTCGGTCGGGCCGTAGCCGTTGGTGACCGCCACGCCCGGCACCAACTCGACCAGCCGGTGCACCGCCCAGGGGTCGATCTCCTCGCCGCCGACGATCACGTTGCGCAGCGAGGCGACGGCGCGCCGGGCCGCCGGGTCCCGGTCCAGGACCGACACCAGCGCGCCGAGCACGCTCGGCACGAAGTCGGTCATCGTGACGGTCTCGTCGGCGATGGTGCGGATGGTCCGCTCGACGTCGAGGAACCCGCCCTCGACCGGCACCACGGTGCGGCCACCTGTGGTCAGCGGCCAGAACATCTGCCACACCGACGAGTCGAAGGTGTGCCGGCTGTTCTGGAGCACCACCTCGTCGCCGGTCGCCGCGAAGTGCCGCGTCATGAACCGCAGCCGGTTGGCGATGCCGTCGTGCCGGTTCAGTGCGCACTTCGGGGTGCCGGTGGTGCCGGAGGTGAAGATGCCGTAGATCAGGTCGGCCGGGCCGATCGGCACGCCGGGCCGGCGGCGGGTCGGGGTGATCTCGTCGAGGTCGACGGGCAGGCAGGGGATGTTGCCGGTGTCGGGACGCTGGCCGGTGCCGCGTACCACCGCGAGCCGGGGCCGCACCTCCCGCAGCGCGGCGTGCAGCCGGTCCGCCGGCCAGCCGGGATCGACGGGCACGAAGGCCGCGCCGAGCTTCATCAGCGCCAGGTCGACGACGGGCAGTTCGAGCCCGTCGGCGATCAGGACGGGCACCACGTCGCCCCGCCGGACGCCCCGCCCCGCGAGGGCGGCGGCGACGCCGTTGGCCAGGTCGTCGAGTTCGCGGTACGTCAGCGAGCGGCCCCGGAACGACACCGCCCGGCGGTGCGGGTGCCGGTCGACGCGCTCCTCGACCATGCCGGGCACGGCCAGGAAGGGCCGGTCGTCGTACGCCTTCCCGGCGGCCGCCGCAGTGGTGGCGGTGCACCGGCAGGTGGGCCCGTCGGAGACGGGAACCGCCGCCGCGGATCCGGTGTCGCCCGCCCTCATCACGCCTCCTGTCCCCGTGCCCGAAGGCCTGTCGTCATGCTGCGTACGGGACGAATCCGACCCGACGCGCAGCAAGGGTAGTTATCGGCGCCGGTCGATGCCCTGGCTGCCGGTCATGGACACTAGAGGGCCGATCGATGGGAGGGAATATGCAACTTTCTGCTACATCGATTCCCGTCACTTGAAAGTGGTGACCGTGCTCCCCGCGCGCCGCCCGTCCGGCGGGCAGGCCCCCCACCAGGGAATCCTTCGCCCGCCTGGCGGCGTACACGGAGATTCCACGCTGGACCGTCGGCCACGCGCGGAGGCGTACCGGCGGGACGGACCGACGCCCCCGCCACGCGACGAGCAGGCGCGATGACGGACGGTAGCCAGTGACGCGCGGTCCGTTCGGGCCGGTGCAGCGGGTCGCGGGTGCCCCGCTCGCCGACCACCGCCGTCATCGTGATCAGCTCACCCGGCGGTCGTGCCCCTGCCAGAAACGCTCCCGCAGCTCGCGGCGCAGGATCTTCCCGCTGGGGTTGCGCGGCACCCGGTCGATGAACTCGTAGTGCAGCGGCTGCTTGAAGCCGGCGAGCTGGCCGCGCAGGTGCAGCGCCAGGTCTCGCTCGGTGAGCTGCTGCCCCTCCACCGGCACCACGAACGCGTAGACGGCCTCGCCCCAGCGCTCGTCCGGCACGCCCACGACCGCCGACTCGGCGACCAGCGGATGACGGCTGATCACGTTCTCGACCTCGACCGGGTAGACGTTCTCCCCCGAGACGATGATCATGTCCTTGATCCGGTCCCGGATGTACAGGTAACCGTCCTCGTCCAGCAAGCCGGCGTCCCCGGTGACGACCCAGCCGTCGACGAGCGTCTTCGCCGTGGCCTCCGGCAGGTTCCAGTACTCCACCATCACGCCCGGCGAACGCAGCCAGACCTCGCCGACCTCGCCGGCCGGCAGCGGGTCGCCCTTGTCGTCCACGATCTTGACCTCGAAGCCCGGGTACGGTAGCCCCGCCGACTGCATCTTGCCGCCGTCCGGGGTGTGGTCGGCCGGGGGTAGGCAGACGGCGGAGTTGCCGGTCTCGGTCAGGCCGTAGATCTGGGCGAACTCGCAGCCGAAGCCCTCGATGCAGCGGGCCAGCAGCGCCGTCGAGATGGGCGCGCTGCCGTAGACGATCTTCCGCAGCGAGGCGAAGTCCGCCTTGGTGACCCCGGGCTCCGCGAGCAGCAGTCGCAGCATCGAGGGCACCGCGAGGATGGTGGTGACGCGCAGCGATCTGATCAGCTCGACCGCGCCCGCAGTGTTGAACTCGCGCATCAGGACGTTCGTGGCGCCCGCGGCGAAACCCATCGCCGCCCACGACAGGCCGCCGATGTGGAATCCGCCGTTGCAGAGCAGGCTGACGTCGCTCTCGCGCAGGTCGAGCCAGTCCAGGTTCTCCGAGGCGAGCCCGTCGCGTACCGCGAAGAAGCTGCGGTGCGCCAGGACGACGCCCTTCGGCAGCCCCGTCGTGCCGCTGGTGTACATCTGCGCCAGCGGCGTGTCGGACGTGACCTTGGCCAGCACGTTCGCGTCCGGCTGCGCCGACACCCAGGCCGCGAAGCCGGCGCGGGCGACGCCGTCGGCGTCCAGCGCGACCACCTGCCGCAGCATCGGCAGCTCCGGCGCCAGCTTCTCGGCGACCGGGGTCGAGTCGGCGTCGACGAAGAGCAGGGCGGCGCCGGAGTCGCGCAGGATGTGCTCGACCTCGCCGGCGGCCAACCGCCAGTTGATCGGCACGAACACCACGCCGATCTTCGCGGCGCCGAAGAGCAGGTCGTAGAAGTGCTCGGACTCCTTGCCGAGGTAGGCGACGCGGTCCCCGGGGCGCAGGCCCGCCGCCTGGAGGCCGCGTGCCACCTGGTTGCTGACGCGGTGCAGGGTGGCGTAGTCGACGCGCCGGCCCTCGCAGATGATCGCGACGGCTTCCGGCTGCTGGGCGGCGTGCCGGCGTGCCACGTCGACGAGCGTGCGCAACTGAACGGTCACCAAGTCCTCCTCAGTGGACGTACGGGTGGGGGGCGGCTCACGCCGCGTCGGCCTGGGAACGCATGCCGGGCGGGCTGACCGGCGCCATCCGCACCTCGCACCCGGCGATGCCGCCGTCGTCGTCCGGAAGACGCGGGGGCAGGTCGACGATCTGGACGGACTCGCCCTCCGCACTCGCCAGCCCATCGGCCGCGCTGTGCCTGGCCCGCGACGTCGTCATCGCCGTTCCTCCTTGCGCACGAGTGCGAACTGAACGTAATCAGCGCGCGTCCATCACCCGGTAACAGCGGAAGAACTGGCCCACGGGCCCGATTCGGACCCCCCGTACCCGTGGGTGCAGGCGTCACCCGCACCAACGGCCGTCGTCCCGGCAGTTACCCGAGCGTGGACGGGCTGGGGGCACCATGGGCGCGCGGGCGGTCCCTCCCGCCCGGCGCACCGCATCCGACAGCGATTCCTTCCGAGCGATCACAGCGAGGACGACATGGCGGACACGTGCCCGGTGCACGGGCATCGGCAGCTGATGGACGACGACCACTTCGCGCGCCCGTACGCGGCGTACGACGCCCCGAAGCGGTTCCCCCACCCGCCCTCCGGGAGCTGTGCACCCGCTTCCCGGACATCGGCCCCGCCGCCTCCCGGGAGTCGCTGAAGGTCAGGCGTACGCCGCTGGTGCCCGCCCTGGTGTCCCTTCCGGTCACGGTCCTGAGCGCATCCCCACCCACGGTCCGCATCACCACTGCTATCCGACAAGAGGTTGTTGAACCATGCCGCGTACCGATCTGCTCCGGCCCCTGCCCGAACTGCTCCGGACCAACGCCGACCGGTCCGGCAACCAGGTCGCGTACGCCGACTCGCGGCGGAACGTGACCCACGCGGAGCTGGAGATACGGACGGCGCGGCTCGCCGGCCACCTCGCCGACCTCGGCGTGTGGCCGGCGGACCGCGTCGTCGTCCTGCTCGACGGGGTCACGGCGGTGGAGAGCGTCCTCGCCGTCGTCCGGGCCGGCGGCATCGCGGTGCCGCTGGACCCCGCCCTGGACGACGCCGAGCTGGCCCGGCTGGTCGAGGACGCCGGCGCCGACGCGGTCATCACCGACGCGGCGAACGCGGCGCGGGTGGCCGTGTCGGTCCTCGTCGTCGACGGCGGGCACGACGGCGACGGGCACTCGTTCGAGAAGCTGGCGACGACCGACCCGGCGTCGCCGCCCCAGGACGACGCCGGCCTCGACGACCTGGCGTTCCTCACCTGGACGGCGGGAACGACCGGCCGCCGCAAGGGTGTGCTGTCCACGCAGCGCAACGCGCTGTGGCCCGCCGCCGCGGCGACGTACGTGGCCGGACTCGGGTGGACAGCGGACGACCGGGTGCTGTGGATGCTGCCCGTGCACGCCTGCTTCGGGCAACTCCTCGCCGCCACCGCGGCGGGGGCGTCGGTACGCCTCGCCGGCGGCCTCTCCCCCGACGAGCTGCGGGCCGCGCTCGCCGCGCAGGGCAGCACCGTGCTGGTGGGCGCCGGCGCGACGCACCGCGCCCTGCTGGACGCCCCGGGCCCCGACCCACGCGGGGTACGGATCGCGCTGGCCGTCGGACCCGTGGACCCGGCGCTGCGCGGGCCCTTCGAGGCCGCGTTCGCCGCGCCGCTGCTCACCGGCTACGTGACCACCGAGACGTCCGGCCTGATCGCGGTGAGCTGGCCGGGCGGCGACGCGGAACGACGCTGTCTGCCCCTGCCGGGCCTGAGCGTGCGGGTGGTCGACCCCGCATCGGGCGCCGACCTGGGCCCCGGGCAGGAGGGCGAGGTCTGGGTCAACGGCCCGAACGTGATGGCCGGCGGCTACCACGACCTCGCCGCCGAGACGGCCGAGGCGCTGCGCGGCGGCTGGTACCGCACCGGCGACCTGGCCCGCCGCGACGACTCCGGGCACCTCACGGTCACCGGCCGGCTGGCCGACGCGGTCGAGGTCGGCGGCGAGCGGGTCCGGCTGGACCGGATCGACGCGGTGCTGCGCGCCGCGGCGGGGGTGGCCGACGCGGCGGCCCTCGCCGGGCCCGACGGTCCCGTCGCGTTCGTCGTCGGGTCCGACGTGGACGCCGCCGGCCTGCTGGCGCGGTGCCGCGCGGAACTGCCCGCCGCGGCCGTGCCGGTCGAGACGTACCTGGTGCGGGAGATCCCCCGCACCACCCTCGGCAGCCCCGCCCGGCACCGGCTCCCCGAGCTGCCCGCCCGCCTGATCGGCGCGGCCGGATCGCTGCCCGACCGGCTGCACGCGCTGCGCTGGGAGCCGGCACCGGAGCCCGACTCCGGGTCGGACCCCGGTCGGCTCGCCTGGGCGGTCGTGGGCCCGCCCGAGCTGACCGCCGACCTCACCGACGACGACCTCACCGTCGACAGCTACCCCGACCACACCGCGCTGTCCGAGCTGCTGGCGCGGGTGCTCGACGGGGACCACCCGGCGGACTCGCGCCTGGTCGTACTGACCCGGGGCGGCCTGCACGGCGACGACGAGGCGGCCCCCGGGCAGGCCGCCGCCTGGGCGCTCGCGCGGGCCCACCAGCTCCGTCGCCCCGGCCGGCTCGTGCTCGTCGACGCCGACCGGGTCGGTGCCGAGGAGCTGCGCGCGGCCGTGGCCTGCGGCGAGGACGTGCTGGCCGTACGCGAGGGCGAACTGCTCGTGCCCCGGTACGCGGACGTCCCCGCCCTGCCCGGCGGCGCACCGTTGCGGGGCACGGTCGTGCTCGTCGCCCGGTCGTACGACGCGGCGCTCACCCGCCACCTCGTGGCGGCCCACGACGTACGCGAACTGGTCCTGGTGGGGCCGGACGACGTGCCGGCGGGCGCCCCGGCGGAGCTGGCGGCGTTCGGCGCCGAGGTCTGCGTGCACCCGGACGTGCCGTTCGCCCCGGAGACGCTGGCGGCCGTGCTCGGCGACCGGCCGGTCACCACCGTCGCGGCGGTGGACCTCACGGTCACCGAGACGCTGGCCCTGCACACCGCGCCGCTCGGGCGCGCCCCGGCCAACCTCGTGCTGCTCACCGACGGCCGCGACGTCGCCGCCACGGTCGCCGCCGACGCGCTGGTGCGGCACCGGCGCGCGCTCGGCCTGCCCGGCGTCTCCGTGGCGTGGAGCGCGCCGGGGTTCGCCCGGCCCCCCGCGACACGACGTAGCGCCCTCCTCGACGCCGCGCTGGCCTCGGGCGAGCCCTGCGTGGTCGCCGCGCGCCCCGTGCTGGCCGCCGACGCCGGCACCGACGGCGCCGGCAACGCCCTGGCCGAGCGGCTGCTGGCGACCCCGGCGGACGACCGGGTCGGCCTGCTGCGCGAACTCGTACGGGCCGCGACCGGCGAGGTCCTGGGCGACCAGGCGCCCGCGACGATCGACGGCGAGACGCCGTTCCGCCAGCTCGGCTACGACTCGCTCATCGCCGTGCAACTGCGCAACCGGCTCTGCGCCGCGACCGGCCTCAGCCTGCCGGCGAGCCTGGTCTTCGACTACCCGACGCCGGACATCCTCGCCAGCCACCTGCTCGACGCCCTGGGGCTGGGCACGGTCGAGGCGGCGCCGGCCACGGTCGAGTCGTACGACGAGAGCGAGCCGATCGCGATCGTCGGCATGGCCTGCCGCTACCCGGGCGGCATCACCTCCCCGGACGACCTGTGGCGGGTGGTCGCGGACGGCACCGACGTCATCGGCGAGTTCCCCACCAACCGCGGCTGGGACCTCGCGGCGCTGTTCGCGGGCGACGGCCCGGGCACGTGCAACGCGACCGCCGGCGGCTTCCTGCACGACGCGGACGAGTTCGACGCGGAGTTCTTCGGCATCAGCCCCCGCGAGGCGCTGGCGATGGACCCGCAGCAGCGGGTGTTCCTGGAGACCGCGTGGGAGGCGCTGGAGCACGCCGGCATCCCGCCGACCTCGATGCGCGGCAGCGACACCGCCGTCTTCACGGGCCTGCACGTGCAGAACTACGGCCGGCTCGGGCACAGCGAGGAGGACGGGGTCGACGGCCACCTCATCACCGGCACCGCGAGCAGCGTGGCGTCCGGCCGGGTCGCGTACGCCCTGGGCCTGGAGGGCCAGGCGATGACCGTCGACACCGCCTGCTCGGCGTCGCTGGTCGCCCTGCACCTGGCCGTACGCGCGCTGCGCTCCGGCGAGTGCGCGATGGCCCTGGCGGGCGGCGTGACCGTGATGGCCGGCACGGAGACCTTCACCGAGTTCTCCCGGCAGAACGGCCTCTCCCCCGACGGGCGGTGCAAGGCGTTCTCCGACGACGCCGACGGCACCGGCTGGGGCGAGGGCGTCGGCGTACTGGTGGTGGAGCGGCTCTCCGACGCCCGCCGCAACGGCCACCGCGTCCTGGCGGTCGTCCGCGGCTCGGCGGTCAACCAGGACGGCGCCTCCAACGGCCTCACCGCCCCCAACGGCCCCTCGCAGCAGCGGGTCATCCGCGCCGCGCTCGCCAACGCGGGCCTCGCACCCGGCGAGGTGGACGCGCTGGAGGCACACGGCACCGGCACGTCCCTGGGCGACCCCATCGAGGCCCAGGCGATCCTCGCCACCTACGGCCAGGGCCGCGAACAGCCGCTCCGGCTCGGCTCGCTCAAGTCCAACATCGGCCACACGCAGGCCGCCGCCGGCGTCGGCGGCGTGATCAAGATGGTCCTCGCCCTGCGCAACGGGCTGCTGCCGCGCACCCTGCACGTCTCGGAGCCGAGCCGCAAGGTGGACTGGTCGGCCGGCGCGGTGTCGCTGCTGACCGAGCCGGTCGCGTGGCCCGCCGGCGACCGGCCGCGCCGGGCCGCCGTCTCGTCGTTCGGGATGAGCGGCACGAACGCGCACGTGATCATCGAGGAGCCGCCCGCCGCCGACGCCCCGGTCGCCGACTCCCCCGCCGCGCCGCCGGTGCTGCCGTTGCTGCTGTCGGCGCGCTCCGAGCAGGCGGTACGGGAGCAGGCCCGCCGGCTGCACGACCACCTCGCCGACCGGCCCGAGCTGTCGGTCGCCGACGTCGGCCGGTCCCTCGTCACCACCCGGGTCGCCTTCGGCCACCGAGCCGCGGTCACCGGCGCCACCCGGCAGGACCTGCTCGACGGCCTCGCCGCCCTCGCCGCCGGTCAGGGCACCGCCGACGTGCTCACCGGCACCGCCCGCCCCGGCGGGCTGGCGTTCCTGTTCACCGGTACGGGCGCCCAGTACCTCGGCATGGGCACCGAACTCGCCGCCGCGTACCCCGTCTTCGCGGACGCCTTCGACGAGGCCTGCGCCGAGCTGGACCGGCACCTGGACAAGCCGGTACGCGAGATCATCCGCAGCGACGACCTGCACCGGTTCGCGTACACGCAGCCGGCCCTGTTCGCCTTCGAGGTCGCCCTCCACCGGCTCGTCGAGTCGTGGGGCATCCGCCCCGACTTCGTGGCGGGGCACTCCCTCGGCGAGCTCTCCGCCGCGTACGTGGCCGGGGTCTGGTCGCTCGCCGACGCCGCGAAGCTCGTCGCCGCCCGCGCCACCCTCATGGCGGCCCTGCCCCTGGGCGGCGTGATGGTCGCCGTGCAGGCCACCGAGGAGCAGGTCAGCCCGTACCTCAGCGAGCAGGTCGGCATCGCCGCCATCAACACCCCCACCGACCTGGTCATCTCCGGCGACGAGGCCGCCACCCTCGCCGCCGCCGAGCAGCTCGCCGCGCTCGGGCACAAGACCAAGCGGCTGCCGATCCCGCTCGGCGCCCACTCCCACCTGATGGACCCGATGCTCGACGACTACCGGGCCGTCGCCGCGTCCATCACCCACCACGAACCCCGCATCGGGCTGATCTCCACGGTCGACGGGCAGCCGCTGCGCTCCACGCCCGAGCACTGGGTCACCCAGGTCCGCCGGGCCGTACGCTTCCACGACGCCGTCGCCGCCCTCACCGCCGACGGCCGCGTCGAGACCTTCCTCGAGATCGGCCCCGACACCGTCCTGGCCACCACCACCGGCGACGCCACCGGCATCGCCACCATGCGCCGGGGGCAGCCGGAGACGCACAGCCTCGCCCGGGCCGTCGGCCACCTCTTCACCGTCGGGACGAGCCCGGACGCCGACGCCTACTTCCCCGGCGCCCGCGAGGTGCCGCTGCCGACGTACCCGTTCCAGCGGAGGTCGTACTGGCTGCGGCCCACGACCGGGAGCGACGTGGGCGCGGCCGGCCTCACCGCGGCGCGCCACCCGCTGCTCGGCGCGGTGCTGGGCGTCGTCGACACCGACCGGCTCGTGCTCACCGGGCGGCTCTCCCTGCGCGAGCAGCCGTGGCTGGTCGACCACGCCGTCCTCGACACGGTCCTGCTGCCCGGCACCGCGTTCCTCGAACTGGCCGCGCACGCCGCCGAGCACACCGGCAGCGGCACGATCGAGGAACTCACCCTCCAGGCCCCGCTGACCCTGACCGAGGAGCAGCGGGTCAACCTCCAGGTGTGGGTCGGCCGACCCGACGAGCAGGGCCGCCGCGAGTTCGGCGTGTACTCCCAGCCGGCCGGGCAGCCGCCGGGCGCGGAGTGGACGTGCCACGCCTCGGGCACGCTGGCCGACGCACCCGCGCCGGCCCCGGTGCTGGAGGAGTGGCCGCCACCCGGCGCGGAGCCCGTCGAGGTCGGCGACTTCTACGGCTGGCTGCTGGCGCGCGGATTCTGCTACGGGCCCGCCTTCCAAGGCGTCCAGGAGGTGTGGCGGCGCGGCGACGAGCTGTTCGCCCGGGCCACCCTGCGCACCGAGGACGAGCCGGCCGCCGTGCGCTACGGCGTACACCCGGCGCTGCTCGACGCCGCCATGCACCCGCTCGTGCTGCACCTCGACGGCGGCGGGAACCCGGGCGGCCGGGCCTGGCTGCCCTTCTCCTGGCGGGGGGTGCGGCTGCACCGCCGGGGGGCCTCGACGCTGCGGGTCCGGCTGACCCCGGCCGGCGAGAACACCCTGCGGGTGAGCACCACCGACGACGACGGCAACCCGGTGCTGAGCGCCGACGCGGTAGCGGTCCGGCCGGTCACGACGGACGGCCTGGCCGGCGCGAGCGGCCCCACCGCCGCGCTGTACCGCACGGACTGGGTGCCCGTGGCCGCCCCGACCGGCACCGGCACGCCCGACGTCGAGGTGTTCCGGGTCGAGGCGGGCGACACCGCCGACGCCGTACGACAGTCCCTCCACGAGACGCTGGCGACGCTTCAGCGGGCCGCGGCCGGCACCGCGCGGCTGGCCGTGGTCACCCGCGGCGGCGACCTCGCGGGCGCGGCTGCGTGGGGCATGGTCCGCTCCGCCCAGACCGAGCACCCGGACCGCTTCGTCCTCGTCGAGACCGACGGCACCGACAAGTCGGAGCGCGCCCTCGCCGCCGCGCTCGCCACCGGGGAGCCGCAGCTCGCCGTCCGCGACGGGGCGCTGACCGTGCCGCGGCTCGCCCGGCACTCCGCCGCCACCCCGGACGGCGCACTGTTCGACGCGACGGGGTCCGTCCTGATCACCGGTGGCACCGGCACGCTCGGCGCCGCGCTCGCCCGCCACCTGGTCACCCGGCACGGCGCGGAACACCTGGTCCTCGCCTCCCGCCGGGGCCTGGACGCGCCGGGCGCCGCCGCGTTGGCCGAGGAGCTGACCGCCCTCGGCGCCACCACGGTCGACGTCGTCGCGTGCGACACCGCCGACCGCGAGGCCCTGTCGGCGCTGCTCGACGGGCTCGCCCGGCCGCTGGTGGGCGTGGTGCACACCGCGGGCGTGCTCGACGACGGCATCCTGGAGTCGCTCACGCCCGACCGCCTCGACGCCGTCCTGCGACCCAAGCTCGACGCCGCGCTCAACCTGCACGAGCTGGCCGGCGACGTCGACCTGTTCGTGCTCTACTCCTCCGTCGCGAGCGTCATCGGCACTGCGGGACAGGCGAACTACGCGGCGGCGAACGCGTTCCTCGACGCCCTGGCCGCACAGCGCCGGGCCGAGGGCCGGGCCGCCACCTCGCTGTCCTGGGGCCTGTGGGCCGAGGCCAGCGCGATGACCAGCCAGCTCGGCGAGACCGACCTGGCCCGCATCGCGCGCGGCGGTCTCCTCCCGCACAGCGTCGAGGAAGGGCTCGCGCTGTTCGACGCCGCGTGCCGCTCGGACCTGGCGCACCTGGTGCCCGTCACCATCGACGTCGCCGCGGTACGCGCCGCCACGAACGCCGCGCCGCCGCTGCACGGCCTGGCCAGGGTGCCGCGCCGGCGGCAGGCCGCGACCCGGCCGGGCGCCACCGCGCTGGCCCGCGAGCTGGCCGGGCGCAGCGAGGAGGAGCAGCGCGGGCTGCTGCTCGACATCGTGCGTACGCAGGTCGCGACCGTGCTCGCCCAGCCGGACGCGGACGCCGTCTCCGTGACCGAACCGTTCCGCCAGCTCGGCTTCGACTCGCTGATGGCCGTCGAGCTGCGCAACCGGCTCAACACCGCGACGGGGCTGCGCCTGCCCGCGACGTTGACCTTCGACTACCCCACCCCGGAGGCCCTCGTCGAGTACCTGCGGGGCGAGCTGGGCGACCGGGAGGACGAACCGCGCCCCGTCGTGGCGGCGGTCGCCGCCCGCCCCACCGATGAGCCCATCGCGATCGTCGGCATGGCCTGCCGCTACCCCGGCGGCGTCGGCTCACCCGACGAGCTGTGGCAGCTGCTGCTCGACGGCCGCGAAGGCATCAGCGGCTTCCCGACCGACCGCGGCTGGTCGCTGGACACGCTGTTCGACCCCGACCCGGACACCCCCGGCACCAGCTACGTCGACCGGGGCGGATTCCTCCTCGACGCGGCCGGGTTCGACGCGGAGTTCTTCGGCATCAGCCCCCGCGAGGCGCTGGCGATGGACCCGCAGCAGCGGATCTTCCTGGAGACCTGCTCGGCGGCGCTGGAGAACGCCGGCCTCCGGCCGGACGCGCTGCGCGGCTCACCCACCGGCGTGTTCACCGGCCTCATGACGCACGACTACGCCGCCGGGGCGAGCGCCGTACCCGACGGTGTCGAGGGGTTCCTGGGCACCGGAACCGCGGGCAGCGTCGCCTCGGGCCGGGTGGCGTACACGTTCGGGCTGGAGGGGCCGGCGGTCACCGTCGACACCGCCTGCTCGTCGTCGCTGGTCGCCCTGCACCTCGCCGTGCAGGCGCTGCGCTCCGGCGAGTGCTCCCTCGCGCTGACCGGCGGCGTGACAGTCATGTCCACGCCCAGCCTGTACGTCGAGTTCTCCAAGCAGCGGGGTCTCGCCCGCGACGGCCGGTGCAAGTCGTTCGCGGCCGCCGCGGACGGCACCGGCTGGGCGGAGGGCGTCGGCGTACTGGTCGTCGAGCGGCTCTCCGACGCCCGCCGCAACGGCCACCGCGTCCTGGCGGTCGTCCGCGGCTCGGCAGTGAACCAGGACGGCGCCTCCAACGGCCTCACCGCCCCCAACGGCCCCTCGCAGCAGCGGGTCATCCGGTCGGCGCTGGCCAACGCCGGGCTGTCGGCCGACCAGGTGGACGCCATCGAGGCGCACGGCACCGGCACGTCCCTGGGCGACCCCATCGAGGCCCAGGCCATCCTCGCCACCTACGGCCAGGACCGCGAACGCCCGCTCTGGCTGGGCTCGCTCAAGTCCAACATCGGCCACGCCCAGGCCGCCGCCGGCGTCGGCGGGGTCATCAAGATGGTCCTCGCCCTGCGGCACGGGCTGCTGCCGCGCACCCTGCACGTCGACGAGCCGTCGCCGAAGGTCGACTGGTCGGCGGGCTCGGTCGCGCTGCTGACCGAGCCGGCCGAGTGGCAGCGCAACGGCCACCCGCGCCGCGCCGGGGTGTCCTCGTTCGGCGTCAGCGGCACGAACGCGCACGTGATCATCGAGGAGCCCCCCGCCGAGGCCGACAGCGCCGACGCCGGCACGCCACCGCAGGCCCTGCCGTGGCTGCTGTCCGCCCGCTCGGAGCAGGCCCTGCGGGAGCAGGCCCGCCGCCTGCACGACCACCTCGCGGCCCGCCCCGAACTGCCGGACGCCGACGTCGCGCGCTCCCTGGCCGCCCGGGTCCGGTTCACGCAGCGGGCCGCCGTCGTCGGGACCGACAGGCGGGAACTCCTCGACGGCCTCGCCGCGCTGGCCGCCGGCCAGGAGGCCGCCAACCTGGTCACCGGCACCCCCGGGGCCGGCAGGTTGGCGTTCCTGTTCACCGGGCAGGGCGCCCAGCGGCTGGGCATGGGCAGCGAACTCGCCGCCGCGTACCCCGTCTTCGCCGCCGCCTTCGACAAGGTCTGCGCCGCCCTCGACGCGCACCTCGACCAACCGCTGCGCAAGGTCATCGACACCGACGAGGTGCACCAGACCGGCTACACCCAACCCGCCCTGTTCGCCTTCGAGGTCGCCCTCTACCGGCTCCTCGAATCCTGGGGCGTCCGCCCCGACCACCTCGCCGGACACTCCATCGGCGAACTCGCCGCCGCCCACGTCGCCGGCGTCTGGGACCTCGCCGACGCCGCGAAGCTCGTCGCCGCCCGCGCCACGCTCATGCAGGCCCTCCCCACCGGGGGCGCCATGGTCGCCGTGCAGGCCACCGAGGAACAGGTCACCCCGTACCTCACCGACTCCGTCGGCGTCGCCGCCGTCAACACCGGCACCGACCTCGTCCTCTCCGGCGACGAGGCCGCCACCCTCGCGGCCGCCGAGGCACTCGCCGCGCAGGGCCACCGGACGAAGCGGCTCACCGTCTCCCACGCCTTCCACTCCCACCTGATGGACCCCGTCCTCGACGAGTACCGCGCCGTCGCCGACTCCATCACCCACCGGGAGCCCACCGTTCCCGTCATCTCCACCGTCGACGGCCGACCGCTGCGCTCCACCCCCGACCACTGGGTCACCCAACTGCGCCACACCGTCCGCTTCCACGAGGCCGTCGAGGCTCTCGCCGGCACGCACCACGTCGGCACCTTCCTCGAGATCGGCCCCGACACCGTCCTCGCCACGGCCGCCGCCACCGGCGACGCCACCACCATCGCCACCACCCGCCGGGGACAACCCGAGACCGCGACCCTCGGCAGGGCCGTCGGGCGACTCTTCACCGCCGGGGCCGGCCCCGACGCCGGCGCGTACCGGGCGGGCGCCCGCGAGGTGGAGCTGCCGACGTACCCGTTCCAGCACCAGCGGTACTGGCTGGTCCCCGACGAGGGGCCGGCGGACGCCGCCGGGCTCGGGCTCGGGGCGGCGGACCATCCGCTGCTCGGCGCGGTGCTGGCGCTCGCCGACTCCCAGCGGAGCGTGCTCACCGGCCGGCTCTCCCTGCGCGAACAGCCCTGGCTCGCCGACCACGCCGTCCTGGGCACGGTCCTGCTGCCGGGTGCCGCGTTCGTCGAACTCGCGCGGCGGGCCGCCGAGCACGTCGACCTCGACCGCGTCGAGGAGCTGACCCTGCACGCGCCGCTGGTGCTGCCGGCCGACGGCGCGGTACGGGTGCAGGTGGAGGTCGGGGAGCCCGACGAGGCCGGGCGCCGGCCGCTGCGGGTGCACTCCCGGCGCGAGGACGCCCTCGACGACGAGCCGTGGACGCAGCACGCGAGCGGCCTGCTCGACACCGCCGCGGAGCCCGAGGCCGGCTGGGCCGGTGAGTGGCCCCCCGCCGACGCCGTGCCGGCCCCGGTCGAGGAGCTGTACGACCGCATCGCCGACCTCGGCGTCGACTACGGCCCCGCGTTCCGGGGACTGGTGGCGGCCTGGCGGCGCGGCGACGAACTGCTCGCGGAGGTCGCGCTCCCCGTCGACGCGCCGGCGAGCCGCTTCGGACTGCATCCGGCGCTGCTGGACGCGGCCCTGCACCCGATCTCCCTGGCCACCGGGGCCGACGGTCCGCTGCGCCTGCCGTTCAGCTGGCACGGCGTACGGGTGCTGAACACCGGGGCGACGGCCCTGCGGGTGCGGATCACGCCCACCGCCGGCGACGCGTACGCCCTGGCGCTCGCCGACGCCACCGGCATGCCGGTGGCCACGGTCGAGTCCCTGGTCGCGCGCCCGGTGACCATCGAGCAGCTGCGCTCCAGCGCCGGTCCGGACGGGCTGCACCGGTTGGAGTGGCAGCCCGTCCCCACGCCCGTGGCCCCCGCCGGCGCCTTCGACGTGTTCCAGGTCGGGACCGGCACGGACGCCGAGGCGGTACGGGCCGCCGTGCACGACGCGCTCGCGGCGGTCCAGGAGTGGCTGCCCGGCGACCGCTCCCCGCTGGTGTTCGTGTCGCAGGGTGCGACCGACGGCACGAACCCGGCGGGCGCGGCGGTCTGGGGCCTGGTCCGCTCGGCGCAGACCGAGCATCCCGATCGTTTCGTCCTCGTCGACACCGACGACCCGGCTCTCGTCGGCGCGGCCGTCGCGACCGGCGAGCCGCAGGTCGCCGTACGCGACGGGATGCCGACCGTGCCGCGCCTCGCAACCTTCGCGGCCACCTCGGACCGCCGCCTGTTCGACCCGGCGGGCGCCGTGCTCGTCACCGGCGGCACCGGAGCCCTGGGCGCGGAACTGGCCCACCACCTGGTCACCGCGCACGGTGCGCGGCACCTCGTGCTGACCTCCCGCCGTGGCCCGGCCGCGCCGGGCGCCGCGGAGCTGACGGCCGAGCTGGAGTCGCTGGGCGCCAGGATCACGGTCGCCGCCTGCGACGCCGCCGACCGGACCGCGCTGGCGGAACTCCTGGCGTCCCTGCCCGACCTGGTCGGCGTCGTGCACGCCGCGGGCGTGCTGGACGACGGTACGGTCGAGTCGCTCACGCCGGAACGGGTGGACGCGGTGCTGCGGGCAAAGGTCGACGCGGCGTTGAACCTGCACGAGCTGGCCGGCGACGTCGAGATGTTCGTGCTGTTCTCCTCGGCGACCGGGGTGCTGGGCACGGCCGGCCAGGCGAACTACGCGGCGGCGAACGCCTTCCTGGACGCGCTCGCCGCGCGGCGTCGGGCGTCCGGCCGCACGGCGACGTCGCTGGCCTGGGGCCTGTGGCGCAGCGGTGGCGCGATGACCGGTGGGCTCACCGAGGCCGACCTCGCCCGCATCGGACGCACCGGCGTGCGGGCGCACACCGTCGAGGAGGGGCTCGCGCTGTTCGACGCGGCCTGCCGGACCGACGAGCCGTGCCTGGTCCCGATCAGGTTGGACGTGGGTGTCCTGCGCACGAGCACGTCCGCGCCGGCACCGCTGCGCTCCTTCACCCGCCCCCGGCGCGCCTCCTCGGCCGGCAGCGCGGCGTCGCTGTCCAGCCGGCTGGCCGGCCTCGCCGAGCCGGAGCAGCGCGAGGTGCTGCTGACCCTGGTACGCACGAACGTGGCCGCCGTGCTGGCCCACGACTCGGTGGAGACCATCGCGGCGGACCAGGCGTTCAAGCAGTTGGGCTTCGACTCGCTGACGGCGGTGGAGTTGCGCAACCGGCTCAACCAGGCCACCGGCCTGCGGATGCCGGCGACGCTGACGTTCGACCACCCCACGCCCGCGGCGCTCGTGGAGCACCTGATCGGGGAGCTGGGCGGCAACCAGGCGCAGCTCAACCTGCGCACCCTCGTCGACAGCATCGCCAGGGTCGAGGCGACGCTGGAGTTGGTGGACGCGACGCAGACGGCGGAGACGGACATCGCCGCGGCCCTGCAACGGCTGCTGACCAGGTGGCGCGACAAGTCCAGCCCCGCCGAGGCCACGGACCTCGCCTCGGTCACGGCGGACGACCTGTTCGACATCCTGGACAGCGAGCTGGACAACGCCTGACCCCGGGCGAGCCACGACCGCCCCCCACCCCGACGCACGACGGGGTGGGGGGCTGGTCCGTCACGGGACGCACGAGACACCCGCCGGGGCCGCATCCGCCCGGACCAGAAGCAGCCCGTCCGGACCGGGAAAGGCCCACCGGCCCCGGGGGTACCCGGGGCTGGCGGGCCGATCGAGTACGAGGGTGACCACCACCGGAACGCAGCCGCTTCCGGCGGGACGTGGCTCGGCGCTCAACGCACTACGCGCGGCGGGCTGGTTGGCGCTGCGCCCCACGGCTGACGAGGCACCGCGGCACCCGCCCGAATTGTGCGGCTGGTGACTGACGCATTCCGGGAACGCCGTGTTGACGACGCCCCAGCCAATGGCGATCAGGACGCCGTCCTGATCACCTGGGCGGCCGCACGCGAGCGGCGGGGCGGCCGCACACAAAGGCGCGGCGGCAGGGCGCTCTCCACGCGAAAGCGCGGCGGCCGGGGCGCTCGCGCGCGAGCGGCGGGGCGGTCGGGCGCTTTCATGCGAAGGCGCGGCAGCGGTTTCGAGATGTCCTGCGGTCACCGGTGCTTCAGCCGGTCGTCCGCGCGTGCGGGATGTCGCCCGGGCCGGAACGGTGGTGTCGCCGTGTGGCCGGCAGCCGGGCGCGGGACCCGGCCGCCGTCACCTCGTCGGGGCGGCCTGTGCCCCCGTCCGCGCGTCGGACACCGAGATGGCCTCCACCGGGCAGAAGCCGGCGTCACCGGGCCGTCCGGCCTCCAGCGGCCGGCCTACGTCAGCTCACCACCGAGTACTTCTGCCAACCCGTCGCGAGCACCTCGGGCGCGGAGAACGTGGCCGAGGGCCGCTCCGCATCGAACTTGCCGTTGTGCAGGTGCACGACGAGCGTGCCGTCGGCGCGTACGGCCAGCAGGTCCGGCCGGCCGTCGAGGTCGATGTCGGTCACCGTGATGTGCGCGAACTCCTGCCAGCCCTTGCCGAGCGTGAACCACTGGCCCTCGCCCCGCCACCAGGGGCCCTCGCCGGAGGTGTCGTGCGCGAACTCGTACAGGTCGAGGTCGCCGTTGGCGCGGCGGACCAGCAGGTCGGGGCGGCCGGTGCCGGTGACGTCTGCCATCGCGAGCGGAAAGTCCTCGACGTCGACCGTCACCAGGCGGTGCGCGGTGCGGTCGTACGTCTCGTTCTGCGTGACCTGGCGCTTGTTGAAGAACGCGTCGACGTGGCCCGCGTCCTGCTCGCGGCCGAACATGTCGTCACAGCCGTCCAGGTCCACGTCGGCGATGCCGAGGGTCTCCCACTTCTTGTCGTCGCGCGCGCCGGAGATCCGGATCGGCTCGCCGAGGGTGTCGAGACCGTTCAGCCCGCCCCTGTTCGGATAGAGGAAGATCCCGTGCGTTTCGTTCATGTGCGTCATGCTCACGCCGATCACGTCGGCGTAGCCGTTGCCGTTGACGTCGATGGGACGGACCATCCCGTGGTGGCGATACGGGTGGAAGCCGGTGCTGATCAGCACGGGCTCGTCGAATGTCTCGCCGCCACGGAAGCTGCCGCTGTGCGGAAAGACCAGCAGTTCACCCGTGTCGTCGTCACGGGCCATGATGTCCAGCCTCCCGTTCCCATTGAACGAACGGCAGTGACCATTCCCGCCCATGCGTGCCACGAACTACCTCCCCGTACGCCCCGAAACACGACAGTCCGATCATTACGAACAGGGGCTGAGGGCGGTAACCCCTACCCGCACCCCTCACCACCCGCAAGACGGCGATCGACAGGCGGGATCGACATACGACAAAGCGACCTACGCCTATCGGCGCCCATCCATGCCCCCATCGCCGGCCGCGAACATCAGAGGACCGATCGGAGATGGGGAGCAGGCACCTTTCCGCCACCTCACTTTCTGTCGCTCGAAGTCGAGGCCGCGACCCGAGCGGCCCGCCGCGCGGAACCGTCGGGCGGGCGCACGGTCAGGGCCAGCCGGAGCACGCGCGGGGCCGACGCCAGGCAAGGCCAGCCGGAGCACGCGCGGGGGCCCGGCCGGACGAGCCGGCCGGGCCCCCAGGGTTGGTTCCGGGTCAGCCGCCGAGGCTCGCCGCCGCCGAGGCGATCGCCGGGGCGAAGGTGCTCACCTGGGTGTAGACGCCGGGGTAGGAGGGCCGGGCGCAGCCGTTGCCCCAGCTCACGATGCCGACCTGGATCCAGGCGTTGCTCGCGTCGCGCCGGAACATCGGGCCGCCCGAGTCCCCCTGGCAGGTGTCGATGCCGCCGCTGGCGTAGCCGGCGCAGATCTCCTCGTTCGCGATGATCTGCCCGCCGTAGTAGGAGTTGCAGGTCGCGTCGCTGACGAACGGCACGCTGGCCTTGCGCAGGTAGCGCTGCTGCGCGCCGCCCTCGCGGGTGGCGCCCCAGCCGGCGACCGTGAAGGTGCCGTTGTCGTACGCGGTGCTGGTGGCGATCTTCAGCGTCGGGAGCGTGGTGACCGGCGTGGCCAGCCGGATCAGGGCCCAGTCCTTGCCGTTGCCGTTGTAGCCAGGCGCCCGGTAGACGTAGTTCGAGCGCACCTGGATCCGGCTCGACGACTGGAGGTCCACGACGCCGAGGGTGGCGGTGATGCTGGTGTTCGTACCGGTCCCGCCGACGCAGTGCGCGGCCGTCAGCACCAGGCGCGGGCTGTAGAGGGAACCGCCGCAGCCCATGGAGAGCCGGACCATGAAGGGGAACTCGCCCTGCGCGGCCAGCGTGCCGCCCACGACGTACGGGGTCACCTCGGGCCCGGGCTTGGCGGAGGCCGGAACAGCCAGGACGAACGAGCCGGCGGTGACCGCCACCAACGCGGCGGCCAACCGACCGACGAGTGTGCGCCAACGGACCATGGGAGCCTCCCGAACCCTCGCGGCGGGCCGAGGCGGCGCGCCGGAAACCGATGGCGGGAGCCTATGGATATCTATCGATGGATAGCAATGCCCTGACACATCCCGCGTCGGTCATACCGCAGCCGACCAGGATTCGGCGCGCGGGACGCGCATCGCCCGTTTTGCGCCGGGACCGCCCGGGTACGGCCTGGACATGGACACGAACACGAAGGCACACCTCGTTGGCGGACCCCGGGACGGCAGCACCATCGACACGGGCGGCGACGCCCTGCTCGAGGTGGAGATCGACGGCATGATGCACCGCTACATCCGGACCACGAAGCAGCACGGCGAGGACGGCACGGTCTACAACTACGATGGAATGGTGGCGCCGGACGGCGGGGAGCCCGGCGTCGAGGACCCGGCGGCCCGGGTGGCCTCGCCGAAGGCCGACGCGGAGGGTCACGGCGGGAAGCACTGAGCTGCGGATCAGCTCCGGCCGGGCGCGGATGAACCGCGGCCGGCCGGGTAAGCGGCCGGCGACCTGGTGGAACGACCGGAGGTCGCGAGACGCCGCGACCGGGCGCGCGGGCGGGCGGCGCAGGCCGGCCCGCCCGGGCGTACGGTCAGTTGTTGCTGATCCAGTTCCAGGCCGACACGACCCACTCGGTCTGCTGGAGGTAGGCGATCCCGAGACCGGCCAGGAAGACCGCCGTCACCAGGTGCGCCCCGCGCGCGCTGCGCCGCACCCGACCCAGCTGCCGCTCCAGCACCACCCGGCCGAGCAGCCGGGCCAACGCGAAGAGGCCGACGGCCACCAGCAGGCTCAGCAGGAAGATCAGGAACGGGCCGCCCAGGTTCCCGCCGCCCGAGATGGCCCAGATCCCCCAGCAGACGAAGGCGAAGAGCGCGCCGGCCGCACTCCACTCGCCGCCGCGCTTCAACTGCTCGACGTGCCAGCTCAGCGGGCGGCGCGGGGCCGGCGCGTCGGGCCACCCGGTGCCCGTCGGCTCGTGCTCGACGACGGGGAACGGCTCGGTACGCGTCGTACGGGACTGCCCGACCGAGGCCACCCCCCGCTGGTACGCGTCGCGCTGCGGCGGCACCCCGGCACCGGGCTGCGGCGGCACCTCGACGGTCCGCTCGGCCCACGGCTGCGTCTGGTCGACCATCTCGTCCCTCCCCTGGACGACGGCGACCACCGGCCGCCGTCCGTTCCGAGGGTAGCCAGCCCGCAAACCGGTCGCCGAGGCCGCACCCGGGCGCGGGCCCCGATCCGCTGGCCACAG
Source organism: Micromonospora sp. NPDC048868 (assembly GCF_043198195.1). NCBI lineage: Bacteria > Bacillati > Actinomycetota > Actinomycetes > Micromonosporales > Micromonosporaceae > Micromonospora > Micromonospora sp. NPDC048868. Next base: position 51,040 of record NZ_JBICUN010000029.1, read on the forward strand.
CGGGGCCGGCCGACCCGACGTGCGCAGACGGCCGGGTCGTCGTGACCGAGGTCACCGACCACTCCCCGCACCACGCGCCGGACCCGCGAGCCGACACGGACCCGCAAATCGGCACCGAACCCGCGAGCCAGCGCCGGGTCCGCGAGCCAGCGCCGATCGGGTCGGGGCGGTACGGTCGGCTGATGGGTGACACGGAGCGACGCCGGCGCCGGGTACGGCACCCGAGCGGTGACGCGGGCGCGACCGGGGGCCCCAACGCGACGACCGCCGGGGTGCACGACGGCCCCGAGCCGCCGCGTGCCCGCCGGGGCGGCCCGGGTGACGAGGGCGACCGCGGCCTGCGGGGTCTCGTCGGCCCCGGCTCCTCCCAGGTGAGCGTGACCGCCGCGATGCGGGCCCGCGACGCCTCCCGCCCCACGGACGAGGACCTGGCCGCGGCCGAGGAACGCGTGGTGATCATCCGCCGCAACTGGACGCCCCGCGAGGACCTCCCCCGCCGCTGACCCCCGGCCCTGGCGGGAAGGCGGTCACGCGGTCACGCGGTCAGGGCAGCGTGGGGAGCTGGCGGGTGCTCTCGTAGTCGGCCACCTGGGCAATCCGGCGGGCGTGCCGCTCGTTGCCCGAGAACGGGGTCGTCAGGAACGCCTCGACGATGGCGGTGGCCTCGTCCAGCGTGTGCTGGCGGGCGCCGACCGCGACGATGTTCGCGTCGTTGTGCTCGCGGGCCAGCTGGGCGGTGTCGATGCTCCAGGCGAGGGCCGCCCGGACGCCGGCCACCTTGTTCGCGGCGATCTGCTCGCCGTTGCCCGAGCCGCCGATGACCACCCCGAGGCTGCCCTCGTCAGCCACCACCCGGTCACCGGTGTGCAGGCAGAAGGCCGGGTAGTCGTCGTCCGGGTCGAAGGCGTGCGGGCCGACGTCGACCACGTCGTGCCCCTCCTTGGTCAGGTGGTTGACCAGGTGCACCTTCAACTCGAAACCGGCGTGGTCGGATCCCAGGTAGACGCGCATACCGCGCAGTCTGTCAGGCGCGCCTCCGGGACGACGCGCGGGCGGCGTCCCGGAGGCGGATTCGTCACAGGGTCAGCGGGACAGCTCGGCGACCACCAGGCCGCCGCGGGCCTTCGGGGTGAACCAGGTGCTCTTGCGCGGCATCTTCTCCCGGGCCAGGTTGACCGCGACGAAGTCGTCCACCGTCACCGGGGCGACCAGCACCGCCAGCTCGGCCCGGCCCGCGTCGACCTCGCCGGTCAGCCAGCTCGCCGGGTAGTCGCCGCCGACGTAGGTGATCCGCTTGTCGCCCGGGTCGAGCCCGAGCGCGTCGCGCAGGAGCAGCCGCTCGACCAGGGCGTGGTCCAGGTTCTCCAGCCGGTTCTCGCCGACGTGCGGCAGGGTGACCGCGTACCCCTGGCCGGCGAGGCGGAGGTGCACGGTGCCGCCGGTCGCCGGGACCTCGACCGGGCCGTCGATCGGGGTGACCTCCGCGCCGGCGGCGCGGAGCCGGTCGAGCAGGTCGTCGGCGCTGGTGGTCAGCTCGCTGACCAGCCGGTTGTAGGGCTGGATCGCCACCGAGGCCGGCGTCGTGATCACGGACAGGAAGCGCGGCAGCCCGCCGGTCTGCGCGGCCAGGCTGCGGTGGTTGCCGTCGGCCACGACCAGCTCGCCGCCGCCTGCCAGGGCGGTCAGCTCGTCCTGGCGCGGGCCCGGCCCGAGCAGCCAGATGGCGTGGGTGCGCCCGGCCTGGTCGGTGTCGGTCGCCGCCGGCGCGCCGGCCGCGTCGGTCGCCGCCGCGAGGGCGGCGTGCAGCTCGTCGCCGCGCCCGGTCTGGAGCAGGAGTACGGGCGACAGCAGGTGCCCCAGCGCCTCGGCGAGCGCCACCCGCTCCCGCACCTTCGCGATGAAGACGTCCTCGTTGCGGATGACCAGCCCGGGCTCGTCGGCGCGGGTGGAGATCTGGTCGGTGTCCACCATGGCGAAGAGCCCGTACGCGTTCTCCTCCCCCGGCGCGCTGATCCGGTAGAGAACCACGACCTGCTCGGCCGGCGTGTAGCTGCCGTCGGCCTTGGCCTCGGCGAGCCGGGTCACCGCGTCCGGCAGGGCGTCGAGGAAGGACCTGCCCAGGCTCTCCGGGGCCCGGTGCGGCATCTCGATGCCGAGGGCACTGTGCGGGTTCGCCTCGATGATCGCGGTGATCTCCGCGTCGTCGGCGAACTCGTCGTAGTTCTGCGCGCCGGTGCCGCCAGTGGTGATCCAGGCCCGGGCGATCGGATGCACGACCGTCATGTGCGGAGACGCTACCGGCGACGCGAGTCCCGCCGGCGCGGGACCCGCGCGGGGTCCACCAGATGAAAGAGCTACCGGGGCGGGGCGCCGGATTCAGGCGGTGCGGTCGGACTGTCCCGCAGTCCTGCGGTGCCGGCCGCCCGGCGTGGGGCCGCCCGCCGGTCGCCGGCCCGGCACGCCCGGTCCGGCGGGCACGATCCGCCGGGTCCCGCCCGGCGCGGCCGGCACCGGCCGGTGCTCGGTCGGCGGGGTGAGCCGGGAGGTGGCCGGCACGCGGGCGACGCCGACCACGATCGGCGGAGCGAGCAGGTCCACCATGTGGGCGGGAAGGTCGGGACGGACCGCCGGCCAGCGGGAGTCGTCGACCGACCAGTACGCCGCGTCCGGGCGCTCGGTCACCCCCTCCCGGGTCGACGGGTCGTCACCGGGCACACGGTGCTTGGCCATCGGAACTGCCTCCACGAGCTGCGGGTGCGGCCCTGCGGGTCGCTGCGGCGGACACCCGGGCCAACGATCCCGCCGCCACCCCGGTGACGCCCCCGCCCTCCCCCGGGCCCCGCGTCGCCCGCCGCCGATCAGGGGGTTCACGACGCGAACCCCCTGATCGGTCCGGGAGGTGCCCACGGTGGGGCCGAAGCGAAGGAGCGGAGTCAGTCGAAGATGGGGTCGAGGTCGCGGGAGCGCTTCAGCTCGTAGAAGCCGGGGGTGCCGGCGACCAGCAGGACGCCGTCCCAGAGCCGGCCGGCGGCCTCCCCCTTCGGCGCCGGGGTGACCACCGGGCCGAAGAAGGCGACCGTGCCGCCGTCCGGGCCGGGCGCGTGGATCACCGGGGTGCCGACGTCGGTGCCGACCGGACGCATGCCGGCCTCGTGGCTGGCCCGCAGCGCCTCGTCGTGGGCGGTGCCCTCGGCGACGTCGGCCAGCGCCGGGTCGAGCCCGACGTCGGTCAGCGCGGCGACGAACAGCTCCCGCGTGAGCTTCTCCTGCCCGAGGTGGATCCGGGTGCCGAGGGCGGTGTAGAGCTTCCGGACGGCGTCCTGGCCGTACCGCTGCTCGACGGCGATGCAGACCCGCACCGGGCCCCAGCCGGTCCGCATCAGCTCCTGGTACTGCTCCGGCAGGTCCCGGCCCTCGTTGAGCACCGAGAGGCTCATCACACGGAACCGGACGTCCACGTCCCGGACCTGCTCCACCTCCAGCAGCCAACGGGAGGTGATCCACGCCCACGGGCAGAGGGGGTCGAAGAACATGTCTACGGCGGCACGCTCGCTCACGGCTGGTCCCTTCGAAAACGGGGTGCGCCGGCCTCCCGGCGCCTCCTGCGATCTTCACCCCAGCGGGTATCGACCGACAGCGGAATGAGAGCGTGACCTCGCCCACCACAGGGTGTTCGTGCATGGAAGACTCGAATCCGGCCGTCACGAGCGGTCGATGACGGCGCCACCAAGGCGTGCGGCGAAACGGGATGGAGACGAAAAGTGCCGGGAGTGCGCAACCTGACGCAGGTCGAGGCCACCGAGCGGGCCCGCCTGCTCGACGTGACCGGATACGACATCAGTCTGGACCTCTCGTCCGCCGTACGGGCGGCGGCCGAGGCTCGCACCTTCCGTTCGAGGACCGAGGTGCGGTTCCGGTGCGCGGAACCCGGCGCGAGCACCTTCATCGAGCTGGCCGCCGACTCGGTGCGCTCCGCGACGCTGAACGGGACCCCGGTGGACCTGGGCGACTGGTCGGCCGAGAAGGGCCTGACCCTGTCGGGACTGGACAGCGAGAACACGCTCGTCGTCGAGGCGGACTTCGCGTACTCGAACAGCGGGCAGGGCCTGCACCGCACCGTCGACCCGGTCGACGGCGAGACCTACCTCTACAGCCAGTTCGAGACGGCCGACGCCCAGCGGGTCTTCGCCTGCTTCGACCAGCCCGACCTGAAGAGCGTCTACACCTGGCACGCCACCGTCCCGGACCACTGGAAGGTGGTCTCGAACATGCCGGTGGAGCGGGAGGAGGCCGCGGGCGAGGGGCTGAAGACGGTCCACCTCACCACCTCGGTGCGGATGAGCACCTACATCACCGCCCTCTGCGCCGGGCCGTACCACGAGGTGCGGGACAGCCACGACGGCATCGACCTGGGCGCGTTCTGCCGGGCCTCGATGGCGCCGCACCTCGACTCGGACGACCTCTTCCTGGTCACCAAGCAGGGCTTCGACTTCTTCCACGAGCAGTTCGGCGTGCGCTACCCGCTGCCCAAGTACGACCAGCTGTGGGTGCCCGACTTCAACGCCGGCGCCATGGAGAACTTCGGCTGCGTCACGCACGCCGAGTCGCACTACCTCTTCCGCTCGCAGGTGACCGACTACGAGTACGAGCAGCGGGCCAACACGATCCTGCACGAGCTGGCGCACATGTGGTTCGGTGACCTGGTCACCATGCGCTGGTGGAACGACCTGTGGCTCAACGAGTCGTTCGCCGAGTGGGCCAGCCACTGGTGCAACACCCACGCCACCCGCTTCACCGAGGCATGGACGACGTTCCTGTCCATCCGGAAGAACTGGGGCTACCGGCAGGACCAGCTCTCCTCCACCCACCCGGTCTACTGCGAGATGCCGGACCTGGAGGCGGTCGAGGTCAACTTCGACGGCATCACCTACGCCAAGGGCGCGAGCGTGCTCAAGCAGCTCGTCGCGTACGTCGGTGAGGAGCCGTTCCTGGCCGGCCTGCGGGCCTACTTCGCCAAGCACGCCTGGGGCAACGCCACCTTCGACGACCTGCTCTCCGAGCTGGAGACGGCCTCCGGCCGGGAGCTGCGCAAGTTCGCCGCCCAGTGGCTGGAGACGGCGCAGGTCAACACCCTGCGGCCGGAGCTGACGATCGGCGCGGACGGCACCTACGAGCAGGTCGTCGTGCTCCAGGAGGCGCCCACCGCGCACCCGACGCTGCGTACCCACCGGATCGGCGTGGGCCTCTACGACCTGACCGACGGCCGGCTGGTCCGCCGCGAGCGGCAAGAGATCGACGTCGCCGGCGAGCGGACCGAGCTGACCGCGCTGCGCGGCGTGCCCGCCGCCGACGTGCTGCTGCTCAACGACGACGACCTCACCTACACCAAGCTGCGCCTCGACGAGCGGTCGATGGCCACCGTGGTGCAGCACATCGCCGGCTTCGAGTCGTCGCTGGCCCGCGCGCTGTGCTGGACCGCCGCCTGGGACATGACCCGCGACGCCGAGTTGGCCGCCCGCGACTATGTGGCGCTGGTGCTGGCGGGGCTGCCCGCCGAGACCGACATCAACCTGGTCAACGCCGCCCTGCGCCAGGCCAAGACGGCGCTCACCTTCTACGCCGACCCGGCCTGGGCGCCGACCGGCTGGGCGGAGCTGGCCCGCACCGCGCGGACGACGCTGGCGGCGGCGGAACCGGGCAGCGGCTTCCAGCTGACCTGGGCCCGCGCGTACGCCACGGCGGCCCGCTCGGCCGAGGACCTGGCCACCCTGCGGGGCTGGCTGGCCGGCACCGACGTCCCGGCGGGCCTGTCCATCGACACCGAGCTGCGCTGGGCCGTGCTGGACGCGCTGGTCGCCAACGGCGCGGCCGGTCCCGCCGAGATCGAGGCCGAGCTGGCCGGGGACCGCACGGCCAGTGGCGAGCGCGAGGCCGCGTACGCGCACGCGCTGGTGCCGACGGCGGAGAACAAGGCCGCCGTCTGGGCTCAGCTGACCGGCCCGGAGTCGCTGCCGAACTGGCGCAACCGGGCGCTGTTGCAGGGCCTCATCCACCCGGCGCAGGTCGAGCTGACGGTGCCCTACCGCGACGCGTACTTCGCCACGGTGGACCAGGTCTGGGGCAGCCGGGACAGCGAGCCGGCGCAGGAGTTCGCGCAGCTGGCGTACCCGGCGTACCTGGTGGACGACGAGACCGTGGCGGCCACCGACGCGTGGCTGGCCGGCGACGGCCACTCGGCCCCGCTGCGCCGGCTGGTGGGCGAGGGCCGCGACGGCGTCGTCCGCGCCCTGCGGGCCCGCGAGCGGGACGCCCGCAGCGCCTGACGTACGCCCGACACGGTGAAGCCCGGTCCGCGGTGCGGACCGGGCTTCACCGTTGGACGTCGGGTGGGCTCGGGTCGGTCAGCCCTTGCCGGCGTGGCTGGCGAGCTGGTCGAGGCCGTTGATGATGCCGCCGGCCAGGTCGCCGCCGCCGAACGCCGCCACCATCGACAGCGCGGCGAGCCGGGCGTAGGTGTCGGGGATGCGCTTGCGGGCGTGCCGGCCGGTGACGATCTCCAGCTGCCGCTGGTTGGGCGACACCGCGATCAGGACCGACCGGTCGGGCTCGGCGAGCTGGCGGTGCAGCCGCTCCGCGTGCTCCCGGACCGGCTCGTCGAGGCCGCCGACGAAGACCGAGAAGACCAGGCCGGTGCCCTGGTCCGCCAGGCGCAGGGCCTCGTCGATGCGCAGCAGCTGGCGGGTCGAGAACGGCCCGTCCAGCACCTCGGGCGGATTCCCCGTCCCGGCCTGCTTCTCACCAACGGTCACTTGCGCCTCCGGTTCCACCAGCCGGCGCCTCGATGCCGGCCTGCTCCTGCTTGCGGCTGGTCAGCGCCGGCGCCTGCGCGCCCGCTGCCAGGGCGGTGCCGGCCGAGTCGGCCAGCTGCTCCGGCCGGCCCAGGAACCAGACCGGAGTGAAGTCGAAGGACCGGCCCGGCCGGTAGCGCTTGGCGCCGCCACCGCCGCCGCCACGACTACCGGCGTACGCCAGACCGGCGATCACCAGCACCGCGGCCGCCGGGATGCCGACGAAGACCAGCAACGTCTCGGTTACAGACAATCCCAACGCCCCCAGGCGGAAGAAGAGACCTCAAGGATCCGGGTCGGGTGGACGATCATGGCGCCGACCTCCCGACACCGCTGCCATTCACGTTAGCGGAGCCCACGGCCCGCCAGATTGCGGGGTGGCGATCCCATCCGCCACTGGAGTGCTCCAGTTGCGCAGCCGTGGCGATCAACCTCGCGTCGTCGCCGTACCGGCCGGTCAGCAGGACCCCCACGGGCAGCCCCTCGGCGGTGACGCCCACCGGCAGGGACACGGACGGATCACCCGTGACGTTGAACACGGCGCAGTACGGCGAGAACCGGCGTTGCCGGTCGAAGTCCTCGGCCGGGTCGCCCCCCTCGGCGAACCAGCCCAGCGGCGCCTGCGGCGCGGCGAGGGTCGGGCAGAGCAGCAGGTCGCAGCCGGCGGTGCGGCGCACCCCGAGGCGTACCTGCGCCTGGAGTTCGCCGAGCGTGGCGGTGAGGGTGCCGGCGGAGATCTCCGCGCCCCGGGCCCGCAGATGGCGGGTCAGCGGCAGCAGCGCGCTCTCCCGCCCGCGCGGCACGGGCGCGAGCGCCAGCACGTACCAGACGATCTCGAACAGCGGCCACACGGCGGGCCCGAGGGGCGCGGGGACGTCAACCACCTCGTGGCCGGCGGCGGTGAGCAGCGCCGCCGCCCGGTCCACGGCGGCGAGGCAGTCGGGGTGCACCGGCTCGTCGGCGAGCATCGGGGCGGTGAACCGCCCGACGCGCAGCCGCCCCGGGTCGGCCGCACGGGCCGCGCCGAGCCAGCCGCCCGAGGGCGGGACGGGCGCCAGGTAGGGCTCGCCGGGCACCGGCCGGGCCAGCACGTCGAGCAGCGCCGCCACGTCGGCGACCGTACGCCCGATCGGGCCGTTGGTGGGCAGGCCGAAGGCGCCGGAGCCGACCGGCCCCCCGGAGACCAGCCCCCGGCTCGGCTTGTAGCCGACCAGGCCGCACAGCGACGCCGGGATGCGCAGCGAGCCGCCGCCGTCGGAGCCCTGGGCGACCGGCACCAGCCCGGCCGCGACGGCCGCCGCCGCCCCTCCGCTGGAGCCGCCGGCGGTGTACGCCAGGTCCCACGGGTTGCGGGCCGGCGGCGCGACCAGCCCCTCCGAGTAGAGCGAACAGCCCAGCTCGGAGGTGGTGGTCTTGCCCAGGCTCACCAGCCCGGCCTCCGCCATGAACCGGACCACGTCGGCGTCCACGGGCGGCACGAAGTCGGCGAACGCCGCCGAGCCGAAGGTGGTGCGCACCCCGGCGGTGAGGGTCAGGTCCTTGATCGCGGTCGGCACGCCGTGCAACGGGCCGCGCTCGTCGGCGGGGACGGCGTCGGCGGCGCGGGCCGCCGCGCGGGCCCGCTCGCCGGTGACCGTGACGAACGCGCCGACGGTGTCGCCGAGCGCGTCGACGCGGGTCAGGTGGTGCTCGACCAGTTCGACGCTGGACAGCTCGCCCCGGGCGATCGCGGCGGCCTGCTCCAGCGCGGTCAGGTCGTGCGGCTCGGCCATCCCCTCATCCTGCCCGTCCGGCCGCCACTGTGCCGTACGACACGGCCGGCCGGCGGTGCGACGAGCGCCATATCCTCCCGGACATGACCACATCGGGATGACCCGCCACCGGCACCCGGCACGCAGGATGGACCCGATCGATGGCGATCACCGTCCACCCGGTGGCCCCCCGCAACGCCGCCACCGACCCCCACCCCCGCAGGAGCGTCGCCGTGCAACCTCTACCCGCTCTGCACCCCGTCCCCCGCCGCCGCTGGTCCTCGCGCGCCACCCGTCCGTTGCTGGCCCTCGCCCTGGTCGGCGCGAGCCTGGCCGCCGCACCCGCCGCACCCGCCGGCGCCCGGGACCTGCCTACGGCCGCGCCACTCGCCGCCAACCCCTACGAGCGCGGCCCCGCGCCCACCGTGGCCAGCATCGAGGCCACCCGGGGCCCGTTCGCCACCGCACAGACCACAGTGGGCGCCAGCAGCGTCAGCGGCTTCGGCGGCGGGACGATCTACTACCCGACGAGCACCGCCGAGGGCACCTTCGGCGCGGTCGCCATCTCCCCCGGCTTCACCGCGCGCCAGACGTCGGTCGCGTGGCTCGGCCCGCGCCTGGCCTCGCAGGGCTTCGTCGTCATCACCATCGACACCCGGTCCGTGTACGACCAGCCGGCCAGCCGGGGCACCCAGTTGCTGGCCGCCCTGGACTACCTGACCAACACCAGCACCGTCCGCACCCGGATCGACAGGAACCGGCTCGCCGTGATGGGTCACTCGATGGGCGGCGGAGGCAGCCTGTCGGCGGCCAGCACCCGGCCCGCGTTGCAGGCGGCGATCCCGCTGACCGGCTGGCACACCCAGAAGAGCTGGTCCACGGTGCGGGTACCGACCCTGGTCATCGGGGCCGAGAACGACACCGTGGCCCCGGTCTCGTCGCACTCGGAGCCGTTCTACACCAGCCTGCCGGCCACGCTGGACAAGGCGTACCTGGAGCTGAACGCGGCGAGCCACTCCGCGCCGACCTCGGCGAACGTGACGGTGGCGAAGTACAGCATCTCCTGGCTCAAGCGGTTCGTCGACGACGACACCCGCTACGAGCAGTTCCTCTGCCCGGCCCCGCGGGGCTCGGCGATCGAGGAGTACCGGGACACCTGCCCGCACTCCTGAACCCCATGCTCCGGGGCCGTCGCGCGCACTGGGGGCCGCGACGGCTCCGGATTCCACCCGCCGGGCGGCGCGGGGCCCCTCGGGGACCGCGCCGCCCGGGCGCGGGTCAGGAGCGGGTGCCGAGGAAGCGCAGCGCGTTGCCCCCGAGCAGCAGGTCGCGCTGCTCGTCGGTGAGGAAGTCCGCCTCGCGCACCACCCGGCCGACCGGCCGCTCCCCGAGCGGGTACGGGTAGTCGCTGCCGACGAGCACCCGTTCGGCGCCCATCGTGTCGACCAGCAGCCGCAGCGCGGGCGCGGAGAAGACCACCGAGTCGACGCAGAACCGGTCGACGTACGAGCTGGGCGGGGCGGTGGAGGCACCGCGTACCAGGTCGCCCCGGCGGTGCCAGGCGTTGTCGGCGCGGCCCAGCCAGAACGGGAAGCTGCCGCCGCCGTGCGCGAAGCAGATCCGCAGCGTGTCGGGCACCCGGTCGAAGACGCCGCCGAGGATCAGCGCCAGCACCGACAGGTGCGTCTCGGCGGGCATCCCGGCGAGCCAGCGGGCCATCCACCGGTCCAGCCGGGGGCCGCCCGGCATGTCCCACGGGTGCACGAAGACCGGCGCGCCCACCTCGGCGCAGTGCGTCAGGAACTCCACGATCCCGGCGTCGTCCAGGTCGCGGTCGCCGACGTGGTTGCCGATCTCCACCCCGGCGTGCCCGGCCGCGAGGCAGCGGTCCAACTCGGCGCAGGCCGCCTCCGGGTCCTGCAACGGCACCTGGCAGAACGGCACCAGCCGGTCGCCACCGGCGGCGGTGACCTCCAGGGTGCGGTCGTTGAAGATCCGGGCCACCTTGACCGCCTGGTCGGCGGGCCGGTCGTAGCTGAAGAAGACCGGGGTGGGCGACACGACCTGCACGTCCACGCCGTCGGCGTCCATGTCGCCGAGGCGGGTCGGCGCGTCCCAGCACTCGGCCCCGACCGGGCGGAACTCCGTCTCCCCCACCATGATCATGGCCGCCCGCTCGGAGTCGACCCGCAGCCAGGGCCAGCCGGACCCGCCGCACGCCGCGCCGAGGTCCGGCCACCCCTTCGGTACGACGTGCGTGTGCACGTCGACCACGGGCGGCCGCGCCGGCCCGGACCCGGCAGGCATCAGCCCTTGCCCGGGTGCAGCGCGCCGCAGTTCCCGCAGGTGCGGGCGGCCTCGTCGGCGTAGAACGCCTGGAACACCGGGGGCAGGTCGGCGGCGATGTCGCGGACCTGCAACTCCACCTCGTGCACCTTGTGCCCGCACTCGGCGCAGTACCACTGGAACTTCTCCAGCGTGCCCTCCTCGCGGACCCGCTCCACGACCACGCCGATCGAGCCGGCCTCGGGCCGCTGCGGCGAGTGCGGGGTGTTGCGCGGCAGCATCCACATCTGGCCCTCGCGCACGTGCACCGTACGCGGCCCCTCCGGGGTCATCAGGTTGACGTGCATGTTGCCCTTGACCTGGTAGAAGAACTCCTCGTACGGGTCGACGTGGAAGTCGGTGCGCTGGTTGGGCCCGCCCACCACCATCACGATGAAGTCGTCCCCGCCCGGGAACATCTCCTTGTTGCCGACCGGCGGCTTGAGCAGGTGCTGGTTCTCCGCGATCCAACCGGGGAAGCTGAACGGCTCCGCGATCTCACTCACGACTGACCTCCTGACGGAAGAAGGGCCACTGCCTGGATCTCGATGAGCAGGTGCGGGTGGGGTAGCTGGTGCACGGCGACGGTGGTGCGGGTGGGGCCGGTGGCGTCGAAGTACTCGGCCCAGACCTGGTTGTAGCCGCCGAAGTCGTTCATGTTGACGAG
>NZ_JBICUN010000030.1:0-47397 GCF_043198195.1 Micromonospora sp. NPDC048868
CGTGGTGATCTCGATCGACACCTGGCGGGCCGAGGTGGCGGTGGAGGCGGTGGCGGCGGGCGCCGACCTGCTCAACGACACCTGGTCCGGCGCCGACCCGGCCCTGGCCCAGGTGGCGGCGCAGACGGGCGCCGGCCTGGTCTGCTCGCACGCCGGCGGCCTGGCGCCCCGGACCCGCCCGCACCGCGCGGCCTTCGCCGACGTGGTCGCCGACGTGCTCACGACGGTGACCGGGCTCGCCGACCGCGCGGTCGCGCTGGGCGTACGCGCCGACGGGATCCTGATCGACCCGGCGCACGACTTCGGCAAGAACACCCGACACTCCCTGGAGATCACCCGCCGGCTCGGCGAGCTCTCCGGCACCGGCTGGCCACTGCTGGTGGCCCTGTCGAACAAGGACTTCATCGGCGAGACGCTGGACCTGCCGGTGGCCGAACGGCTGGAGGGAACGCTCGCGGCCACGGCGGTCTCGGCCTGGCTGGGCGCCCGGGTGTTCCGCGCGCACCAGGTCCGCCCCACCCGGCGGGTGCTCGACATGGTCGCCTCGATCCGGGGCGACCGTCCGCCGACGCTGACCCGGCGCGGCCTCGCCTGACCGTCGAGGTCAGGACCAGCGCAGGATGTTCTTGCGCCAGGCGTAGAGGATGCCGAGCGCCAGCACCGCGACGAAGACCGCCATCTCCACGACCGTGACCATGCCGAACCCCGGCCGGTCGAAGACGACCGCCCAGGGGAAGAGGAACACCGACTCCACGGCGAACAACACGTAGAGGTACGCGTACACGTAGTAACGGATCTGCATCTGCGCCCAGTCGGCGCCGACGGGGTCGAGGCCGCACTCGTAGCTGGTGCGCTTGCCGAAGGGATCCGCCGGACGGGCAGGGCGTAACACCCGGTTGGCCGAGAACGCCGTAACGAAGAAGAGGACGCTGGCGAGCAGCAGCAGCCCGAGCGTCGCGTACGAGCCCAGGTAACCGGTCACGGTCGCTGAGCCTACCGCTCCTCGTCGCGGCTCGGGTCGAACCCGTTACGGATTCGTTTCCCGGCGGGACTAGTGCCCTCTGGCAACAATTGTCGAATATTGGGATCTCACTCATCGTCACCGGAGGACAGATGGCTCGCGTGGACGTACGGCCTAGCCGGCGGGCGCGTGACCGACGCGTCGTGCCCCTGTTGGCGATCGGCCTCGCGGTCGGACTGACCGTCGCCGCGGTGCCCGGCTGGGCGACCGCCGCACCGACCGCCGCCCGGGCCGCCTCCATCGCGACCGAGCCGGCCGGCGAGCCGGGCGGGGACACGCCCACTGCGGATCCGACGGACACGGGGCCGGTGCCCACCGAGGCGCCCTCGACCACCGCGCCGCCGCCGGAGACCACGCCACCGGCCCCGACGACCGAGCCGGCCCCGACGACGACGGCCCCGGAGCAGCCGGCGCCGACCACCGCCGCGCCGACCACCGCCGCACCGCCCCCGGCGCCGTCGGTGCCGCCGGTCCGGCCCTCCGCGCCCGCCGCCACCCCGCCGGCGCCCCTGGCCGGGGTCAGCGTCACGACCGACGACATCACCCTGACCGCCGCGTACTGGAACGCGGCGAGCACGGTGACCACGCTCCGGGTGACCATCACGAACACGGGCGCCACGCCCGCCCGGATCGGGCTGTCCTACACGCTGCCGGCCGGGCTGTCCGACGCCGGCACCGCGGGCTGCGCTCTGGTCGGCGGCGGGGAGCACCGCTGCGGGGAGTGGGCCAGCGCGCCCGGCGCCCGGTTCAGCACCCTGCTCCGGGTACGCGTCGACGGCGACGCCTGGAAGCGGATGCCGCTCAGCGGCGCCGTCCGGGTCACCGCGACCGCCCCCGGCGTGCCCGGCCCGGTGGGCGACGACGAGGGGTTCGCCGTGCTCTTCCCGCCCGGCCCGCCGGTGCCGGGGATCAGGCTGGACGCCGACCCGGTCTCCTTCGACATCAGTGGCGGGTCGAGCGGGCTCGACGTGCGCCTGGGCAACACCGGCAGGGTGGACGCCGAGGGCCGGATCGAGGTGGTCCTGCCGGCCGGGGTGACCGTGCCGACGCCCCCGTCCGGCTGCACCACGGTCGACCCCTCCCGTACGCGCTGCGAGCTGGGCACCCTCGCCGCCGGCCGGACCGCGCAGCTGCGGTTGCCGGTCTCCGCGACCCCCGAGGCGCAGCGGCAGGCCCCGCTGGCCGGCGCGGTGCTCGGCCAACTCGACCCGCGCAGCGGCCTGGCCCGGCAGGTGCAGATGAGCTTCCGGATCACCGCCGCCGCCGCGCTGGCGACCCCGGTGGCCTCGCCGCCCGCGCCGACCGGGTCGCAGGGCGTGCTCGCCGCCGACGCCGCGGCCGTCAGCGGCGACGGCGGAGGTGGCTCGGTACGGCGGACGGCGATCCTGCTGATCGTGGTCTCCACGCTGCTGGTGGTGTTCGCCCTCACGCTGGCGACCACCTCCCTGCGGCGGCGGATGACCGCCCCGGCGGGTGGACCGTCCACGGCACCGACCGAGTGACCCGGGCGGCCCTGGTCCGACCGGGTCTGCGTCCCGCCCACCCCGCGACCGGTGATCTGGATTACGGCGGGCGGACGGAAACACCTCAAATCGGGGTGGAATCTCGCTGGATCGCATCCCACAGGGCGGCCTCCGAGAAGGTTGGGGCCGCGATTCGACGTAGGCTCTCAGGTGAGGTAACTACAGCGGACCGGGCCCGCCTCGGCGGGTCTGGTGCAGCGGTGCGTCAAGGAGGTCACGTGGCCGGGCAAGGCGAGGTCACCATCACGTTCAGCCGCCCGCGCGACCGCGCCCAGCGAAGCGAGGTGCAGGCGTGACCAAGCAGATCCGTCAACTGGACCGGGTGGTCATCCGGTTCGCCGGTGACTCCGGCGACGGCATGCAGCTCACCGGCGACCGGTTCACCTCGGAGACCGCGCAGCTGGGCAACGACATCTCCACGTTGCCGAACTTCCCGGCGGAGATCCGGGCTCCCGCCGGCACCCTGCCGGGCGTGTCGAGCTTCCAGGTGCACTTCGCCGACTACGACATCCTGACCCCCGGCGACTCGCCGAACGTGCTGGTGGCGATGAACCCGGCGGCGCTCAAGGCCAACCTCGCCGACCTGCCGCGGGGCGCGGACATCATCGTCAACACCGACGAGTTCACCAAGCGCAACCTGGCCAAGGTCGGCTACCAGTCGAACCCGCTCGAGGACGACTCCCTCGCCGGCTACGTGGTGCACCCGGTGGCGCTGACCTCGATGACGGTGGGCGCGCTCGCCGAGCTCGCGGTGTCCAAGAAGGACGCCGAGCGGGCCAAGAACATGTTCGCCCTCGGTCTGCTCTCCTGGATGTACAACCGGCCGTACGAGTCGACGCTGCGCTTCCTGGAGCGCAAGTTCGCCGCCCGCCCCGAGCTGGTCGCGGCGAACGTCGCGGCGTTCCGGGCCGGCTGGAACTTCGGCGAGACCACCGAGGACTTCGCGGTCCGCTACGAGGTCAAGCCGGCGAAGATGCGGCCGGGCACCTACCGCAACATCACCGGCAACGCGGCCCTGTCGCTCGGCCTGGTGGCCGCCGGCGTCCGCTCCGGGCTGCCGGTCTTCCTGGGCGCCTACCCGATCACCCCGGCCTCGGACATCCTGCACGAGCTGAGCAAGCACAAGCGCTTCGGCGTGCTCACCATGCAGGCCGAGGACGAGATCGCCGCGGTCGGCGCGGCGTTGGGCGCGTCGTACGGCGGCTCGCTCGGCGTCACCACCACCAGCGGCCCGGGCGTCGCGCTCAAGAGCGAGACGATCTCCCTCGCGGTGGCGCTGGAGCTGCCGCTGGTCATCGTCGACGTGCAGCGGGCCGGTCCCTCCACGGGCATGCCCACCAAGACCGAGCAGGCCGACCTCAACATGGCGCTCTACGGCCGCCACGGCGAGGCCCCGATCGCGGTGATCGCGCCGAAGTCGCCGTCGGACTGCTTCCACGCGGCCATCGAGGCGGCCCGGATCGCGCTGACCTACCGCACGCCGGTCATCCTGCTGTCCGACAACTACGTCGCCAACGGCTCCGAGCCGTGGCTGCTGCCCGACGTCGAGTCGCTGCCCGACCTGCGGGTCGAGTTCGCCACGAAGCCCAACGGCGACGACGGCACCACGTTCCTGCCCTACCTGCGCGACCCGGAGACCCTGGCCCGGCCGTGGGCCGTCCCGGGCACCGCCGGGCTGGAGCACCGCATCGGCGGCCTGGAGAAGGCCGACAAGACCGGCGACATCTCGTACGACCCGGCGAACCACGACTTCATGGTGCGCACCCGGGCGGCCCGGATCGAGACGATCCCGGTGCCGGACATCGAGGTCGAGGACCCGGACGGCGACGCCCGGGTGCTGGTGCTCGGCTGGGGCTCCACGTACGGGCCGATCGGCGCGGCGTGCCGGGGCCTGCGCCAGCGCGGCCACGCCATCGCGCAGGCGCACCTGCGGCACCTCGCCCCGATGCCGGCCAACCTCGGCACGGTGCTGCGCTCCTACGACCGCGTGGTGATCCCCGAGATGAACCTCGGCCAGCTCGCCCACGTGATCCGGGCGAAGTACCTGGTCGACGCGATCGGCTACAACCAGGTCCGCGGCCTGCCGTTCACCGCCGCCGAGCTGGAGACGATGCTGGAAGAGGTCCTGAAGAATGTCTGAGCCCGTCGCCCTCAAGCTCACCGCCAAGGACTTCAAGTCCGACCAGGAGGTGCGCTGGTGCCCCGGCTGCGGCGACTACGCGATCCTCGCCGCGATCCAGCAGTTCATGCCGGAGCTGAACATCCCGCGCGAGCGGATCGTCTTCGTCTCGGGCATCGGCTGCTCGTCGCGCTTCCCGTACTACATGAACACCTACGGGATGCACTCGATCCACGGCCGCGCCCCGGCGATCGCCACCGGTCTGTCGGCCAGCCGCCCCGACCTGTCGGTCTGGGTGGTCACCGGTGACGGCGACGCGCTCTCCATCGGCGGCAACCACCTGATCCACGCGCTGCGCCGCAACGTCAACCTGAAGATCCTGCTGTTCAACAACCGGATCTACGGCCTGACGAAGGGGCAGTACTCGCCGACCTCCGAGGTCGGGAAGGTCACGAAGTCGACCCCGGCCGGCTCGGCCGACGCGCCGTTCAACCCGCTGTCGCTCGCCCTCGGGGCCGAGGCCACCTTCGTGGGCCGCACCATCGACTCGGACCGCAAGCACCTCCAGTCGGTGCTGCGGGCGGCGGCGGAGCACCAGGGCTCGGCGTTCGTGGAGATCTACCAGAACTGCAACATCTTCAACGACGGCGCGTTCGACCAGCTCAAGGAGCCGGCCACCCGCGACGACTTCCTGATCCGGCTGGAGCACGGGCAGCCGATCACGTTCGGCAAGGACGGGCAGTTCTGCGTCGTGCACCCGCCCGGCGGGTTCGGCCTGGAGGTCCGGGAGACCGCGTCGGTCAGCCCCGGTGAGATCGTCGTGCACGACGCGACGGTCACCGACCCGGCGTACGCCTTCGCGCTCTCCCGGCTGCCCGGCCTGGACCTGCGGAACACCCCGATCGGCGTGTTCCGCTCGGTGGACCGGCCGTCGTACGACAGCGTGGTGCAGGAGCAGCTCGCCGAGGCGAAGGCGAAGGTCACCGAGACCCCGGAGCAGCAGCTCGCCGGGCTCCTCGCCAGCGGGGACACCTGGACGATCCTCTGACCGGCGCGACCGGCCGCCCCTGAGCGAGGAGTCGGGGAGGCTGGCCGCCCAAGGGGCCAGAACCGCGAGAAGGGTCCGCCACCGACTGGTGGCGGGCCCTTCTACGGTTGCTGGAGCTCAGGAGCCGGGGTCGCAGCGTGACGTCACGTTGAGTGACAGGGCCCATCTCCTCGCGATTCGCTACGTTCAGTAACGGCGCTTTCGACACTGAAGCGAATCCTGACCGCCGCCAATCAGGCTGGCAGGCCTGTGACCAGCGGATTCAGCGAATCTCGCGGCGCCGAGTCGCCCCGGCCTTGTGCGCCCTTTGCTCTGCAGCCGCATACGCACCAGGCACTCAGGGTCGCTGGCGCATATACGGATGCAGAGCAAAGGGCGCGGACTGCAGTGGCGCCCGGAGGGTGAGTTGTTACCGAGCGTGACCACAGATGGTGCGTTGTCCACGCAAAGAGCGGGTGACGGCTCGGACCTCCCGGATCGGACGTTTGCGACCGGCCGCCAACGCCCGACCGATCAGGACGACCGCAGGCCAAGGGACCGGAGGCCAGAACGACCGGAGGCCAGAACGACCGCAGGCCAGGGTGACTACAGATCAGGGCGACTACAGGTCAGGGGGCAGGGCGACCACGGATCAGGGGGCAGTGGTCGCCTGCGGGCGGTCGTCGCGTACGTGCACCAGCATGTCGCCGGTCTCGATGACCGCGCCGGCCTTGTCGGCCAGGGTGACCACCTTGCCCCGCCGAACCAGGGCGATGACCAGCGATTCCAGCTCGCGGGGGGAGCGGCCCACCTCGGAGCGCTCGGCGGAGCGCATCGCCAGCGCCATGCCCTGGCCGGGGGTGAGCAGGTCCTCCACCACGTCGATCAGCGGCGGGGCCGAGGTGGACAGGCCCAGCAGTCGGCCGGCGGTGGCCGAGGAGACGATCACGTGGTGGGCGCCGCTCTGCTTGAGCAGCGGGGCGTTCTCCGCCTCCCGGGCGGCGGCGATGATCCGCACCTGCCCGGCGGTGAGCTGCCGTACGGTCAGCGCCACCAGGACCGAGGCGTCGTCGCTGTCGGTCGCGATGATCACCGCCTTGGCGTTGCGTACGTGTGCCTCGTTGAGCACCGACGAGCGGGTCGCCGAGCCCTCGATCGCCACCAGGCCGGCCGAGGTGGCCTGCCGCAGCGCCGGACCGCTCCGTTCCACCACCACGATCCGGGACTTGTCGAGCCCGTTCTCCAGCAGGGCGGAGACCGCGCTGCGGCCCTTCGTGCCGTAGCCGCAGATGATGACGTGGTCCTTCACGGCTCTCCTCCACCGCGACAGGCGACGCCCGGTGCGGTACTGCTCGGTCAGCACTTCCAGGGTGGTGCCGACCAGGATGATCAGGAAGATCACCCGGGCCGGCGTGATGTAGACGACGTTGATCAGCCGGGCCGTCTGGCTGACCGGGGTGATGTCCCCGTAGCCGGTGGTCGAGAGGGTGACCACCGCGTAGTAGAAGCAGTCGAGGAGGGTCAGCGCGTCCTCGTTGACGTCGCGGTAGCCGTCCCGGTCGAGGTAGACCACGGCGACGGTGGCGAAGACCAGGCCGATGGCGGCGGCCAGCCGGAGACTCAGCGCGCTCAGGGGGCCCCGTCGCTGGGCGGGAAAGTGGATCACGTGAGGACCTGTCCCGGCCCTGTCGTCGCCTGCACGACCACAACATAGCGGCCTTCGCGGATCTCGCACGGCGGGGTCGTCGACCCGGGGCGCCACGGCTCACCCCCGGCTCACCCGCCGACGCGCGGCACGACGGGACGACCCGCGCGCCCGACAGGGGGCATGATGGGGGTGTCCCGGACGACGAGCCCGAGAGTGAGGCCCGCATGTCGTTGCTGCGACGAGTGATCGGCGGGGTGCTGCGCCGGCTCCGGCTGCGGCAGGGCCGCACGCTGCGCGAGGTGGCCGAGGCCGCCGGAGTGTCGGTGCCCTACCTGTCCGAGGTCGAACGCGGTCGCAAGGAGGCCTCCTCGGAGGTGCTCGCGGCGATCTGCCGGGCGCTCGGCATCCACCTGTCCGACCTGCTGGAGGAGGCGCGCGACGACCTGCGTCGGGTCGAGCCGCGCATCCCGGCCGCGCCCCGGGCCGGCCTGGCCCGGCTGGAGCGGGCGGAGGTCGGCCGGCCCGACGCCGTCACCCCGGCCGTGCGGGTCGCTCCCCGGGCCGGTGGCCCCCTGCTCCACCTGGCTCCGCGCCCGGGCGGCACGACCCTGCGGGTCGGGCGGCCCGCCTCCGCCGTGGGCGGGCGCTCCGGCCCGCGTACCCGCGTCGCGCTGGGCTGCGGGCGGACGCGGGCGGGCGCGCGGACGTTGACCGTCGTCTAGGCCGGCCGGTTCTGCCGTCGGCTGATCTGCCGCCGGCAGAATGGCTGGCCTCGCGCGTCCCGTTCCGCGCAGGCTGGACGTGCCGGTCCCCCGGGCGCCCTCCGGTCGCCCGCCGGCAGTGCCGGAAGGGCGGACGCGATGATCGGTCTCGACGTGCGGATGTTGGACGGTGGGCAGCCGTCCTTCGGCGACCAGGTGTTCGACCGGCTGCTGAAGGAGCGGATCATCTTCCTCGGCACCGAGGTCACCGACGCCTCGGCGAACCAGATCTGCGCCCAGATGCTGCTGCTCGCCGCCGAGGACCCGGAGCGGGACATCGTGCTCTACATCAACTCGCCGGGTGGCTCGGTCAGCGCGGGTATGGCCGTCTACGACACGATGCGGTTCGTCCGCAACGACGTGGCGACGGTGGCGCTCGGCTTCGCCGGCTCGATGGGGCAGTTCCTGCTCTGTGCGGGCACGGCCGGCAAGCGTTACGCGCTGCCCCACTCACGGATCATGATGCACCAGCCGTCCGGCGGGATGGGCGGCACCGCCGCGGACATCACGATCCAGGCGGAGAACATGCTGCACGTGAAGCGGACCATGCAGGAGCTGATCGCCCGGCACAGCGGGCGCAGCCTGGAGGAGATCCAGCGGGACTGGGACCGCGACCGGTGGTTCACCGCCGAGCAGGCCCGCGAGTACGGCCTGATCGACCGGGTGGTCACGAGGGCCGAGCAGCTCCCGGGGAGCTGACGGAGCCGGGCCGCGACGGGAGGCGGCGACACCGGCGCCGGACGCGCCCCCTCGATCCGCGTCCGACCTCCGGTACGCGATGGCCATCGCCGTGCTGGCCGCCGATAGACGGAGCCTATTCCCGCCAGTGGGAATCCGCGCGGACTGCCGGCGCAGCGTCTTGTGCACAATTCTCGTTACGTCCGCCTACGCCGCGTAGCGCAGGTGTTCGCCGTCCGGCGCGCAGGACCGGTAGCGTGCCTGGGCGTGATCGAATCCGAGCACCCGCATGACACCCGATCGTCCTACGACGCCCTGGCCGTCGACTACGCCGAGCGGTTCCAGGACGAGCTGGTCGCCAACCCGTGGGAGCGGGCGGTTCTCACCGCCTTCGCCGACCTCGTGCGCGCCGCCGGGAACGGGCCCGTCGCCGACGTCGGCTGCGGACCCGGCCGGCTCACCGGGTACCTGCACGGGCTCGGGCTCGACGCGTTCGGCATCGACCTCTCCCCACGGATGGTCGAGGTCGCCCGCCGGGCCCACCCCGACCTGCGCTTCGACGTGGGCGCGATGCCCGATCTGGGGCTGCCCGACGCCTCCCTCGGCGGCATCGTGGCCTGGTACTCGACCATCCACGTCCCGGACGACCTGCTCCCGGCCACCTTCGCGGACTTCCACCGGACGTTGACGCCCGGCGGTCACCTGGTGCTGGCGTTCCAGGTCGGCGACGAGCCGCTGCACCTGACCGAGGCGCTCGGCCACCCGGTCTCGCTGGAATTCCGGCGCCGCCGACCCGACCGGGTCGCCGAGCTGCTGACCGACGCGGGGCTGGACGTCCGCGTCCGGCTGGTGCGCGAGCCCGAGGCCTTCGGGAGCCAGCCGGAACGCACGCCGCAGGCGTACCTGGTGGCCCGCCGGCCGGCCGGCTGAGGCGCCGGGTCAGCGTGCGACGGTGAGCACCACCTTGCCGAGCGCCCGGCGTCCCTCCAGGTCGGCGTGCGCGGTGGCGGCGTCGGCCAGCGGATAGGTCGAGACCAGCGGTCGCCACCAGCCCTGCCCGGCCAGCTCCAGCGACCGGGCGGCCAGCGCCGGGATGCCGCCGGGCAGGGCGCGAAGCCGCTGACCCAGCCAGCCCACGGTCAGGCCCCGGCCGATGACGTCGCCGGTGTCGATCCGGGTCGCCTCGCCCGCCGACCAGCCGAACATCATGAACCGGCCGCCCGGCCGCGTCAGCTCCAGGGCGGCCCGGCCCACCGCGCCGCCCACCCCGTCGTACACCAGGCTCAGGCCGCCGACCCGGTCCCGCACCGTTTCGATCCAGTCCGGGTGGCCGTAGTCCACCACGAGGTCCGCGCCCAGCTCGCGCAGCTTCGCCGTCCGGTCGGCACCGCGCGCCGCCGCCACCACGGTGGCGCCGGTCGTCCGCGCGGCCTGCGCCAGCAACCAGCCGACCCCGCCGGCCGCCGACGGCACGAAGACGACGTCGTCCGCCGTCGGCGGCTCCAGATCGAAGACCCCGAGGGCGGTACGGCCCGTGCCGACCGCGGCCACCGCCTCGGCGTCGCTCAGCCCCGGCGGTACGGCGTACAGGGAGCCCACGTCGGTGACCGCCTGCTCGGCGTACCCGCCCGGCACCATGCCCAGGTGCGCGACGACCCGCCGCCCGCGCCACGCCCCGTCCACGCCCTCGCCCAGCTCGTCGACGACGCCGGCGACCTCGCGGCCGGGGACGGTGGGCAGGTCGGGCAGCGGGAGCGGGCCGCCGGCCTCGCCCCGGCGCAGGGTCGTGTCGAGCAGGTGCACGCCGCTGGCCGACACCGCGATCCGGACCTGGCCGGGGCCGGGTCTCAGGTCGGGCAGGTCGTCGAGCACCAGGTTTCCGGGAGGACCGAACTCGTGAAGCCGAATGGCACGCATGCCCCCATCCGACAACCTCAATCCCGCTTCAGGTCAACCCCGGAGTCAGACGGTCGGCACCACCATCGTGGTTCCCGTCGCCGGGGAAGGTTGGGCGAGAGCCCGAGCCGGGTATCAGAAGGCACCCGGACGAGACGCGGTTCCGGTCCGTCCGGGATTCGGTCCCCCGGGACGACCTTTAGACTAAGGTCACAGTCCGTAATCCGGATTCCCCCGGACAATCGGAAGGACTACACGTGATCGAGACCATGCAGATGAGGCCGATCAACCCCGAGTCGGTGCCGGAGGCCACGGGCGGTTACCACAACGCGCTGGAGGTCCAGACCGCCGGGCGGATGCTGTTCATCAGCGGGCAGATCCCCCAGTCCCGGGACGGCCACGTCCCGGCCACCCCCGAGGCGCAGTGCCGGCTGGTCTGGGACAACATCCGGGCCGTCCTCGCCGACGCCGGCATGGACGTCGACAACCTGGTCAAGGTGACCACGTTCCTGGCCGACCGCCGGCACGCCGACGTCAACACCAAGGTCCGCAACGAGGTGCTCGGCGCACACCGCCCCGCGCTGACGGTGATCGTCACCGGGATCTTCGACCCGGAGTGGATCATCGAGATCGAGGCGATCGCCGTCGCCTGAACGGCCCGTCCGACGGCCGGCCCGGCGACGATCAGCCGCCGGCAGCCAGGCCGCCGCGCCGCGGGCCCGTTCGGGCCGGCTCACCGGCACGGCCGGGCAGTCGTGGGGGAATGCTGACCGCGCAGGGCCACCACCTGGTCGCACTCCGGGCTGCGGCCCAGTTCGCGCACGTGGGCGCGGACGAGCTCGGGGATCCGGTAGCGGCCCTCCGGCAGCGCCTCGGCGAGCCCCGCGTCGACCAGGCGTTCGGCGGCGACCTCGGCGGCGGCCATCGGCTGGCCCGACAGCGCGGCGAGGTTCGACACGCTGACCATGCCCCGGTCCAGCCGGCTCAGCAGCCGCAGCGCCCGCAGCGCCACGCCGTCTCCGTCGCCGTACCGGGTCAGCACCCGCACCGCGCCGGCGAGGCAGTCCCGGATCGACATCGACTCGCAGACCAGGGCGTCGAGCCGGGCGGCGGGATCGGCCAGCCGCCCGGCGAAGGCGGCGAGCGACCAGTTCTGCCGCGTCGCCAGCCGGGCGGCCGCGATCCGCAGGGCCAGGGGCAGCGCGTCACAGCGCTCCACGAGCGTGCGCGCCGCCTCGGGCTCGGCGTCCACCCGCTCGGCGCCGAGGTGGTACCGGAGCATGTCGAGCGCGTCGTCCGCGTCCAGGGAGCCGACGGAGACCCGGGTGGCCCCGTCGAGGGTGGTCATCCCGGAGCGTGAGGTGACGATCAGGGCGCAGCCGACAGGCATCGGCCCGAGGACGCGTACCTGGGCGGCGGTCGCCACGTCGTCGAGGACGACCACGACCCGACGGCCGGTCAACAGGGCGGACCAGCCCGACGCGGGGTGGTCGCCCGTCGGCGACGACAACCCGAGCGCCTCGGCCAGGACCCGCACCGCCCGGGCGGCCTCCGCCGGCCCGTCGGGTGTCCCCCCGCCCATGGGTACGAACACCGACCCGCCCGGATGCTCCGCGGCCAGCTCGTGTGCGGCGCGCACCGCCAGGGCGGTCTTGCCGGCGCCGGCCAGCCCCTGGACCACGCCCGGCCGCCCGGACCGCACACCCTTGACGAGCCGGCCCAGCTCGGCCCCCCGCCCGTGCAGGGCCACCGGGTCGGCGGGGAACCGGGAGGCCGGCGGGCTCGATGTGACCACCCGTACGGGTGGGCGGGCCCCGGGATGGTGCAGCCGCAGCGCCGGATCGTTGCGCAGGATCCGCTGTTCCAGGTCGCGCAGGGACTCGCTGGGCTCGATGCCCAGCTCGTCGACCAGCAACCGCCGCAGGTCGCGGTACGCACCCAGGGCGACCGCCTGCTGGCCGTCGCGGTACAGGGCGGTCATCAGGTGGGCGTGCAGGCGCTCCCGCAGGGGATGCTGGCTGACCAGCACCTTGAGTTCCGGCAGCAGCATGCCGTGCCGGCCCAGCTCCAGCTCGGCACCGATGCGGGCCTCGACCGTGGCGATCCGGGTCTCCTCCAGGCGGGCCACCTCGGCCATCACCAGCGGGGTCGGCCGGACGTCGGCCAGCGGGGCACCACGCCACAGCGCCAGCGCCGCGTCGAACCCCTCGACGGCGGCGTCCGGCAGGCCGGCCGCGAGGTCGGCGTGGGCCTGCCTGATCAGCCGCTCACACTCGCCGATGTCGATCGTCTCCGCGGCGACCACCAGGCGGTAGCCGGGACTGCGGGTGGTCAGGACGCGGCCGTCGCGGTCGTTCAGGGCGCGGCGCAGCCGCCACGCGTACCCGGCGACGAGGCCGCTGGCCGAGGCCGGCGGGTTGTCGTCCCAGAGTTCGGCCACCAGTTGTTCGAGCGACACCACCTGGTCGGCCTTGAGCAGCAGCATCGCCAGCAACGCGCGCTGTTTCGCCGACCCGATGCCCCGCCACTGGACGCCGTCGTGGAACTCCACCGGCCCCATCAACCGGAAACGCAGGCGGGCGGGTGGTGCTTGCCGCGGGATGGGCATCTCTGCTCTCGATTCGTGAGCGTGGTGGGAGTCGGCGCCGTTCAGACCAGTCCGACGTCCGCTGCCAGCCGCCGGCGGTCGACCTTGCCGTTGGCGTTGACCGGAAAGAACTCGACCCGGTGGTACCGCGCCGGCGCCATGTAGGGCGGCAGGTGGTCGGCCACCAGGTCCGCCAGGGCCGCCTCCGCCACGGTGTCGCAGGTGTAGAGCGCGTGCAGCTCGACCGCTCCGGCACCGGGCAGCGCCAGGACGACGACGTCGTGCACCCCCGGGTGCCGGCGCAGGACGGACTCGATCTCGCCCAGCTCGATCCGGTAGCCATGGATCTTGACCTGGTCGTCGAGCCGGCCCAGGTGGACCAGTTCACCGTCCTCCCGGCGGACCCGGTCCCCCGTCCGGTACCAGCTCGCCGGGCCGGGCGGGCCGTCGACCGGCGTCGTCCGGCGGCCGTCGTGGTCGACGAACCGGCCGGGGTTCTGCGCGGGGTCGAGGTAGCCGTCGAACCGCTGGCCGCCCCGCACGCAGAGCTCGCCGTCGTCCCCGGCGGTCCCGTCGGCCGCCAGCAGGACCCCCTCCAGGTGCGGATGGATGCGCCCGATCGGCACGGTGTCGTTGCTGGTGCGGGGCCACCGCGCCGGATCGGCGGGAAGCTGGTAGCGGGTGCAGGTGACGGTGAGTTCGGTGGGCCCGTACAGGTTCTCCAGGGTGCTGCCCGGCGCGGCGTCCGCCCACACCCGCGCCTGGGCCAGGGTGAGCTGCTCACCGGCGAAGAGGCTCCACCGCAGGCCCGGCATGCTGCCGGGACGCAGGGTGCGCAGGCGGCGGGCCAGGGAGATCACCGACGGTACGGAAAACCAGTGGGTGATCCCGTTGTCGTTGACGTAGCGGACGGGGGCCAGGGTGTCGCCGGGCGCGGCGACCACCAGCAGCGCGCCGGACGACCAGGCGACGAACATGTCGAACACCGACGGGTCGAAGGTCAGCTCGAAGGTCTGCGACAGCCGTGACCCCGGCCCCACCTGGTAGGCCCGCACACAGTGCGCGAGGTAGGGGGCGAGGTTGCGGTGCCGGATCGGCACCCCCTTGGGCGTGCCGGTGGATCCGGAGGTGAACAGGGTGTACGCGACGTCGTCGGGGCCGCCGGCGTACGCGTTGGTCCACCGCTCGGCCGGCACGTCGTACCAGCGCTGCTCCGGCGTGTCGGGCAGGTGCAGGACGCCGACCGGCCCGGCCGCCTCGTCGGCCACCCGGCCGCCCGCGTCGTCGGCGAGCAGCGCGTCCACCCCGGCGTGGGCGCAGGTCCGCCGGATCCGTTCCGCCGGCGCGTCGGGGCCGAGCGGCACGACGGTCGCGGCCAGCCGCAGCGTGGCGAGATAGCCGACGTACGCCGCGAGGCTGCGCGACGCGCAGAGCCCGACGACCCGGGGCGGGCGGCCGTGCAGGGCGACCAGCCGGGTGGCCAGCCGCTCGACCCGGTCCAGGAGTTCGGCGTACGTCAGCTCGTGCCCGGCGACGCGCAGCGCCGGGGCGTCGGGATGCCGGCGGACCGCGTCGGTGAACCCCTGGAAGAGCGTCGGGCCGTCCGCGCTCACCGGGAGCCGCCGGTGGTCGCCGCCTCCGGCAGGTCCCCGCCGTCGTCGGCGGTGCCGGCGTCCCCGCTGTCGTCCGGGTCGCCGGGAGCCGGGGCGGCGGCCGGGCCGTCGACCTCCGCCATGCGTTCCCGGGTGACCACCTTGAAGAACGGGTAGATCAGCAGTACGCAGAGCACCGCGAAGAAGCCGAACGCCACCTGGTAGGAGAAGAACTCGGCGAGGACGCCGGCGAGGATCGCGGCGACCGGGGTCATGCCCCAGGCCACGAGGCGGCTCGCGGCGCTGAACCGGCCGAGCATGTCGGCCGGCACCAGCGACTGCGTGATGAACCGGGAGTTGACCGTCCACATCGTGCCGCCGGCGCCGGCGAGGAACGCCGCAGCGCCGATGGCCCAGGCGCTGGACGGCGCGGCGGGCAGCAGCGCCGGGGCCGCGACGAGGGCGAAGGCGCCCACGATGTCGGTGAACATGGACCAGCGTCGGCCGATCCACCGGTTGACCGGCCCGACGATGACGGTGCCGATCACCCCGCCCGCGCCGAGGCCGGTGAGCAGGAAGCCGTACTGCCGCTCGTCGAGGCCGAGCGGGCCGCCGACGGCGTAGACCGGGATGAGGGCGAGCCACGCCGCCCAGCAACCGGCCATGATCGCGATGAGCAGCGCCATCGTCCGGAGCAGCCGGTGCTGCCAGAGGAACCGGAGGCCCTCGCGGATGTCCTCGTTGACCGAGCGCTTGCGCGCGGGGGCCGCGACCTTGAAGTTGCCGACCAGCAGGAGCAGCAGGACCGCGCCGGCCACGTAGGCGAACCCGGTGACGCTGAGCGCGAGCCCGAACCCGACCGCCACCAGGAAGCCGCCGATCGGCTGGCCGGCGAAGCCGTTGAACAGGTATTCCAGGGCCGTGATCCGCGCGTTGGCGGTCTCCCAGCGGTGTTTCGGCACGGCCGACGGGACGATGGAGACTCCGGCGATCCCGGCCACCACGTCGGCCAGGCCGATGACGAGGGCGGCGGCGTAGATCAGCGCCAGGGTCGGGCTCGCGGCGAGCACGGCGACGAGAAGCGCGCCGACGGAGACCATCCGGGCGATTTCGGCGCCCATCAGCAGGGCCCGCCGGTCCATCCGGTCGACGAAGACGCCGACGTGCAGCGCGGCCACCAACCACGGCAGGCTCATGATGGCCGCGACGGCGGTGACCACGACGGGTGATCGACTGATCTGGGCGGCGAGCAGCGGGAGGGCGATCCGGGCCACCGCGTCGGCGATGTTCGTGGTGCCCGTGAAGATGACCAGAATCCATTCGTTCCGCCTGGCTCCGGGCGGATCCGCCTGCGCTGTGGTTTGAGCTGTGGCCACGACAATCCCTCGCACGGTCTTGAATTGGGAGAAGTGAATCGGAACTCCGCCGCGAAGTTCGCACAGCACCCGGACAAACGATAAGGGACCATTTACCCGGCCGTGCTTGTCAATTAGCTGACACGCAATGCCGAGCGGGTCGGGGACCGATCCGGCACTTCCGCCCCGGCCATCGCCGGCAATTCCGATCGAACCGGTCGCCGGGGCTGAACGGAGTCGCAGGTCATCGGGGTCCGCGCGTTGACAGGGTGGTCGTACGGGTATCGACAGGCGGCTCCAACAATCGCGGAAAGTCCCTTTCGCGCCTTATGGGAATACTCTGCGTTGCGCTGGTTGCACCATAGGTCATCCGGGGGAACGTGTCCATCCTCACGTCAGCGGGTCGGCCGGCTCCTCCGGCGGCGGCCACGACAGTCCACCGGGACCCGAATAATACGTACGGCGTTTCTGTCGCCCGGTGCCGCATCTGAGGCGATTACGGCGGCATTGCCGCCCCGCCGGGCACCGCCGCCCCGCCTCCGCCACTGGCCAGCGCCCCTTTTTACGCCGTACCCGCCCGGAGCCGGACGGGCTCCCGGGTGCCGCCCGAATCAGCGACCAACGACATTCCATCCCGGGAACATCGAGAGAACATCGGCGCCGGGATGCTCGGACCCGTAGAACTTCCAAGCGCAAATTCAGTCGACCCCCACCTCGATCGGCGGCCCGGCTCCTCGCCCGGTTTCCGATCATTGCGGCGCGGCCGACCTCAGGTGAACGGGAAGCAGGGATGACGACTCCAGCTGACCTCGACACGACGATCGCGAAGTACGCGTCGGTGGCCTTCGACGACTCGACCCCCCTGCTGGAGGCCGGCCTCGAATCGCTGTCCCTGCTTCGGCTCGCCGTCGAGCTGGCCGACGACGACGACGCGGAGATCGACGCCACCCGCCTCGTGGACCTCCGCACCGTCGGCGACCTCAAGCAGTGGCTACGCGAGCTGAGCGCCGTGGGCGCCGAGACCGGGGGCGCACGGTGACCACGACGGCCGGGACGGAACCCGCGACGGACACCGGGCCGGTGCGACTGCCGATCACCGAGTCGCAGAAGGGGCTGCTGGTCGTCAACGAACGCTCGCCCGGCCGCGCCGTCTACAACCAGCTCGTCCGCTTCGACATCGACCCGTCGATCCCCGACGAGACGATCGAGCGCGCGCTGGCCACTGTGGTCGCCGTCCAGCCGGCGATGCGCCAGGTCTTCGGGCTGCTTCCGGAGATGCACGCGCGGCTCACCCCGCCGCCGGGTCCGGAGGACTTCCCGCTCGAACGGGTCACGGCCCGGCTGCGCGACTTCGAGGAGGCCGTCGCAGCGGCGCAGCGGCGGATCGGCCGACCCGAGTTCGACCTGGCCAACGGCCCCGCGTACCGCTTCGCCGTCGTCCGCTGCGTCGACGAGCCCCGGGTGGCCGTCCTCCTCTGCGACCACCACATCATTCTCGACGGCGTGTCGATGGGGCCCCTGGTGCGGGACCTCCAGGAGGCACTGGCCGGCCGCCTCGCCGGGGCGGAGGCCGAGCAGCGGCGCGCCGCCCGCGAGAAGGCCTTCGTCAAGGAGCTGGCGGCGCAGAACCGCACCGCCACCTCCGACCGCGTCGTCGACCGGTCCCGGGAGTGGGCGGCCCGACTGCGGGAGGTCCCGCCCCTGGTGCTGGCCCCTCTGCCAGGCCGCGCCGCGCAGACGGAGTTCACCGGCGACCGGGTCAGCTGGTACCTG
Source organism: Micromonospora sp. NPDC048868 (assembly GCF_043198195.1). NCBI lineage: Bacteria > Bacillati > Actinomycetota > Actinomycetes > Micromonosporales > Micromonosporaceae > Micromonospora > Micromonospora sp. NPDC048868. The sequence goes on from NZ_JBICUN010000030.1 coordinate 17,981, forward strand.
AGCGCGGCCGAGACGGCCGCGCTGTCGGAGACCTGCCGGCGGCTGGAGATCTCCCCCTTCGTTTTCTTCTCGGGCATCTACGGGACCGTGCTGGCCCGGCACGGCAACGTGTCCAGCGTCCTGGTCGGCAGCCCGTTCATGGCCCGCCGCACGATCGGCGCCTTCGACCTCGGCGGCTTCTTCGTCAACACGCTGCCGGTCACCGTCGACGTGGAGTGGAGCCGCACCGTCGACGAGCATCTCGGCAAGGTGGTCCGGGAGTCCATCGACTTCTGCCGCGCGAACGTCGACGTCACCTTCAACCGGCTCGTCGCCGACGTACGGCCCGACCGGTCCAGCAACCGCAACCCGCTGTTCTCGGCGATGCTCGCCATGCAGGACACCTTCACGCCGGAACCGGGCGGGGCCGTGCTGCGGGTCCTGGAGCCCGGCAACGGCACCGCCAAGTTCGACCTCTGGCTGGGCGCCACCCCCGTCGACGGCCGCTGGCTGCTCGAACTCGAGTACGACCGGCAGCTCGTCGCACCTGTCGTCGCCGACGGGCTGCTCACCTCGCTGCGCGACGCCGTACGCGGGGCGGTCCGGGACGGCTCGCAACGGCTCGGCGACCTCTTCGCCGACGCCTCCGCCGCGGCCAGCGTCCGCTCCGACGGCTGGACCAGCCCGCTGACCGGCGACACGCCCTGGGACTGGGTGACGGCGGCGGCCCGGCAGCGGCCCGACGCCCCCGCGATCGAGGACCCGACCCGCCGGCTCGACTACCGCCAGTTGCTGGCCGAGGCCGAGCGGATCAGCGCCGGGCTCGCCGCGCACGGCGTCGGCCCCCGGGCGGTGGTGGGCCTCGCCGCGACGACCCTCTGCGACACGGTGACCGCCATCCTGGCCATCCTCCGCCGTGGCGCGGCGTACCTCCCCCTGGATCCGGGCCTGCCCGCCGAGCGGCTGGAGTACATGGTCCGGCGGGCCGGCTGCGAGTTCGTCGTCGGCGAGGCCCTGGTGCCCGACGTGCCCACGGTCGCGGTGGCGGACCTGGCCGCCACGACGGAGCCGGTGCCCGACTCGCTGGCCGACCCCGACGCCCCGATCTACGTGATGTACACGTCGGGCTCCACCGGGCAGCCCAAGGGCGTCCAGATGGGACACCGCCCCCTGGCCAACCTCACGAGCTGGCAGATCGCGGCCCTCGGCATGGACGCCGAGACCCGCTTCCTCCAGTACGCCCCGCTCGGCTTCGACGTCTCCTTCCAGGAGATCCTGCCGACCCTGGCGGCGGGCGGGACGGTGGTCTCCCGCGAGCCGGCCGACCGGCGGATGTTCACCGCCGTCCTCAGCCGGATCGCCAGGACCGAGGTGACCCACGTCTACCTGCCGGTCGCGGCGCTGCGCCCCCTGGTGCAGACCGCCGCGAGCCGGGGCACCCGGTTGCCCGCGCTGCGCTACCTGTGCGTCTCCGGCGAGCAGCTCATCGTCGACGACGAGATCCGCGACTTCTTCCTCGCCCACCCGCACTGCACCCTGGTCAACCTGTACGGCCCCACCGAGACCCACGCGGTCACCTCGCACCGGCTGTCGTACCGGGACGCGGTGTGGCCGACCCACGTGCCGATCGGCCAGCCGTACCCGCGGGTGAGCGCGTACGTGGTCGACGCCACCGGCCACCTCGCCCCGCCCGGCGTCGCCGGCGAGCTGCTCCTGGGCGGGGACTGCCCCGCCGACGGCTACATCAACGACCCGGAGATCACGGCCGAGCGGTTCGTGCCCGACCGGTTCTCCGACGCGCCCGACGCGACCATGTACCGCACCGGGGACCTCGTGGTCCGCGACGACCGGGGCGACCTGGTCTTCCTGGGCCGGATGGACACCCAGGTAAAGATCCGGGGATACCGGATCGAGCTCGGCGAGATCGAGGCGGTCGCGAACCAGGTCGACGGCGTCCGACAGTCGGTGGCCGTGGTCCGGGGCTCCGGGTCCGACCGGGAGCTCGGGCTGTTCGTCCGTCCCGACGCGGACTCGACCGTCGATCCGGAACAGGTCCGCCAACGGCTGACCACGGCGCTGCCGGTCTACATGCGTCCCCTGTGGATCTTCCCGGTCGACCGGGTCCCGACCACACCGACCGGCAAGACCGACCGCGACGCCCTGCTGCGGCTCGCCGACGAGCTGCTGGTCGAGCAGCAGAGCGCCGACACCGCCGAGGTCGCATACGCCGACGACCTGGAGCGGGAGCTGGCCGGGCTGTGGGGCGGGGTGCTCGACGTCGAGGGCATCCGGCCGGACCGCCCGCTCATCGAGTACGGCGCCCACTCGCTGAACATCTTCACCACCCTCGCCGAGGTGCAGGAACGCTACGGAGTGGCGGTGCCGCTTGTCGACTTCTTCGCCGCGCCCACCGTGGCCACGCTGGCGGGGCTCGTCCGCACGGGGCGGGGCGGCGACGAAGCGGCGGTGACGCCGTGACGACCAGGCTGCCCGGCCGGCTGGTCCCCCTGCTGCGGCGGGGCGCCCGACCGGCGTGCGTACTGCTGCCGGGCGCCGGCGGCGGGCTACAGCCCTACCTGCGGCTCGCCGCGGCCATCGGCAGGACCCACAACGTCGCGGCCGTACGCGCGGCCGGCCTGCTGCCCGACGAGGAGCCGGAGCTCAGCATCGCCGAGATGGCCGACGCGGCGGCGCAGGCGCTGGACGCGGACGGCACCGTCCCGGCGGCCGTCTTCGGCTGGTCCCTCGGCGGCTCGGTCGCCTGGGAGCTGTGCGTCCGGCTGGCCGAGCGGGGGCACCTGCCCGACCTGGTGCTGGTGGACGCGACGCCGCTGCCGCGCCGCGCCACGGCCGAGGAGGACGCCCGGGTCCGCGAGACCGTCGTCGGGATGCTCGGGCCGCGCCCCGCCCCGGCGACCGTCGAGCGGGTCCGGCGGGTCTTCGACACCCAGGTCGCCGCCCTCGCCGACTACCGGGCCGAACGGTCGTACGCCGGCCGGGTGCTGATGCTCATGTGCACCGACGAGGAGTTCGGGTTCCGCGCCGAGGCCGAGGCCCGGTGGCGGGAACTGGCGCCGGAGCTCAGCGCCGGGCGGCTCGACGCGGGGCACTTCGACGTCTTCGACCCCGAGCGCCTGCCGCAGCTCGTCGACGAGGTGACGCCGTTCCTCGGCCGGGCCTCCGGCGCGGTGCTGCGATGAGCCCGCTCGCGGTCGTCAGCGGCGGCACCCGGGGCATCGGGCTCACCTTCAGCCGCCGGCTGGTGAAGCTGGGGCACCGGGTGGTCGCGCCGTACCGGGGTGACGCCGTCGCGGCGGCGTCGGCGGCGGCGGAGCTCGGCGCCGCGTTCCACCCCGTCCGGCTCGACGTCGGCGACGCCGAGGCGGTCGACGCCGCCGTGTCGGCGGTCCTCGCGGAGCACGGCCCGCCGACCGTGCTGGTCAACAACGCGGGCATCAACATCGACAGGCCGTTCCTGGAGATGTCGACCGAGGACTGGCGACGGGTGCTCGACACCAACCTCTCCGGCGTCTTCCACCTGACCCGGGCGTTCGCGCCCGCGATGCTGGCGGCCGGGCACGACGGCGTGATCGTCAACGTGGGGGCCACCACCGGCATCCGCCCCCGCCGCAACGGCGTGAACTACTGCGCCAGCAAGGCCGGCCTGCTCCAGCTCACCAAGTGCCTGGCGCTGGAGCTGGCGCCCCGGATCAGGGTCAACTGCCTGATCCCGGGCATGACCGAGACCGACGAGCTGGTGACCCGGTTCCGGCTGGACGACCCGGCCGCCCGGGCGGCGGTGGTCGCGGAGATCCCCCGGGGCCGCATCGGCACCACCGAGGAGATCGCCGACGCCCTGGAGTTCCTCGTCGGGCCGGCGAGTGGATACCTGACCGGGCAGAAGCTGATCGTGGACGGTGGGCAGTTCATGTGGTGACCGATGTGGACGAGATCCTGGACGGCGCGACGCGGGCCCGGGCCGAGCTGCCCCCGCCCGGCGACGGGCGCTACGACCGGTACTGCGAAGCGCTCGCCGACCGGCTCGCCTCCGGCTGGGCCGACGTCCTGGCGGCGAACGCCACCGACGTGGCCCGGGGCACCGAGGCGGGCCTCGGCCCCGAGCTGGTGGACCGCCTGGCGCTCGGCAAGCGCCACCTCGACGCGCTGGTCGACCTGATCGCGCGGACCCGGGCGGCGCTGCCGGCGGTGACCGCGCCGACCGAGGGACACCGGGCCGGCAACGGCGCCACCGTACGCCGGCAACCCAAGCCGCTCGGCGTGGTTCTGATGATCTTCGAGGCGCGGCCGACGGTGACGGTGGAGGGCGCCCTGCTCCCGGTGGCGGTCGGCAACGTGGCCGTCCTGCGCGGCGGGTCGGAGATCGCGGCCACCAACCGGGCCCTCGCCGTCGTCGTCGGGCAGGCGCTGGCGGACGCGGGGCTGCCCGCCGGCACCGTACGGATCGTCACCGACCCCGACCGCCGGCTGGTGCGGGCCCTGCTGAAGCGACACGACGCGGTCGACGTGCTGATCCCCCGGGGCAGCCCGACGCTTATCGACTACTGCCAGACCAGCTCCACCATCCCGGTCATCGCCAGCGGCGGCGGGGTCAACCACCTCTACGTCGACCGCAGCGCCGACCTGGAACTGGCCGCCCGGATCGCGCTCGACAGCAAGCTGGGCGAGCCCACCGCGTGTAACACCCTGGAACTGGTGCTGGCCCACGCCGACGTGGCCGAGGAGCTGACCCGGGCCCTGCTGCGGGCCGGCGCCGGGCTGGCCGAGCCGTGGCTGCTGCGGGTCGACCCCCGGCTGACCGCCGCCGTGCCCGCCGGGGCGCCGGTGGCCGAGCTGACCGCCGCCGACGACGGCCGCGAGTTCCTGGAACGCGCGGTCGGCATCCGGCCCGTCGCCGGCCTCGACGAGGCGGCGGCCCACATCCGCCGCTTCGGTTCCCGGCACACCGAGGGCGTGGTGGCCACCGACCCGACGGTCGTGGACGGGTTCCTGGCCAGGGTGGACGCCGCCGCGCTGGTGGTCAACGGCTCCCTGCGCCTGCACGACGGTCCGACGATGGCGCTGGGACCGGAGCTGTCCATCAGCACGGGTCGGCTGCACGTACGCGGGCCCGTCGACCTGTCCGCACTGCTGACCTGGAGCTGGGTCGTCGACGCCGGGGGCAGGCTGCGCGGCGACGGGACGGAGGCGGCATGACGGACCGGTCCCTGATCAACGAGGCGGTGAAACGGCTGGTCGTACGCGAGTCCCGGCTCGCGGTCGACCCCGCCACGGTCGACGACCTCGAACCGCTCAACGGCGACCTGCTGCGGGTCAACTCGCTCGGTTTCCTCGGCATGCTCGTCCGGCTGGAGGACGAGCTGGACGTGACGCTGCCGGACGACATCTTCGCCGGGCGGGTCTTCACGACCGTCGCGGACCTGGTCGACGTCGTCGCCGACGTGGTGAAGGAGGAGTCGTGACCGAGACACCCCGGGCCTGGCGCAGCGTCCTGCCGCACCTCGGCTACGAACTGCCCGCGGACGTGACACCGGAGGACACCGACGGCCCGGTGACCGCCACCCTGCCCCTGGAGCTCATCCGGCAGAGCGTGTCGGCCCGGGAGTTCTGGCCGATCCCGGAGCCGGTGGCCGAGCGCTACCGGGCCTACCGGCCGGCGCCGCTGTGGCGGGCCCGCCGCTTCGAGGCCGAGATCGGGGCCACCGTTCCGATCTACGTCAAGTACGAGGGCGGGAACATCTCCGGCAGCCACAAGTTCAACACCGCGCTGGCGCAGGCCCACTACTACCACCGGGCGGGCTTCCGGGAGCTGGTCACCGGCACCGGCGCCGGGCAGTGGGGCAGCGCCCTCGCCGCCGCCTGCGCCGCGTTCGGCATGGCCTGCACCGTCTTCATGGTCGGCGGGAGCCTGCGCGACAAGCCGTACCGGGGCAGCCTGATGCGACTCTACGGCGCGGAGCTGCACGCCAGTCCCAGCCCGCTGACCGGGGTGGGACGTGCCGCCGCCGAGCGGCCGGGGCAGGGCAACAGCCTCGCGCTGGCCATCGGCGAGGCCGTCGAGTACGCCCGGGCGGACCCCAAGCGGGCGTTCTGCATCGGCAGCGGCGAGACGTACAGCATCCTGCACCAGTCGGTGATCGGCCTGGAGGCGATCGACCAGCTCGCCGCCGTCGACGCCACCGTGGACGCGGTGATCGGCTGCGTGGGCGCCGGCAGCAACTTCGGCGGGCTGGCCCTGCCGTTCTTCGCCGCTTGGCGGGCCGGCGAGCTGGACGTGCCCGCCGACCTGATCGCGGTCGAGTCCAGCGCCACCCCGAAGCTGACCCGTGGGGTGTACGCCTACGACCACACCGACTCCACCGGCACCGGCCCGATGGAGCCGATGTACACGATCGGCAGCGGGTACGCGATCCCCGCGTCGCACTCGGCCGGGCTGCGCTTCCACGGCGCGGCGAAGCTGATCTCCGCCATGCGGCACCGGGACAAGATCTCGGCGCTGGCGGTGGGCCAGCGGGAGGCGCTGACCGCCGGCCGGACGTTCGCCCTGACCGAGCTGGTGCTGCCCGCGCCGGAGTCGGGTCACGCGCTGGCCGCCGCCGCCCGCGTGGCGACCGGGCGCGAGTCCGGGCACCCGGCGCGGCACGGGGTGCTGGTCTGCGTCAGCGGGCACGGCCTGCTCGACCTGGCCGCGTACGACAAGCTCCTCGCCGGTCTGCCCGAGGACCGGCCGGCCGACGCGGACGCGTTGCGGGCGGCGACGGCGTCGCTCCGCGCGGTCCACGAGATCTGAAGGGCGTGACATGGTCGCTGTGCCTGCGGTGCCGACGCGCAGCCGGGAGTGGACGCCGGTGCTGACCGGTCTCCGCGCCGACCTGCTGGACTGCGTCCAGGTGAACCTGGCCGCGCTGGCCGACCGGGCCTACGGGCCCGGCGCGCATCTGGCGCTCGGGGCCACCCTGCGCTTCCACACCGCCGAGGGGCCGGCCGGGACGCCGGCGGTGACCGCGTCGGTGGACCAGCGGCTGGCCGAGGCGGCCGACCTGCTCGGCCTGCGGGTCGCCCGACGCTGGGACGACGTGCCGGGCGCGCGGCTGCGCGAGCTGGTGGCGGCGCACTCGCCGCTCTACGTGGTCGCCGACACGTTCACCATGAGCTGGCTGCCGTACGCCGGGAACCAGCACATGGAGCACAGCTTCCTGCTGGTCGACGCCGGTGAGCACTGCGTCGTGGTCGACGGCTACCACAACTCCACCCAGTGGGGTGACGCGCGACCGGGGACGTGGCGGATGTCGGCCGCCGACTTCGACGCGGCGGTGCCCCGAGCGACCGCGATGACCGTCGTCGCCGACGGCGCCCCGGTGCTCGACCGGGCGGCGGTGCTGCGGGAGAACGCCGCCGCGTTGCGCGCCGAGGCCGACCGGATCGAGGACTACCTGGCGGCGGTCCGACGGCGGGCGGGCGAGGCGGAGGCGGCGGCCCAACTGGTCCTCGACGTGTGGCTGCTCGGCCGGTCCCGGGCCCTGCACGCCGCCTGGCTGGCCGGCGACCCGGACGCCGCCGACGCGGCACGGGAGACCGCCGCCCGCGCCGACGCCTGGCTCGCGCTCGCCAGTCAGAGCTACGTGGCGATGCGCCGGGTCCGCCGGGGTGGCGTCTTCCCCGCCCCCTTCCTCGACCAGCTCGCGGGCCTGCTGCGCGACGACGTGGCGCTCGCCGGACGGCTCGCCGACGCCGGGCCGGTGCCGCCGCCGCGGGACGGATCCGCCGCCGACCCGGGCCGGATCCGCGAGGTGCTGGCCGACGAGGTGCGTGGCGTCCTCGGCGTCGGCCCGGAGGTGCCGGTCGACGGGCGTCCACTGCGGACGATGTCGGGCTTCAACTCGTTCCGGCTGGTCGAGGTGATCGAGCGGGCGGAGGCACGGCTGGGGGTGGAGCTGGACCCGGACGACCTCACCGGCCCGGCCCTGCACGACCTCGACTCGCTGGGCGCCGTGTTCGAGCGTGCCCGGCCGGCGACGCAGGGGGTGTCGGGCCGGTGAGCGGGCTGCTGCACGAGCTGTTGGACCGCACCGCGGCCGCCCGGCCGGACGCGCTGGCGATCGCGCACGGCGACCTGGTCCAGAGCTACGGCGAGCTGGACGCCGCCAGCCGGCGGCTCGCCGGCTGGCTGGCCGGGCGGGGTGTCCGCCGGGGCGAACGGGTGGTGGTCTGCCTGCCCACCGACCCGCTGCTGCCCGCCCTGCTGTACGCCTGCTCCCGGGCGGGCGCCGTGTTCAGCGTCGTCAACGACCAGTCCCCCGCCATCGCCCTGGCGCACGTGCTGACCGACGCCGAGCCGGCGCTGCTGGTCACCGACAACCCCCGGGCGCTCGCCGTGGCCGCCGAGCACGGGGTGCCAACCGTCGGCTCGGCGGAGCTGCGCCGGATCGTGCGCGACGGCCCGGACGCCGAGCCGGCGGCGGCCCCGCTGGCCGTCGACCCGGTCTGCCTCATCTACACCTCCGGCAGCACCGGCATGCCGAAGGCGGTGGTGTCCACCCACGCGCAGGTGGTCTTCGCCGCCGGGGCCATCGCCGCCCAGCTCGGCTACCGGGCCGACGACGTCGTGTGGTGCGCCCTGCCGCTCTCCTTCGACTACGGCATGTACCAGATCTTCCTCAGCACGCTGGCCGGCGCCCGGCTGCACCTGGCCTCCCCCGCCGACACCGGCCCGACGCTGCCCCGGCACCTGGTGAACAGCGGCGCGACCGTGCTGCCCGCGGTGCCCGCCCTCGCCCGGGGCCTGGCCCGGATGCTGTCCCGCCCGGGCACGGCCGTGCCGGCGCTGCGCCTGCTCACCAACACCGGCGCGGCGATGCCGCCCGAGGTGCTGCGCGACCTGCGCGCCCGGATCCCCACGCTGCGCGTACAGCTGATGTTCGGGCTCACCGAGTGCAAGCGTGCCGCGATCATGCCGGTGGACGAGGACCTGCGCCGGCCTGGCGCCTCCGGGCGGGCCCTGCCGGGCACCGAGATCCTGATCGTGGACGCGGACGGCGCGGCGGTGCCGCCCGGCACCGTCGGCGAGATCGTGGTCCGGGGCCCGCACGTGATGGCGGGCTACTGGCGTCGCCCGGAACTCACCGCGCAGCGCTTCCCCCGCGTCGAGGGGCTCTTCCCCCAGCTGCGCACGGGCGACCACGGCTGGCTCGACGCCGACGGCTACCTCTACTTCGTCGGCCGGCGCGACGACATCTACAAGGAACGCGGCATCCGCGTCAGCGTCACCGAGGTCGAGGCGGCGGCGTACCGGATACCGCAGGTGCAGGCCGCCGCCGTGCTGCCGCCCCGCGCCGAGGACGGCGGCGACTCGGCCACCCTGTTCGCGGTGACCGAGCTGGCCGCGCCGGAGGTGCTCGCCGCGCTGCGGACCGAACTCGACGAGATCAAGACGCCCCGGACCTGCCTGGTCGTGCCGGAGATCCCGCTGACCCGCAACGGCAAGGTCGACCGGGCGGAGCTGTACCGGATGTGGTCGGAGCGCGCCCGTGTCTGAGCTCGCGGAGATCTTCGACCGGCCGGACGCGCCGCAGACCCCGGCGTACCTCTACGACACCGACGAGCTGGCCCGCTCGTACGCCGCGCTGCGGGCCGCCCTGCCCGGGCCCGCCGAGCTGTTCTACTCGCTCAAGGCCAACCCGCATCCGGCGGTGGTCGCCGACCTCACCGCCTCGGGGTGCCGGGCGGAGGTCTGCTCCCCCGGCGAGCTGCGCGTCGCGCTGGCGGCCGGCTGCGACCCGGCCGAGGTCCTCTACACCGGCCCCGGCAAGCGGGACGTCGACCTGGCCGAGGCCGTACGGGCCGGCGTCGGGCTCTTCTCCGTCGACTCGCCGTACGGGCTGGACCAGCTCGACCGGGTGGCCCGCGAGCACGGCGTCGAGGTACGCGCGCTGGTACGGATCAACGACGACACCCCGGCCCCCGGGCAGGGGCTCACCATGACCGGCGTCGCCTCGCAGTTCGGCGCGGACGTGCGCTGGGTGCTGGACCGGCCCGAGCTGTTCGGGCCGCGCCGGAACGTGTCCCCGGTCGGGTTCCACCTCTACATGGGCAGCAACGTCGACGGGGAGGACGCCCTGCTCGCCCAGTTCACCCAGTCCGTCGACACCGTACGGCGGCTGGCGGCGGCGACCGGGACGCAGCCGGAGCTGATCGACCTGGGCGGCGGCTTCGGGGCGCCCTTCGCGCGGGCCGGCACCCGGCCGGAGCTGCCGAAGCTGGCGGACCGGCTGACGGCGTTGCTGGGCGACGCCTTCCCGGGCTGGCCGGAGCGCGGGCCGGGGGTGGCCTTCGAGTCCGGCCGGTACCTGGTCGGCACCTGCGGCACCCTGGTCACCCGGGTCCTGGACGTGAAGCGGTCGCAGGGCGCCACCGTGGTGGTGCTGGAGTCCGGCATCCACCACCTCGGCGGGATGTCCGGCCTGCGCCGGCTGCCGCCGATCGTGCCGGACCTGGTCACCGTGGACGCGGCGGCCGGTGCGCCGGTGCCCGGGACCATCGTCACCGGTCCGCTGTGCACGCCACTGGACACGTGGGCCCGCGCCGCGGCCCTCCCGCCACTGGTCCCGGGCCAGCTGGTCGCCGTGCCCAACGTGGGCGCGTACGGCCTCTACGCCAGCCTGGTGGCCTTCCTCGCGCATCCCATGCCGGTCGAGGTCACCGTCGCCGGGGGCCGGATCACCGGCGTGACCCGGCTGGAGCTCACCCGGCACACCGTCATCGGCAGCGACAGGGGTTGATCTGACAATGGACGCCGCTTTTCCGGACCTGCTCAAGCCGTTCCTCAAGTACGCGGGAACGCAGCCCATCACCGCCGAGGCCTCGCTCAACGAGCTGGGCCTGGACTCGATGCGCGCGATCGAGCTGCTCTTCACCATCGAGGACACCTACGGCGTGTCCATGCCCGACGAGCTGCTGACCGACAGCACCTTCGCCACCGCGGGCAGCCTGTGGAACACCATCGAGTCGCTGCGGGGGCGGGCGGCGTGAGCACCGCGACCCGCCACGAGGCCGCGCTGGAGGAGGTGCTGGCCGCCACCGCCGCGCACGCGGAGCAGGCCGACGAGTCGGCGGAGTTCCCCGTCGCGGCGCTGGACGCGATGCGGGCCACCGGGCTGCTCGGCCTGCTCGTGCCGGCGGAGCACGGCGGCGGGGGCGGCGGGCTCGGCGACCTCGTCGACGTGACGCTGCGGCTGGCCCGGGTGGACATGTCCGTCGCGTTGATCTTCGCGATGCACTGCCAGCAGGTGGTGGCGGTGGTCCGGCACGCCGACGGCCCGTTCGCCGCGCGGCTCCTGCCGGAGCTCGGCAAGGGCGACGTCTACCTCGCCTCGGTCACCACCGAACGCGGCAAGGGCGGGCACCTGCTCAGCTCGGAGTCGACGGTCCGGCAGGACGCCGGGACGTTGACGATCGACCGGGACGCCCCGATCGTGACGGGCGGCCAGCACGCGGACGCGTACCTCATCACGACGCTGGCGCCGGACGCCACCTCGCCGAGCCAGGTCTCCCTGGTGTACGCCCGCCGCGACCAGCTCACGCTTGAGGTGCGCGGCGGTTGGCAGCCGCTCGGGATGCGGGCCACCCAGAGCGTGCCGATGCGCCTGACCGGGCGGGTGCCGGCCGACCAGGTGATCGGCGCTCCCGGGAAGTTCCGCGAGATCGTCGCCCCCACCTTCGGCCCGCTGGCGCACATCGGCTGGTCGGCGGCGTGGCTCGGCGCGGCGACCGGCGCGCTGTCGCGGATCCTGCACCACATCCGCGACGCCGGCCGGGGCCAGTTCGATCCTTCCTCGGAGCTGCTGCTGACCCGGCTGGCCCGGGTCCGGGGCCGGCTCGACCTGATCAACGCCCTGCTGCGGTACACCGTCGCCGCCGTGGAGGGCACCCCGGACGTGGCCGACCCGTCGACCCAGCTGCTGGTCAACTCCCTGAAGGTGCACGCCGCCGAGCAGTGCTTCGCCGCCGCCGACGAGATGGTGGAGCTGGTCGGCCTGCGGCACGGCTACCTCAGATCGTCGCCGCTGTACCTGGAGCGCGTCTTCCGGGACCTCCGCTCGGCCTCGCTGAACTACGCCAACGACCGGCTGCTGCTCGTCAACGGGGCGCTGACGCTGCGCGACCGGCAGGTGCACCTTGCCTGAGCTGCGGACGGCACCGGCGGCGGCCCCCACCGGGCCCGTCCCGGCGGCACCCGATCCCGGTGCCGACGTGGCCGCGCGTACCGGGGCGGCGCTGCGCGGGCTGGTGTCCCCGGGGGACGCCCGCGCCGTGTGGCGGGCGCTCGGCGAGCACGGCCTGCTGCGCGACCTCGGGCCGGCCGAGCTGCCGGGGCTGCTCGGCACCCTCGACGCGTACTGCCCGGTGGGGGTGGTGCTGTCGGTCTGCGTCCAGGTCGCCAGCGCGCTGCCCGTCCTGCGCGAACAGGTCGACGCGGAGCCGGCGGACGGGCCGGTGCGGGCCGCGTACCTCGACGCGGTCGCCGGTCGCGCGACGCTCGCGCTGGCCGCGACGGACCGCGACGGCGCCGGCTCCGACCTGATGGAGCTGGGCACGACGGTACGCCTCGACGACCGGTCGCTGGTGCTCGACGGCGGGAAGCGGTGGATCACCAACGCCCGCACCGCCGGCCACGCGCTCGTGCTGGCCCGGCACCGCCCGCAGCGGCACTTCACCAGCTTCGTGTGGGTGCTGGTGCCCACCGACGCCCCGGGCGTGCGGGTGTCCGCGACCCGGGGCACCCCGCTGACCGGCGCCGGCCTGGGCGACCTGCACTTCGACCAGGTGCGCCTGGACCGGTCGTACCTGGTCGGCCGGCCCGGCCGGGGCATGGTCAGCTTCGCCCGACACATCGCCACGGAACGCTTCGCGGGCGGCGTGTGGGCCGCCGCGATGTGCCGGCGGGTGCTCGCCGACACCCACCGCCGGCTCGTCGAGCGTCCCCTCGGCGACGGCCGGGCCTGGGACAACGCGGCGATCCGGGAGCGGTTCGCCCGGTGCGTGGTGGAGGCGTGGCGGATCGAGGCGGCCTGCGACGCCCACCGGCGAAGCACCGAGCCCCTGGTGACCAGCATGCTGCTGAAGACCTCGGTGGCGCAGGGCCTGGACGTGGTGCTCGGCGAGTGCGCCGCCCTGCTCGGCGCCGAGGCGTACGCCGAGGGCGGGCTGGCGCAGCTGCGGGCCGCCGCCGGCATGTTCGCTACGGCCGGCGGCGCCACCGGCGCGATGCTCGCCGGCATCGCCGAGCACGTGCCTGACCTGCTGCGGGACCGGCCGTGGTGACGGCCCGGCAGCGGACGGCGCTGGCCTGCCGGGCACGGCCGCGCCGGGACCCGACGGGCCGCCACCGGGGCATCGTCCGGCTGCGGCTGGGCGCCCGGGTGCGGGTGGCCCTGGCCGAGCAGCGGCTGCTCGCCCACCTTCCGCCGGCCCCGGCGGACCTGGCGACCGTCGGTGACCTCCCCGCCGGCCCGCGCGCCGAACGGTTGGCCGCGCGGGCGCTGCTGCGCCTGCTGCTCGCCGCCGAGCTGGGCCGGGCGGCCGGCGCCACGCCGATCGCCGCCCGCGACGGCGGCCAGCCCCACCTGCCCGAGTGGCCGGGGATCAGCGTCAGCCTGTCCCACGACGCCGGGACGGTGGCCGCCGCGCTCGGCCGGGGCGTCCCGGTCGGCGTCGACGTCCAGGTGCCCGTGCCCGCGCCGCCGGCCCTGCTGCGCCGCTGCTGCGCCCCGGCGGTCCGCGCCGCCCTGGACCGGCTGCCCGCACCGGCCCGGGACCGCGAGTTCGCCTGGATCTGGACGGTGCAGGAGGCGTGCGTGAAGGCGACCGGCGCGGGCCTCGCCGGCCGCCCCTGGGCCATTGGAGTGCCGGCGGGACGGCGGACGGGCCGCTGGGCCGACCTGCGGTGGGTGAGCCTGCGCGGGCACAGCCGGGTGCCGGCGAGCGTGGCGCACGTGGTGGGTACGCGATGACCGCCCCGGACCCCCGCTTCGCCGGGCTGAGCTGCTACACCGCCAACCTGGCCGGCTACCGGGCCGGCGAGTTCGCCGACACCCCCGACCGGTTCGCCGACTCGGTACGCGTCGCGGTGCGCACGGACCTGCCGGAGGGGCAGCTCGCCTTCTCCCACCACCGGGTGCCGCTCGACCGGCTGCCGGACGGCACCCGGCTGGCGTGGGCCACCGCCCCGGTCGACGGCGTCGTCGAGTCCGTCGACGCGGAGCTGCGGCGCCACGGCCGGGTGCTGGTGGTCACCGACAACGCGGCGCTGCCCTGGTCCCCCTCGGCCGACGGCACCGCCCACGCGCCGCACTGGCTGCTGGTCGACGACCGGCGCGGCGACGACTGGCACGTGGTCGACGGGTTCAGCGGGCTGCTGCCCGCCGGCGAACAGGAGCCGTACGCCGGCTGGCTCGGCACCGCCGGGCTGCTCGCCGCGATGACCCCGCCGCCGGCGTGGCGCCCGGAACAGGACCGGCGCAACGCGCTGGCCTTCGGCTTCTGGACGCCCCCGCCGGCCGGCGCGCAGCCGCAGTGGCTGGTCCGTACGGGCAGCGCCGGGGACGAGCCGGAGCTGCCCGGCGACTGGCTGCTGGACGAGGACGCGGCCCTGGAGTTCCTCCGCGACCACGTCGTCGCGCACCCGGAGGCCGCCGGGGCGCACCTGGACGACCTGTGGGCCGTCGCGCAGCACCGGACGTTCCGGTACCGCCACCTCGGCGACGACGAGGCGGTGCGGGCCTGGGCGGACCTGCCCCGGGCCCTGCGCTTCGCGGTGGAGTCGGCCCGCCGGGGACGCCCCCGGTCCGCGCTGGTGCGGACCACCTTCGACCACCTGCGGCACCTGGAACGAGACAGGTCGACCACCCCAGCGCCGGCGGCGGACCGCCCGCACCGGCAGACCTTGTGAAGGATGTGCGATGCAGACCCGTACCCTCTACGACTGGTTCCGTACGTCGGCCCGGCAGTACCCGGACAACGTGGCGATCGAGGTCGCCTCGGACGCACTGACCTACGCCGAGTTGCGGGCCGCGGCCGAGCGGTTGTCGGCCGCCATGCAGCGCGCGCCGGGACGGCCACCCCGACGGGTCGGGCTGCTCACCTCCCGCAGCCTCGTCGGCTACATCGCCTACCTGGCCGCCCTGCGGCTGGGTGCGACGGTGGTGCCGCTCAACCCCGCCAACCCGGCGGCCCGGAACCTCGCCATCTCCGACGAGGCGGGGCTCGACCTCGTCATGGTCGACGACACCTCCGGCGACGGGCTGGCCGAGTTCCGCGCGCAGACCACCGTCACGGTCCTCGACCTGACCGGTGAGGGCTGGCGCCGGTTCCTCGCCCCGGGCGACGCGGCGGAGATCCCGCCGGAGGTGGAGCGGGGCCGCGACGACTTCGCGTACATCATCTTCACCAGCGGCACCACCGGGAAGCCCAAGGGCGTGCCGGCGACCCACGCCAACGTCGACTCGTTCCTGACCGAGGTGACCAAGCGGTACCGCTTCCGGCCCGAGTCGCGGGTCTCGCAGACCTTCGAAATGTGCTTCGACGGCTCGATCCTGGCGATGTTCGGCGCGTGGGGCACCGGCGCCACCCTGTGCGTGGCGCAGCGCGGCGACGTGCTGACGCCGGTGCGCTTCATCAACACGAAGCGGCTCACGCACTGGCTGTCCGTGCCGTCGCTGATCTCGTTCGCCAAGCGGTTGCGGGCGCTGGCGCCGGAGAGCATGCCGACGCTGCGGCTGAGCTCCTTCGGCGGGGAGCCGCTCACCATCGAGCAGGTCAACGACTGGACGGCCGCCGCGCCGAACACCGCCGTGATCAACTGCTACGGCCCCACCGAGACCACGTGCATCGTCACCGCCTACGAGGTGCCCGCCGACCCGGCCGCCCGGATCGAGTCGTCGAACCGGTCGGTGCCGATCGGGGACATCTACCCGCACCTCGACTACGTGCTGCTCGACGAGGACCTGCGCCCGGGCGACGACGGCGAGCTGTGCGTCCGCGGTGAGCAGCGCTTCCCCGGCTACCTGGAGCCGGCGGAGAACGCCGGCCGGTTCGTCTCCTTCGACGGCGAGCGGGGCCGGCTCTACGACGGCACCGGGCCGCTGACCGCCGAGCACTGGTACCGCACCGGCGACCGGGTCCGTCGCGAGTTCGGCGAGCTGGTGCACCAGGGCCGCATCGACCACCAGGTGAAGGTGCGCGGCAACCGGGTCGAGCTGGCCGAGATCGAGGCCGCGCTGCGCGCCCACGCCGACGTGGTGGAGGCCGTGGTGCTCACCGTGGCCGGCGCCGACGGGGAGCTGGACCTGCACGCCGTCTACACCGGCGCGGCGCTGGCCGACGACGACCTCACCCGGCTGGTGGGACACCTGCCCCCGTACATGCGGCCACGGGCGTTCCACCACCGGGCGGACATCCCGCTGACCGAGGTGGACAAGGTCGACCGCAAGCGGTTGACCTCCGAGCTGCTCGCGACCCGTGGTTGAGCAGCACGCCGGGGCGGCCCCGGGCCCGGTCCCGGCCACCGGCATGCAGGAGGCCCTGTGGTGGGTGCACCAGCGGGCCCGCGACCGGTCCGTCTACCACCTCACCTGGCGGCTCGCGGTCGACGAGCCGCTCGACGAGGCGGCGCTGGCCGTCGCCTGGCAGGCGATGGTCGACCGGCACGAGGCGTTGCGGACCTCGGTCGTCCGGCAGGCGGACGCCGTCACGCTGGTGGTGGCGCCCCGGATCGTCGTGGGCCTGCACCGGGTGGAGGTGGACGACCCGGGACCGGCCGACCCGGGCACCCTGCTGCGGCTCGTCGCCGAGGAGGTGCACGCCGGGCCGATGGATCCGGAGGCGGCACCGCTGGCCCGGATCACCCTGGTCCGGGTCGGTGACCGGCACGAGGTGCTGCTGACCGTGCACCACGTGGTGCTCGACGGCTGGGCGGTCCAACTGCTCGTCGGCGAGCTGTCCGAGGCGTACGCGGCCACGCGGGAGGGACGTGCCGTCAGCTTCCCGGCCGACCCGGTGCCGTTCAGCACGTACGCGCGGGAGCAGGCCGCGGCCCGCGCGGACGGCCGGTGGGACAAGAGCCTGGCGTACTGGCGCGACGCGCTCGCCGGCGCCACCTCCGCCGTGCTTGAACCCGACCTGCCGGGCGAGGTGGCCAGCGGCGCGCCCGGCGCAATCCTGCGCTACGGCTTCAGCGCCGAGGCGGGCGCCGGGATCGCCGCCCTGGCGAAGGCCACCTTCGCCACCCCGTTCGCGGTCATCCTCGGCGCGGCGCAGATCGTGCTCGCCCGGGCCGGCGCCGGGCCGGACGTGGCGGTGGGCGTGGTGACCGCGAACCGGATGACCGCCCGCGACCAGGCGCTGCTCGGGTACACCGCCAACCTCTGCGTGGCCCGGGCCACGGTCGACGGGGCGGACACCGTCGCGGGGGTGGTGGGTGCCGCCCGGGACGGGATGTGGCAGATGCTGACCCACCAGGCGGTGCCGTACCCGGTGGTGTTCGGGGCGCTGCCCGAGGCGACCCGGAGCGCGCTGGGCGATCCCGCGCCACTGCTGCTGAGCTACCTCGGCCCGATCGGCACCGACCTGCGGCTCGGCCCGGTCCCGGCGACGCTGCTGCCCAGCCCGAACCGGGCCGCCCGGGCCGACCTGGCGATGTCCGTCTGGGAGGCCGACGGCGGCTACCTCGCCGAGATCGAGTACCACACCGGGCGCTACCGGGAGAGCAGCGTGCTGGCCCTCCTGCACGACCTGGACGAGGTGCTGGCCGACGGCGGCGCCGAGCCGCAGCGTACGGTCGGCTCGTTCGACGTCGCCACCCGCGCCCGGGCCGGCCGCGCGGCCCCGGCCACCGTGGACCGCGACCGGGCGACCGGCCCGCTGCCCGAGTCGGCGGACTGGCAGCACGTCGTCGCCGCCTGGACCGACGTGCTCGGCGGCCCGCCGGCCGACGCGGACGTCGACTTCTTCGCCGCCGGCGGCAACTCGCTGAGCGCCCTGCGCCTGGTGGACGCGCTGGCGGCCGACGGGCGACCGGCGGTGGACGTCGTGCGGTGGCTGGGCGAGCCGACCCCCCGCCGGTTGGCCGACCTGCTGGGCAACGGGTCGCAGCCGGTGGCGGCGGAGTCGACGCTTGTGGAGTTGCGGGCGGGCCCGGGGCCGCACCTGCACCTCGTGCACGGCGCCGGGGGCAGCCCGCAGGACTACCAGGACCTGCTGGCGGAGCTGCCGGAGCACTGGCGGGTGACCGCCTCCCGCGACAGCGCGGAGCTGCCGACGGTGGCGGCGCTGGCCCAGCGGTACCGGGCCGACCTGGACGCGGCGGGGCTGGTCCCGGACCTGCTCGGCGGTTGGTCCTTCGGCGGCCAGGTCGCCTACCAGATGGCCGCCGACCAGGTCGGACGGCGCTCGGCGCTGGTCGTGCTGGACTCCGCTCCGCCCGTCGGGTACGAGCTGCCG
Organism: Micromonospora sp. NPDC048868; assembly: GCF_043198195.1. Classification (NCBI taxonomy): domain Bacteria; kingdom Bacillati; phylum Actinomycetota; class Actinomycetes; order Micromonosporales; family Micromonosporaceae; genus Micromonospora; species Micromonospora sp. NPDC048868. Next base: position 36,473 of record NZ_JBICUN010000030.1, read on the forward strand.
GCCGACGAGGTCCGGGACCGCTTCGACACCTTCACCGAGAACATCCACCGGGCCCTCGACCTGGAACCGGACGCCCCGAGGCCCCGGGTGACGGGTGGCCCGGAGCCGGCCGGCTTCGACGAGCGGCTGGCCCTCGGCGCGCTCGCGGCCAGCCTGGCCGCCGTCCAGCAGCCCGTGCCCACGGCACTGCTGGCGCACCGGTGGCGCAGCTACGAGCGCCACGTCCGGGCCAGCGCCGAGTACGTCCACGACGGCCCGGTCGACACTCCCGCGCTGGTGATCGGTGCGGATCTGCTCGACGCGCAGCTCGCCCAGTGGACGGCGCGGGTCGGGGCGGCCCGGTCCCAGCGGATCGGCACCGACCACTTCGGAGTGTTGCATTCCGCCGCCGTGACGCAGGTGGCGGCGGCCGTCATCGATTTCGCGCGCGTCGCGGCGGCGCGAGGTTAACCAAGGAGGATCCGTGTTCGACTCGAGAGTCTTGTACCAGGAACTGCGGGAGCACGTGGAGCGCGACGTGGCGCCGGACGACGTCGCCACGGCCCGCCGCGACTTCTCCTACCTGGGGCACGCGAAGGTCTCCTTCGTCGCCCCCGACAGCGTCAAGAAGGCCGTCGCCGACGAGGTCAACGAGCTGATCGACAAGGCCGGTACGCGCCGGGACCTGCGGTTCGCCGAGACCGACTACACGCCGCGCCGGATGCGCAACGTGACCCGGGCCGAGATCGCCGAACTGGGCACCGTCATCAACGGGATCTACACCGCGGAGCCGATCCTGCGGGTGCTGTCGGAGGTGGCCGGCGAGCCGGTGCACCCCTGCCCGTACGAGCCGGAGCAGTTCGTCATCACCTGCCTGGAGAAGGACGGCGACACCCACGGCTGGCACTGGGACGACTTCACCTTCGCGCTGGTCTGGGTGGTCGAGTGCCCGCCGGTGGAGCACGGCGGCTTCGTCCAGTGCGTGCCCAACACCGTCTGGAACAAGGAGCGTCCGGAGATCAACCGGGCGCTGGTCAGCCGGCCGATCTACTCGATGGAGCTGTTCCCCGGCGACCTGTACCTGATGCGGACCAACACCACGCTGCACCGGGTCGCCCCGGTCCGTCAGGGCCGCCGCAAGATCATCAACATGGGGTACGCCTCGACGTCCGACCTGACCCGCGACTTCACCCACGAAACCATGGACCAGCTGTGGGCGACCGTGCCCGCCGGAGAGGTGTGACCATCATGTCGACTCGGAACAACATCGCCCCCCAGCACATCGTGCTCGCCTTCTCCGGCGGGCTCGACACGTCGGTCGCCCTGGTCTGGCTCAAGGAGCGGTACCGCTGCCGGCTGACCGCGTTCATCGCGGACCTCGGGCAGGGCGAGGAGCTGGACACCGCCGCCCGCAAGGCCGAGAAGCTCGGCGCCGACGAGGTGCGGGTGGTCGACCTGCGCGAGGAGTTCGCCCGGGACTACGCCTTCCCCATGTACCGGGCCAACGCCCTCTACGAGGGGCAGTACCTGATGGGGTCCTCCATCGGCCGGCCGCTGATCGCCGCCGCCCAGGTGCGGGTGGCCGAGGAGGTAGGCGCCGACGCCGTGGCGCACGGGGCCACCGGCAAGGGCAACGACCAGATCCGCTTCGAGATGACCTTCGCCGCGCTGCGCCCCGACCTCACGGTGATCAGCCCGTGGCGGGAGTGGGACCTGGCCTCCCGCAGCGACCTGCTCGCGTACGCCGGCAGGCACGGCATCGAGCTGGACCTCAGCAGCGGCGAACGGCCGTACTCCATCGACAGCAACCTGCTGCACACCTCGTACGAGGGCGAGGCGCTGGAGGACCCGGCGCAGCCCGCGCCCGAGGGGCTGCTGTTCCGGGTACGCGACATCGCCGACACCCCCGACGAGCCCGAGACCGTCGAGATCCACTTCCAGGGCGGCAACCCGGTCGGCGTCAACGGGACGCCCCTGTCCGCCAGCGCCGTACTGGAGGCGCTCGACGAGATCGGCCGCCGGCACGGCATCGGCCGGCTCGACATCGTGGAGAACCGGATCTTCGGCATGAAGACCCGCAACATCTACGAGGCCCCGTCGGGCAGCCTGCTCTGGCACGCCCACCGAGCGGTGGAGTCGCTGGTGCTCGACCCGGAGGTGGCGCAGCTCAAGGAGGAGCTGATGCCGAAGTACACCGCCCTGGTCTACCGGGGCCTGTGGTTCGCCCCCGAGCGGCTGATGTTGCAGACCGCCATCGACTTCAGCCAGCAGGACGTCACCGGCGACGCGATCCTGCGGGTGCACCGGGGCACCGTCCAGGTGATCGGCCGCCGCTCCCCGCACAGCCGCTACGACACCGCGTTCGCCACCTTCGAGGCGGACGACGTGTTCGACCAGCGCGACTCCTCCGGCTGGCTGCGGGTCAACACCGTCCGCTTCCGCGCCGGGCGGGCCACCCGGGCGGCGAAGCCGTGAGGATCGTCTTCTTCGGGTACGGCGAGCTCGGCGCGACCGTGCTGCGGGGCATCGCGCCGCACCACGAGGTGCTGCTGGTGCTCACCCACCGGGCCGAGTTCAGCGGGCTCGGCGAGCCGGACGTGGAGCTGGCCGCGGCGGACCTGGGACTGCCGGTGCGCTACTCGGCCACCGCCCGCGAGCCCGACCTGCACGAGCAACTGCGCGACCTCGTACCGGAGCTCATCGTCTCCACCAACTGGCGGACCCGGGTGCCGGCGGAGGTGCTGCGCATCCCGGAACGCGGCGCGGTCAACACGCACGACGCGCTGCTGCCCGCGTACGCCGGGTTCGGCGCCGTCAACTGGGCCATCCGCAACGGCGAGGAGGAGACCGGCCTCACCGTGCACTACATGGCGGAGGAGCTGGACACCGGCCCGATCATCACCCAGGCCCGCGTGAAGATCGGCCCGCACGACACCGCCGGCCAGATCCTGGAGCGCCTCCTCGCGGAGTACGTGCCGGTCACGCTGGAGGCGTTGGAGCGGGTCGCCGAGGGCCACCGGGGCGAGCCGCAGCCGCCCGAGGGGGCGTCGTTCTACCACCGGATCGGCGTCGAGGACACCCGCATCGACTGGCGGGACAGCGCCACCACCATCTGCGACCTGGTACGCGGCCAGTCGGACCCGTTCGTCAACGCGTGGACGACGCACCGGGGGTTCCGGCTGTGGGTCAAGGCCGCCACCCGGCCGACCCGGGCGCACGGCGGCACACCCGGCCGGATCGTCAAGGCCGACTACGGCGGTGTGGTCGTCGCCAGCGGCGGACCGGGCGACGGCGACGACCGCGGGGTGGTGCTGCTCCAGGTCTCCACCGAGACCGGGCCACCCGTGCGCGCCATCGACTACTTCACCACCTTCGGCGAGTACCTTCACTGACACGGTGACCGGGGGCGCCGGTCATCGCGCGTACGACGATGACGGGAGAGGTCGGATGATCGGTCGACTGCACTCGGTGGTGCTGGACTGTCCGGACGCCGAGAAGTTGGCGGAGTTCTACGTCGAGCTGACCGGCCTGGAGTGGGCCGACAGCGACGGGTACTGGGTGACGTTGAAGGGCGCGGACGGGCATCCCCGCCTCTGCCTCCAGAGCGTCGCCGACTACCAGCCGCCGCAGTGGCCGGATCCGGCCTTCCCGCAGCAGGCCCACCTCGACGTGGAGGTGGACGACATCCAGGAGGCCGAGGAAGCGGTGCTGCGGCTGGGCGCCACCCGGCTGCGCGGCGGCGGCAGCCGCAACCACGGCTTCCGGGTCTACGCCGACCCGGTGGGACACCCGTTCTGCCTGGTCTGGGGTCAGGACTGACGCCATGACCAACCAGGACCGGGCAGTGGAGTTCCGCCGTACCGCCGGGGCGTTCGCCACCGGCGTCGGCATCGTCAGCAGCGTGTACGACGATATCCCGCTGGCGATGACGGTCAACTCGTTCACCACCGTCTCGCTGCACCCCACCCTGGTCCTGACCTGTCTGAAGCACCGGAGTCGGCTGCTCACCCAGATCCGGGACTCCGGAATCTTCGCGGTCACCGTGCTGGCGGCGGACCAACGGGACGTCGCCCGTTGGTTCGCCGACGCCCGGCGGCCCTCCGGCGCGGCCGCGTTCGCCGGCGTCCGGGTGCACCGGGCGCCGGCCACCGGCTGCCTCGTGTTCAGCGAGGGACTTGCCTACTTCGACTGCCGCGTACGCGACCTCTCCGACCAGGGCGACCACTCGGTGGTCATCGGGGAGGCGGTGTCGTACGGCCCACTGAATCCGGCGAAGGCGCCGCTGCTCTATCTCCACGGGTCGTACCGGTCGATCGCACCGGTGCCCCCGGCGGTGTCGGCCGCGTAGGGGCCCCACCCCACCCGGCGGCGTCCGCCCCGCGCCGCCCTGGCCGCGATTCGGGTACGACGACGGAGTGCAGGGGGATGGCAACCAGACAAACGAGCCCCTCCCTTTCGGGACGAGCAGTATCGCGTCATGGCCTATTCCCTTCGCCCGGCCAGGATCCGAACCTGCGACAACCAGCCCGGTCAGGAATACCGCCCGACGCACGCCTCGTGCGGGCCGATCACCTGCTGCCACGGAAGGCGCTCCACGCCATTAGGGCAAGAGCGAGCTGCAAATGGTCCAACGCCCATGGGCGGCTCGACCGCGACTCGGCAACTCGCCCCGCACCGGTCGCCATAACCACCTCGACCGCGGCCAACAACAGCATGGTGCCCCAGGTCGAGCGAACAATTACGAACCGGCCCGCGCCGCCCCGTGGTCGCGCCCTCTGGGATTGGCCCAATTTGACGGACGGTGACCATCGACTACGTCCGCCACGGCACCACCGACCTGTTTGCCGCGGTGGACGTGGCACCATCGGCCAGACCCAGCGCACATGTCACCACCAGGAGCTATGTGCTTACTCCGCACCATCGACCGGGCGGGCCAGGACCGAACTGGAACCACACATCATGCTGGGCAGCTACGCCAGCCCGCCATCCAGCAGGGACTCATTGAGCACGCCAGTTCCACCTGCACTGCACCCCGAACTACTAGTCGTGACTGAACCCTGGGCGATCTGTTCCGCGAACCAACCTACCGCAGCCACGTCGGCTTGCCCGGCGCAGTCTCACCGACCTTAAATCAGATGTGACCGCCTGGATCGCGGCACAGAACGCCGCCTCAAGCCGTCTACCTGCGCGGGGGCAGAAGACGACATCCTCGAAACAGCTCTCGCGCCCCTCGAACGATTTAACAGATGTCAACACCAGGCACGATTGAATTGACAGTGGTTGATTATCGTGGCAGGCTCAGAGCATCCCTTCGAACAGAACGGAGCTTCAATGCGCGCGATTCGAAAGATCCTCGCTGCCACCGCCGTCACCGGCGCGACCGCGGTGTCCATGCTGGCGGGTGCGGCCCCCGCGTCCGCCGACGCTGGAGCCAACGCAGTCGGCTGGTACACGGGTTACGGCTCGGGATCCTCCGCCTCGCTCGCCATCTGGTCGGCGGAGAACGACGCCAAGTGGAAGGCCCAGATGGGCGGCTTCAACACCTACCTCGACTGCCGCACGACCTACAGCAGCAGCACGAAGATCAGCGACTACTACTACACCGCCAACGTGCAGCTGTACTGCTACACCTTCAACTGAGCCACCGCTCGCCGATCGCCGGAAGGAGTTCGTCGGGCACCACCAGGCGCACTCCTTCCGGTCGTCGGCGATCTGCCCGGGGCGCGGAGGACGTACCAGCTCGTCCGCAAGACGCACAACGTCGCCGCGGTGCGTTCGCTGGTCGACCGACACTCCGCTCCCCGGGCCGCTCTCCTCGCCGCCGCCCCAACAAGATCGTTCATTGGTTCGACGAGCCGTGCCGTCGAGCAGCGCGAAACAGCCGCCCGCGTGGGCACAAGGCTGACTACCCTGGCCGCCGTAACGACCATCGAGCAGCTTGAGCGGGAGATATGGCCGGACCCCGACCCGGGCAGCACCTTCCTCGTCCGACGCTGCACCGAGCTGCGGCGCAAGCCGGTAGCAGAGTTCACGGTCGAAGACCTGCGCATCATGCTCGGTCAGCAAATCGGGGTGTCGGCCCTGCTGCCTCTCGCGGTGCAAGTCTTGCTCCGCGATCCCTTGGCCGAGGGTGACTACCATCCGGGCGACCTGCTCTTCACCGTGCTGCGGCTATCAAACTCAGCGTGGTCGGATTTCCGAGCCGAACGGAAGCGCCTGGCGTCGACTGTGGCTCGACTCGTTGCCGGCCCCCCGTTCTCCGAACCTGACCTCAGACCGCGTGACCCGAACCGGCAGCTACGCGACGCCATGGCGCGCTTCCTTGCTGATCTTCGAAGTGCCCCGGCCGGATTCCAACCTGCGACACACGGTTCAGAAGTGGAGTACGGGCCGAGTCGCCTTCGGGCCTCTGACCCGCCCCGACTGGCTCGGCCGTAGCCATGATCGCCAAGATCGATCCGTATGACAACGACACTGCCGCCGACTGGTGCGGTGACCTCCACGATGCCGATCCGTCTGCGCGATCGGCAATGGTTCGCGCTGCCCTGACAACGGCCGCACTCAACACCGGATACCTCGAGCATGACGAGGCCGTCTCGGCCATCGCTGCGGCAGCGATCGTGGCATCTCACATGCCCGGCGGAGACCCGATAACCTCGCCGTGCGCACCGGACTTCCTGCTTGCTGGCGAATCCCTTGACCTGGACGACGACCTGCCACAGCTGGCAATCGACGCACTCGACCGGGTCCTCGGCGACGACTCGGAGTGGCGGGACCAATGGGGCAAGGCCGAGTCCCCTGACTTCCCGCAGATCCACAAGCTCCGTGCGGTGCTGTACGGTCCGCCTGAACTGCCAGGTAAATCCGCGCCGTTCTAACTGGCCTACAGCGATACACCTACGCATGACGCCGGAGTGCACCCCACTTCGGGAGATCGTTCTCGACTGACCTGATCCGCCTGGAACGCCTGCTCAGCGGCGCCGTCGTGGTGCCCGATCATGGCTGCTGCTGACCGTCCAGACACGCTTCTCGCACGTGTGCCCCCGCAACGGGTGCGCGGCCACGCAATCGTTACGGCCGTTACGGCTCTGGCCCGTCCGGTCCCGGCTGTTCGCGCGGCGGTGCGCCGCTATCGCGGTGCCCGGCCTCAACCATTGGGGCGACGGGAGGCGTCTTACCTGGCGAGGGGGTGGGCATGACCAAGACGTTCCACGAGTTCGTGGCGCACCGCTCACCAGCGTTGTCCCGGACGGCCTATCTGCTCACCGGCGATCACCATCTCGCCGAGGATCTGCTGCAGAGCGCGCTGGCGAAGACGTACCAGCACTGGCGGCGCATCCGCAGCGGCGACCCGGATGCCTACGTGCGGCGGGTGATGTACCACCATCAGGTCTCCTGGTGGCGCCGCCGCCTCGCCGAACGGCTGGACCCGGAGCCCACCGACCGACCCGGCGACGACCACTCCGACGCGACCGCCCTGCGGCTCACCCTGGCGGCTGCGCTGCGCCAACTCACCCCGCGCCAACGCGCCGTGGTCGTGCTGCGGTTCTACGAGGACCTGACCGAGACGCAGGTCGCCGAGGTGCTGGGCTGCTCCGTCGGCACGGTGAAACGGCACGGCCACGACGCGCTACGCCGACTGCGCGCCATCGCCCCCCAACTGGTCGACCCAGCGGCGGAGAGGATCCCGCGATGACCAACCGACTACGCGAGTCGCTGCACACAGCGGCGGCCGACGTTCCCGCGTACCCGGTCTACGAACGGGCGCTCGCCACCGCCCGCCGTTCCCGCCGCCGTACCGCCCTCGCGGTCGCGGCGGCGCTGGTGCTGGTCGCGCTGGCCGGGGCGGTGCTGCCGCTGGCGGGTACCCGCGCCGTCGACCCGGCGGCCGGCGCCAAGGCCGCGCTGCCCGACCGGGTCGGCGTGCCGCCCCTCGGCAGCCTGCACGCCACCGATCGACCGCGCCCCGGTCCCGCCTCGGTGATCTTCACCGGTCAGGCCCCGCGCCTGACATACGGCGACGAGGGCAGCATCATCGCGGTCGTCGGTGCGGACGTCGACCGCTACCGGATCATCAAAGGCGAGATCGAGGCGCAAGCCGGCGAGGACACGGTACTGTCTCCCGACGGTCGCCGCGTCGCCTTCAGTTCAGTCGGCTTCACGCATCCCCGAGTGGAGATCGTCGACCTGGTGACTGGGCGCAGCCGTACCGTGGCCAGCGGGGTCTCCGGCACCGTCATGGTCGAACCGGCGGGCTGGTCGCCGGACGGGCGGGCGCTGGTCGTCCGAGACACAGTGCCGGCCAACCCGGAGGGCAGCGCCTACCGGCAGGTGTTGAGCATCGTCTGGCTGGACGGCGACCGCCGGACCCGGCTGGTCGACGATCACGAGGGAAATGGGTCCCCGGTCGCATTCGCCCCGGACGGTGCACGGCTCGCCTTTCAAACCGGGCGGACGGTCACCGTCACCGACCTCGACGGCCGGCGGCGCTCCTCGTTCACCCTCGCGTCCGACACGGAGTTGGCCGGCAAGGGTGCCTGGAGCACCGACGGTAGGACGTTGACGGTCACCCGGCGGGACGGCGACAGCTGGAGCCTGCGGCGGATCGACCCGACCGCGGGCAGGGACCTCGGCGCGATCGGCACGCCGGCCGTCTCCGGTGTGACCGCCATCCGGCTGCTGGGGTGGGCGGTGGATGGGACTGCGTGGGTCGTCGCCTACCAGCCCGCACCCCACGCTCCGGCCGCGTTCGACCGGCCCCTCGAGATGGAGCAACGACTGGCGTACGGCAACGTCGGCACGGTGCGGGTGCTGGCCCTCGCTCGTGGCGCGGACGCTCCCGCCACCCTGCTCACCGCCCCAAGGGACGTCGTCGCGATCGACGTTTCCGACGACGTGATCCGCAGCGGTCGCACCCGTGAGGCAAGCCCACCCCGCGTGGGCCCCCGATTCTGGTTCTGGACCATCCTCATCCCCGTCCTGGTGACCGGCATCGCCGCGTACCGCTTTCGCGAACGGATAGCACTCTGGCTCGACGACCGGCGTGTCAGGCGTGCGCGCGGACGGGCGGGTGTCCTCGATCGAAAAGGTTGGAGGATTGAGTAGAGCTTGGCGGATCTTCACCCGAACCGGAAGACCGCTCACGGATCGACGGCGCCTCCGGGGGCAAGTGACCTGACGTGGTGGCGAGTGTGGTCAAGTGCCGTACCGCGTGGTCAGACGTACCGGTCGTGCCGCCGAGCATGATCGAGAGTCGCCACGCGGTACGGCTTTCGCTGACTTCCGGATGACGGGCTGCGGGCGTCTGAGGACGGCCGGAGGCGTCCACAGAACGGTCCGCAGCGCGTCTTGATCACGGTTCAGGAAGGCGACTGAGACAGGCTGGCGCGTGTGCCCTTGACCTGGACGTCCGCGTCGTCACGTGCCCGACGGGTCAAGATCATTGCACGCACTCTGCACGGCCCCCGAATCAGCGTCTACGACTGCTGCGTCCGCCCGACCTGCCGTACTCGGATCCGTGAGCCAGCGATGGTCGTAGCCGAGGTGATCCCAGCGAGAACGCATCCAGCCCTGCTGCCGGGCAGAGGAGGTACGCCACAGGTACCTCAAGTTGTCGCCCAGCAGATGCCGTCGCTCCGACGCGACACAGCCGGGTAGCCCATGGCAGAGGTCGGCAAGTTCGTTGATCTGCTCACGCCGCTTCAGCAAGGTCTCCAGCGACTCGTCGTCCACGGGAGCCGTGTACAACCGAATCTCCAGGAAGGCCAAGTGCAGGAGCTGCAAGACGGCCTTCTCTGTCACTACGTCCGGTGGCTCGACGGTCGTCACCGGACAAGTCTCTCCGGCGGCCGACCGGACGGCGTGCGTGCGGTCGTCTTTCGGCAACCCCCAGTTTGGAAGAGCGCGCTCAACCAAGCCCTGATTCCGGCGACGTCTGCGGCCGGGCATCTGCCCCCGTGCCCGCACATGACCGCTGCCCGCCACAGTCACTGGCCCGTGGATGGACCATGACGGCCTCGCGATGATGGCTCATGCCATGCCTGCCCTCTGCTGCCAGACTTGATCAACGGAATGAGGAAGGGAGACACTAGCCGTGGCCAGGCGCAGGTACCGCAAGTCCCAGCCGGTGGAGCCACCAATCCCACCCCAGATGCCCCGCACGCTCATGGGCCGGTTCCTACGGGAGAGCATGCTGCGCCACTCGTCGGAGCGTGAACCACTCACAGCAAGGTTCCCAGAGTTCAACTCGCTTGGCTCCGCCCATGTCATGATCGTCGCCTTCCAAATCGCGGTGGCCCGACTCTTCGATCCCAACCACGGGCTCAAAGACGTTGAGCTCCTCGTATCTGCCATGCGGCGCGCGTTCGGCCCGGAACTGCCCTGGCTGGAGACCGAGGCCCTCATCCGCTTCGAGCTGGGTGAGGACGTTGCGATCGGAGACCTGTCGGTTCGGACCAGGACTTACGCCATGATCTTGACCCTTGGTGCCTATGCCGACTTCGTGGAGCGGAACGAAGCAGAGGTACACGCACTCCTCATCGATGCCGAGCGAAGAGCCTTCAACCGCGGGCACCATCCGGAGCTTGCGGAGTAGCAGCGGCTGCCGACCAACGTCGTCATGGGCCACCCGCACCAAGGCACGGCTGCGCTGTGGGCGCGCGGCTGCCCGGTTGTGTACGGGTTACCGCCCCGGCCCGAAGGCCGGGGCGGCTGGCCATGTCGGCGGCTCTCCGCGCGCCTGGTCCCAGGTACTCGGTGGCAAGCCGCGAAGCGGCGCGGCAGCCGATCGCCCCGGCCACGACGGTGGCCGACAACCCCGCGATCGTCACGGCAAGAAGGACCGCCACGCTGAGAGGGTGGTTCGGTAGCCTTTGCCCATTGTGGGCTTGGCTCAGTGTGTGAATGCGAGCGATGGTCGTAACCGGTGAGGTCTCCATCGCGTTGGG
>NZ_JBICUN010000031.1:0-46334 GCF_043198195.1 Micromonospora sp. NPDC048868
CTTATCAAGCACCCTGTTGAGTTCTCAAAGAACAACCACACACCGCCCAGAAACCCCACACCGTGGAGCACCCGACCCGGGGCATTTCGTTCACCGTGTCCGCCGCTCTCGCGCCGGGCACTTTTACTACGTTACCCGGTGGTTTCCGCCGTGTCAAACCGCTTCGTAGCGATCCGCACCACTTCAACCCGATTTCCGGGCGCCACGCGACATCGGCTTGCGCCGTTGTCGATTGTGACTTCCGGCAGGCCGGCCGCCGCGGGTCTCCCGCGAGCTCGCCCGGTTCCCTACCGGCGATGAACCATACCCGGTCGGCTCCGCCTCGCCAAATCCGCCTCGCGGCGGATCCGGGGCACCGCCCGGTCACGGGCCGGTGAGTGCAACTCGCCGGACCCGAAAGCTCGTTGCCGCGCCCGGCCTCCGGTTACTTTGCCCCGGTTCGTCCGTTCCGCGCTGGCAGAGAGAAAGTTACGCCCCCGGCGGATCGATCGTCAAATCCGCCGCGGGCGTCCCACGTCACGTCTGGAACGTACGGCTAACCCCGCAGCTCGACACCGGCGAACGACCGCTTGCCGCGGCGCAGCACCAGGTACCGGCCGTGCAGCAGGTCGCCGGGGCCCACGGTGGCGTCCGTCTCGGTGATCCGGGTGTTGTTCACGTAGGCGCCGCCCTCGGCGATCACCCGACGCGCCTCCTTGAGGCTCTGCACCAGCCCGGAGTCCCGCAGCAGCCCGGCGACGTCGGGCAGCTCGTCGACGTGCACGAGACCGGCCTCGGTCAGCGCGGCCCGCAGCGTCGCCGGCGCCAACCCGTCCAGCGAGCCCCGGCCGAAGAGCGCCTGGCTCGCGGCGACCACCTGTGCCATCTCCCGCTCGCCGTGCACCAGCGTGGTCAGCTCCTCGGCGAGCGCACGCTGCGCCGCCCGGGCCGCCGGACGCTCGGCGGTCTCCTTCTCCAGCGCCTCCAGCTCCTCCCGGGAGCGGAAGCTGAAGTAGCGCAGGTAGCGACTCACGTCCCGGTCGTCGACGTTGACCCAGAACTGGTAGAACGCGTACGGGCTGGTCATCTCGGGGTCGAGCCAGATGGCGCCGCCCTCGGTCTTGCCGAACTTCGTGCCGTCGGACTTCGTCACCAGCGGCGTGGTGAACGCCTGCACGGGCCCGGCACCGCGCCGGCGGACGTAGTCGACGCCGGCGGTGATGTTGCCCCACTGGTCCGAGCCGCCGAACTGGAGCCGGCAGCCGTGCCGGCGGTGCAGCTCGAAGAAGTCGTTCGCCTGGAGCAGTTGGTAGCTGAACTCGGTGAAACTGATGCCGCTCTCCAGCCGCGCCTTCACCACCTCCCGGGCCAGCATCTTGTTGACCGGGAAGTGCTTGCCGACGTCGCGGAGGAACTCGACCACCGACATCTCGCCGGTCCAGTCCAGGTTGTTGACCAGGTGCGCCGCGTTCTCCCCCTCGTACGAGACGAAGGGGGCGAGCTGGTCGCGGATCCGCGCCACCCAGCCGGCGACCACCTCGGGCGGGTTGAGGCTCCGCTCGGCGCTCTCCTTCGGGTCGCCAATCTGGCCGGTGGCGCCGCCGACGAGCAGCAGCGGCCGGTGCCCGGCGAGCTGGAGCCGACGGGCCGTGGCGACCTGCATGAGGTGGCCGACGTGCAGGCTCGGCGCTGTCGGATCGAAGCCCACGTAGTAGGCGGTGGAGCCGCCGTCGAGCAGCGCACGCAGCTCGTCGAGGCCGGTGGAGTCCTGGATCAGGCCCCGCCAGTGCAGGTCGTCGGTCAGGGAGTCCCGCCCGGGCGGCGGGAGGCTGCTGTCGGTCACGGTCACCGATTCTCCCTCACGAGCCCCGGCGGGCAGTACCGGGTTTGCCCGGGCGAGCCGCGGCGTAGGCTGGCCACGCCGTGATCAAGGAGGGGACCACCGTGGACGTGCCGGATCTGACGGGTGGCTTCGTCGCCCTGCTCGGCCTCAAGCTCGACGAGGTCGACGGCGACCGGGTGGTGATCCGTTGGCAGGTCCGCCCCGAGCTGCACCAGCCGTTCGGGATCCAGCACGGCGGCGTGTACTGCTCGGTGGTCGAGACGGCTGCCAGCATCGGCGGGTCGCTGTGGCTCGGCGAGCGCGGACGCGTCGTGGGCGTGTCGAACCAGACGGACTTCCTGCGCGCTGTCCGCGACGGCGAGCTGACCGCCGTGGGCACCCCCGTGCACCGGGGGCGCAGCCAGCAGCTCTGGCAGGTGGAGATCACCGACGCCGACGCCCGGCTCGTGGCCCGCGGCCAGGTCCGGCTGCAGAACCTCTACCCGGCCTGACCGGCCGAGGCGCGTGACGGCGCCGGCCGCACGGCGGCAGCGGGGACGCGTTCAGCCCCGGGCCTCGTCCAGCACGGCCTCGGCCTCGTCGGGCGCCGGCTCGGCCCCCCGGCGCAGCCGGACCCCGACGATCGCGCGGTGGTCGATGCGGGTCACCTCCAGCTCCCAGCCGTCCACGACGACGCTCTCCCCCGCCACGGTGGGGATGTGGCCGAGGCAGGCGAGCAGGAGGCCCGCGATGGTGGTGTAGTCGCCGCCGGGACGGCTGGGCAGCTCGACGCCCAGATCGACGAGGTCGTGCACGGGGAAGGTGCCGGGGAGCAGCAGGGCGCCGTCGGGCTCGGTGCGCACGGAGCGCACGTCCCGGTCGGTCTCGTCGTAGATCTCCCCGACGATCTCCTCGAGGATGTCCTCCAGGGTGACGATCCCGTCGACCGCGCCCCGCTCGTCGACCACCAGGGCGATGTGCTGGCGTTCGGCCTTGAACTGCCGCAGCGCGTCCACCACCGGCAGGGAGTCCGGCAGCAGCATCGGCGGGCGGGCGCACTCGTCGACCGGCCGGTCCTCGGGGACGCCGACGAGGTCACGCAGGTGGATCACGCCGACCGCGTCGTCGAGGCCGCCGTGCCGGACCACCGGCGCCCGGGAGTGGCCGGTGGCGGCCAGCAGCAGCCGCGCGGCCTCCGCCGTGGTGCCGCTGTCGAGCGTGAAGACCTGCAACCGGGGTACGAGGACCGCCCGCAGCTGCCGGTCGGCGATCTCGACGGCGCCGGCGATGATGGTCCGCTGCTCCTTGGTGAAGCCGTGGTTGCCGGCGACGATGTCCCGCAGCTCGTCGGGGCCGATCTCGTCGGGCTCGTGCTTCGGGTTGAGCCCGACGAGGCGTACCACCAGGTCGCTGGTGGCGCCGAGGGCCCAGACGGCCGGCCGGGTCACGGAGGAGAGCAGGTCGAGCGGGCGGGCCACAAGCAGGGCCCACCGCTCGGCGGCCTGCATGGCGATCCGCTTCGGGGCCAGCTCGCCGAAGACGAGGGTGACGAAGGTCAGCACCAGGGTGACCGCCACGATCGCGACGGTCTCGGCGGCGCCGCCGAACGCGCTGAGGAGCGGTACGAGGGGCTTGGCCAGCGACACCGCCGCCGCGGCGGAGGCGAGGAAGCCGGCGAGGGTGATCCCGATCTGGATGGTGGCCAGGAAGCGGTTCGGGTCCTTGGCGAGGCGGGCCAGCACCCGCCCGGCCCGGCTGGTGCGTTCCAGCCGCTGGATCTGGCTGTCCCGCAGCGAGACCAGGGCCATCTCGCTGCCCGCGAAGACCGCGTTGAGGACGACCAGGACGCCGACCAGGGCCAGTTGGGTCCAGATGCTCTGCACGCCCGGCTCTCCTCACGCGGGACAGGTGCCCGCCGGTACGACGGTCACCGCCGGCCGAAGGCCCCGGCCGGCGTAGGGCACTCTGTGCCCACCGGACCGGCCGGCGAATCCTCGCCCCGGGCGGGATGTGATCAGATCCGCCCGGCGACCGGCGGGGCGGGCAGGTCGAGGGCGTACGAGCGGCCCTCGGGGCGGAAACCCAGCCGGTGGTAGTACGGGGCGACCATGCCGGGCGGGGTGATCACCCGGCGGAAGCCCCGGTCGGTGAAGAGGCTGCTGCGCCGGTAGACGAACTCGCCCGGGGTGAAGTCCCGGAACCGCCGGGTCACGTAGTCGAGGTCGACCTGCGCCACGCCGTCGGCCTCGGCGTGTGACAGCACCACGCCGACCACCTCGTCGGCGCGTACGACCAGGAACGCCGAGCGTTCGGCGGCGGTGCCGGGGGGCCAGCGGAAGCCGGGGTTGAACCGGGCGATGTCGGCGGCGTGCACACTCAGCGTGTGGGCCAGGAACTGGTCGTCGACGCCGACCTCGACCACCTGGTAGGTGGCCTCGTCGTGGCGGGTGGCGAGCATGCTCCGCAGGTACCAGACGTTGATCACGGCGAGTACGACGTTCAGCCCGACCATGGGCCAGACCTGCACGGCGGCGTTGTAGCCGATCAGGATCAGACAGCCGACCAGGTTCAGGGCACGCAGCCGGAGGATGCGCGTCTGCAGCAGCGACCAGACCAGCAGCGCGGAGCCGGTCCAGCCGATCAGTTCCAGCCAGTTCACCCCGCGAGAGTAGTGCTCGCGCGGATGCGGTGACCCGGCGGGCGGCGGCGGGTCAGTCGCCGGCCAGCTCCAGCACCCATTCCTCCACCTCGGTGCCCCGGCCGTTGGCGTAGCCCCGGTCCTCGCCGATGACGACGAAGCCGCACTTGCGCAGCACGGCGAGCGAGGCGCGGTTGTCCTTGGCGGCGCGGGCGTGCACCGGCCGTTGGGGCAGCTCGCGCAGCAGCGCGGCGAGCGCCGCGGTGGCGTGGCCCCGACCCCAGCGTCGCGGGTTGATCCAGTAGCTGACCTCGGTGCGCCCGTCGGCCGGGAACGCGACCACGTGGCCGACGACCTCGTCGCCGACGACCACGGTGCGTGGGACGTTGCGCTCGTCGGCGCGCACGCGGCGCCAGTGGGCGTCGAAGCGCTCCCGGTCGGTCGGGTCCTCCGGCCCGAAGGCGGCCATCCAGTTGGCCTCGGCGTCCTGCTCGTGGGCGAAGAAGTGGGGCAGGTCGTCGTCGCGGACGGGGCGCAGGCGCAGCTCGGCGGTCACGGGCCCGAGGATAGGGCCGACCACCGACAACCGGACCGCTGGCGCCCGGCTGGCCGGGACGCCCGGTGGCCCGGTGGCGCTGCGGGATCCGCGTCACACCGGACCGCTGGCCGGGACGCCCGGATCCGCGTCGCACCCGCGCGCCGGCCGTGGGCGGCAGGGCCGTTGGTCCCGGGTCGGTTGGGCGGAACTCCCCTGGCCGGTGCCGTCCGACGGGACGAGGGTGGGATCGGGACGGTGCGCCGCGACGGCGCCGGCAGGGCGGAGGGCGATGTGGGACGGTGCGGAGAACGGCGGCCGTGGGGGCGTACCGGTGCCCGCTGACACCTCGACCAGGCCGGCGGCCGGGCTCAGCTCGGCGGAGGCCGCCGCCCGGCTGCGCGCGGACGGGCCGAACGCGGCGGTCGCGCCGGCCCGGCGCCGTCTGGGCGGGCGCGTCCTGCACCAGCTCAGCGACCCGCTGGTGGCGTTGCTGCTGGCCGCCGCCGTGGTCACCACCGTGCTGCGCGACTACCCGGACACCGCGGTGATCGTGCTGGTGGTGCTGGTGAACACCGCCATCGGCGTGGTGCAGGAGGTCCGCGCCGACCAGGCGATCGCCGCGTTGGACCAGCTCGCCGCGCCCACCGCCCGGGTCGTCCGGGACGGCCGGGACGTCGTCCTGCCCGCCGCCGACCTCGTCCGTGGTGACCTGGTGCGGGTCGAGGCCGGCGACGTGGTCCCGGCCGACCTGCTGCTCGCCGAGGCGGCCCGGCTGAGCGTCGACGAGTCGGCGCTGACCGGGGAGTCGGTGCCGGTGACCCGGGCCGTGGGCGAGGAGGCCAGCGCGGGGACCGTGGTCACCACCGGGCGGGCCACCGGCACGGTCGTACGCACGGGCGCCGCGAGCGCGCTCGGCCGGATCACCGCCCTGGTGGCGTCCACCCGGCCCGCCGCCACCCCGTTGCAGCGCCGCCTCGCGGGGCTCGGCCGGATGCTCGGTTTCGCCGCGGTGGTGCTCTCGGGGCTGGTCTTCGTCATCGGCGTCGTCGGCGGGCGGCCGGTGGTCGACATGGCGGTCACCGCGGTGAGCCTCGTGGTGGCGGCCGTGCCCGAGTCGCTGCCGGCCGTCGTCACCCTCGCCCTCGCCCTCGGCGCCCGCCGGATGGCCGGGGCGCGGGCCATCCCCCGCCGGCTGCACGCGGTCGAGACGCTCGGCTCCGTCACCGTCATCGCCTCCGACAAGACGGGCACGCTCACCGAGGGCCGGATGGCGGTGCAGCACGCCGTCACCGCCGGCGGCTCCCGCTACGGCGTCACCGGCAGCGGTTACGCGCCGCAGGGCGCGGTGCACCAGCAGGGGGCGCCGGTGGCCGTACCGGACGACCTGCGCCGCCTGGCGCGCGCCGGGCTGCTCTGCAACGACGCGACCCTGGCCCCGCCCACCGACGAGCGGCCGGAGTGGGCCGCCGTCGGCGACCCGCTGGAGGCGGCCCTGGTCGCCTTCGCCGGCCGGTGCGGCCTCGACCCGGAACTCACCCGGTCGGCGTGGCCGCGCGTCGCGGAGCACCCCTTCGACCAGGAGCTGCGCCGGATGACCACCGTGCACCGCTCCTGCGACCGGCGGTACCTGGTGGTGTGCAAGGGCGCGCCGGAGAACGTGCTGGCCGCGCCGCTTGTCGACGCCTCCGCCGAGGAGATCGCCGAGCTGACCGCCGTCGCGCACCGGCTAGCCGCCGAGGGGCTGCGGGTGCTGGCCGTCGCGTCCGCCGTGGTGGACGCCCCGCCGGCCGATCCCGCCCGGCCGGTCGGGCTGCGGCCCGTGGGGCTGGTCGCCGTGGGCGACCCGCTGCGCGCGGGGGCGGCCGACATCGCGGGCAGCTTCGACGACGCCGGGGTCCGGCTGGTGCTGGTCACGGGCGACCACCCGGCGACCGCCGCGGCGATCGGCGGCCAGTTGGGGCTCTGGCGCGAGGGCGACCCGGTGGTACGCGGGGACGACGGCGACCCGGCGCGGGCGCACCCGCAGGCGCGGGTGTTCGCGCGGACCCAGCCGGAGCAGAAGCTCGACATCATCGCCGGCCTCCAGTCGCGGGGGCACGTGGTGGCGATGACCGGCGACGGGGTGAACGACGCCCCCGCGCTGCGTCGCGCCGACATCGGGGTGGCGATGGGCGGCGGCACGGAGGTCGCCCGGCAGGCCGCCGACCTGGTGCTCGTCGACGACGACCTGTCCACGGTGGCCGCCGCGATCGGTGAGGGCCGCCGCATCTACGACAACATCCGGCGGTTCCTGCGCTACGCGCTCTCGGGTGGGGTCGCCGAGATCGCCGTGATGCTGCTCGGCCCGCTGTTCGGGCTGGCCGTACCGCTGCTGCCGGCGCAGATCCTCTGGGTGAACCTGCTCACCCACGGCGTGCCGGGCGTGGCGCTGGGCGCGGAGCCGGCGGAGCCCGGCACCCTGCGCCGGGCGCCGCGCTCCCCGTCGGAGTCGGTGCTCGGGGCCGGCCTGGGCCGCGACGTGCTGGTCACCGGCGGTCTGATCGCCGCCGTGGTGCTCGGCGCCGGCGTGCTCGCCGCGCACTGGGACCGGCCCTGGCAGTCGGTGGTCTTCGTGGTGCTCGGCCTGGCCCAGCTCGGGGTGGCGCTCGCGGTCCGCGCGCCGCGACCGCACGGCGCCCGGCACGGCAACCTGGCGCTGCCGGTCGCGGTGGCGGTCTCCGCGCTGCTCCAGGTCGCCGGGGTGCTGCTGCCGCCACTGCGGGAGCTGCTCGGCACGCAGCCGCTCGACGCGGCGGAACTGCTGGCCTGCGCCGCCGTCAGCGTGCTGCCCGGGCTGGTGCTGCGGCTGGCCCGCCGCCCGGGTGGCGGCGACGGCCCGACGGACGCGCCCCTGCCGGACGGGAGCGCAGGGGGTCCGGACGCGGTGGCCGGTGTCGGAGGGCCCGCGCGGAGCGCGTCGGTGTCGGACGGCCCGGCCGGTGACCGTCAGCCTGCGATTCGGGACCAAGGTCCCGCTGGTCGGGACGACCGCCTCTGACGGGTAGCGTGCGGACGGAGCAGGCTGAAGGTGGACGAAGGAGGAGTCGATGACCATCAACACCGGTGCCCCCGTCGTGGTGGGTGTGGACGGCTCGGCCGCCGCGCTCGACGCGGTCCGGGCGGCGGCGCGGGAGGCAGCGCAGCGGCAGCGTCCGCTGCGGGTCGTGCACGCCTTCATCTGGCCCCTGACGCGCGCCCCGCTCGGTGCCGCCGAGGGCGCGCCGGCCGGCGCCGGCCTACGCAACCAGGCCGAGCGGTACGTCGCCGAGGCGATCGCCGAAGCCACGAAGGTCGCCCCGGACGTGCCGGTGACGGGTGTGGTGGTCGACGGCGCGGCGACCCCCGTCCTGCTCGCGCAGTCCCAGGACGCCGCCCTTCTGGTGCTTGGCCACCGGGGCCTGGGCGGCTTCGCCGGGCTGCTGCTCGGCTCGTCCACCGTGCAGGTCTCCGCCCACGCGCAGGTGCCCGTCCTCGTGGTGCGTGGCGAGGTGCGCGCCGACGGCCCGGTCGTCGTGGGCGTGGACGGCTCCGAGTGCTCCCTCGAGGCCGTGGAGTTCGCCTTCGAGGAGGCGAGCCGCCGGGGTGCCCCGCTGGTCGCGGTGCAGGCCTGGCTCTATCCCACGCCGGCCGGCCCGGGCGACATCCTGCCCCTGGTGTACGACCTGGACGCCTACGCCGCGGACGAGGAACGCGCCCTCGCGGAGTCCGTCGCCGGTTTCGCCGAGCGCTATCCCGACGTGCCGGTGCAGCACCGGCTGGTCCGGGGCTCCCCGGGCGGCGTACTGGTGGAGGAGTCGAAGAAGGCCCAGCTGGTGGTCGTGGGGGCGCGCGGCCGGGGCGCGCTGGGCGGGCTGCTGCTCGGCTCGGTCAGCCACGCGGTTTTGCACCACGCGCACTGCCCGCTGGTGATCGTGCGGCACCCGAAGCGGGCCGACGCGTCCTGATCCGGTCACCGCACCACGACGCCGTCGCGTCGGCCGCTCCCCCGGCCGGCGCGACGGCGTCGACGCAAATGCCGGCGGGTCGGCGGTGCCCCGTCGACAATGGCCTGATCGATCTCTGGGAGGGCTCATGAACCGACCCGTGGTGGTGGGTGTGGACGGATCACCGGCGAGCCTGCTGGCGGCGGAGCACGCCGCCCGGGCCGCCGTGCTGCGGTCCCGCCCCCTGCACCTGGTGCACGGATACCTGCATCCGCTCGGTTACGGCGTGCCGGTCAACCCGTACGACCTGGGGTTGCCGGCGCCGACCGAGGAGGCGCAGAAGATGTTGGAGACGACGGCCGCCGACCTCGCCGAGCGCTGCCCGGGGCTGACCGTCGAGGTACGCCAGGTGGCGGGCGGGCCGGGTGCGACGCTGGTGGAGGAGTCCCGGCGGGCCGAGCTGGTGGTGGTGGGCAGCCGGGGGCTGGGCGGCTTCGCCGGGCTGCTGCTCGGCTCGGTCGGCACGCAGGTGGCCGCCCACGCGCACTGCCCGGTGCTGGTGGTGCGCCCCGCCGAGGAGCCGATCCCCGTCGCCGGGCCGGTGCTGGTCGGGGTGGACGGGTCGGAGCCCGCCGAGCTGGCGGTCGGGTACGCGGCCGACGAGGCGGCCCGCCGGGGCGACGGGCTGGTGCTGTTGCACGTCGGGCCCCCGGACCGCGCGCCGGCGGACGAGGCGACGGAGACGCAGGCCGCCGAGCTGCTGGCCACCGCCGCGGCGGCCGTCCGTGGCAGCCACCCGGGGCTGGCCGTGGAGGAGCGGGTGCTCCGGGCGCCGAAGGCCGAGCAGGCACTCGTCGAGGCCAGCGGGGACGCGGCGCTGGTGGTGGTCGGCTCCCGGGGCCGGGGCGGGTTCGCCGGGCTGCTGCTCGGCTCCGTCAGCCAGGCCCTCGTGCAGCACGCGCACTGCCCGGTGCTGGTGGCCCGCCCGTACGGTCACGCCCGCTGACGTGCCCCGACCCGCCGGCCCCGGGCGGGGTCGGCGGGTCGGCGGCGATCAGTGGTCCCTGCCGCCGAGCAGCTCGTCGAAGCTGGTGGTGAGGGCGAACGGGTCGGCGGGGCCGGTGGACGCCGGCCGCCGGTGGACCTGATCGGCCAGCTCGCCGCCGGCGCGGGCGATCCGCGCCCGCAGCGCGCCGTCGGCGGACCCGGCGGACCAGTCCTCCGGAGCGGCGAAGACCGCGGTGGGAACCACGACGGACCGCAGGTGGGCGAACATCGGACGGAGAGCGTGTTCCAGCGCCAGCGAGTGCCGGGCCGTTCCGCCGGTGGCGCCGACCAGCACCGGCCGGTCCGCGAGCGCGCCGGGCCCGACCAGGTCGAAGAACGACTTGAACAGCCCGTTGTACGAGGCGTGGAAGATCGGCGTGACGGCGATCAGCCCGTCCGCGCCGGTGACCGTGTCGAGCACCTCCCGCAGCGCGGGCGACGGGAAGCCCGTCAGCAGGTGGTTGACGATGTCGTGGGCGTGCTCGCGCAGCTCGACGGGGCGGACGTCGACGTCGTCGCCGCGCCGGGCCAGCTCGTCGCGGGTGGCCGCGGCGAGCTGGTCGGCGAGCAGCCGGGTCGACGAGGGCCGCCCCAGCCCGGCCGACACCACGGCGAGGGTGCGGCGGGTCATCGGCCCGCTCCCGTCCCGGCGCGATCCGCGGCGTCGCCGCTGGTGGCGGCGTCCCGCAGGGTCGCGTGGGTGGGCGCGGCCGGCACGTGCGCCGGGCGCAGCGACTCGAACTCCTTGCGCAGCACGGGGACGACCTCCTCGCCGAGCAGGTCGAGCTGCTCCAGCACGGTCTTCAGGGGCAGGCCGGCGTGGTCCATGAGGAACAGCTGGCGCTGGTAGTCGCCGACGTAGTCGCGGAAGCCCAGCGTGCGGTCGATGACCTGCTGCGGGCTGCCGACGGTCAGCGGGGTCTGCGCGGTGAACTCCTCCAGCGACGGGCCGTGCCCGTAGACGGGCGCGTTGTCGAAGTACGGCCGGAACTCCCGCACCGCGTCCTGCGAGTTGCGCCGCATGAACACCTGCCCGCCGAGGCCCACGATGGCCTGGTCGGCGGAGCCGTGGCCGTAGTGGGCGTAGCGCTGCCGGTAGAGCCCGACCATCCGCTGGGTGTGCTCCTTCGGCCAGAAGATGTGGTTGGCGAAGAAGCCGTCGCCGTAGTAGGCGGCCTGCTCGGCGATCTCGGGGCTGCGGATCGAGCCGTGCCAGACGAACGGCGGCACGCCGTCGAGCGGGCGCGGCGTCGACGTGAACGACTGCAACGGGGTACGGAAGCGGCCCTTCCAGTCGACCACGTCCTCGCGCCAGAGCCGGTGCAGCAGGTCGTAGTTCTCGATGGCCAGGGGGATGCCGTTGCGGATGTCCTGGCCGAACCACGGGTAGACCGGCCCGGTGTTGCCGCGCCCCATCATCAGGTCCACCCGGCCGTCGGCGAGGTGCTGGAGCATCGCGTAGTCCTCGGCGATCTTCACCGGGTCGTTGGTGGTGATCAGCGTGGTGGAGGTGGAGAGCAGCAGGCGCTCGGTGCGGGCGGCGATGAAGCCCAGCATGGTGGTGGGCGACGACGGCACGAACGGCGGGTTGTGGTGCTCGCCGGTGGCGAAGACGTCGAGGCCGACCTCCTCGGCCTTGAGCGCGATGGTGACCATGGCCTTGATCCGCTCATGCTCGGTCGGCTCGCGACCGGTGGTCGGGTCGACCGTGACGTCGCCGACGGTGAAGACTCCGAACTGCATGACCAGCTCCTCGCGTTGTCCCTGGCCGGGGCCGCTGCGGCGCCCGGACGCACCGCACAACATGTTTGACGAGTCAACTATTCCGCCACCGGAGGCACCGCCGGTGGCCGCCGCCACCTGTCCGCGCAGGTGCCTCGCTTCGAAAGGCGCCGCGCGTGGCGCCCTGGCACAACGTGTCCCACGAACCGCCTGACGCGTAAAATGACGGAGCCGACTCGCCGGATCAGGAGGACCTTGATGGTTCGGACATTCACTGCGGCGGTTCACCAGGAAGACGACTGGTACGTCGCCCGATGCCTTGAGCTGGATGTCGCCAGCCAGGGCGAGACACTCGATGACGCCATGGCCAACCTGAGGGAAGCGGTGGAGGTCTACCTCGACGAGGCCTTCGAGCCGAGCATCGAGGCGACTCCGCTGGTGACATCCTTCCAGGTGGAAAAGGCCGCATGAGCCCGGCACTCGCCGATCTCCCGCTACGCAGGGTCCTCGCCGCACTCACCAAGGCCGGATTCGAACACGTACGGACCAAAGGAAGCCATGCGGTCTACCGCAACTCTGCCGGCAACGTTGTCGTCGTTCCACAGCACAACACGATCAAGCGGGGAACTCTCGCCTCCATCCTCCGTCAGGCCGGGTTGACGCCGGCGGAGTTCCAGCAACTGCTCGGCTGACGTCGTTCCCGCGTACCGCCGACAGGCCGTCGCCCGGCGGGACTGGAACGGCCTGCCGGCGGGCCGGGCCGGCTGCGCCACTTTGGCCTCCGCCCTCTGACGACAGCCGCGTCACGACCGCCGGCGCGGCACGTGCCGGCGGTAGGCGCTGACCGTCGGGTCGCCGGTGATCCAGAACCGCCACGGCACGTCGTGCGCGCCGGTGACGCCGACGCGCGGCCCGGCGGCGACCGCCTCGTCGGGCACCGGCACCTCGGCCGGGCGCAGCCGGACCGGACCGTCGTTGAGCAGCCAGCGACCGTAGGCGCTCTTGTCGATGCCCAGGGCCGCGCAGAGCCGGGCGGGCCCGCGCGCGAGTTCGACGTCCCGGCGTACGGCGGGGCGCCGGGCGCGGGCCGTCTCGACGCCGTCGACCACCTCGCCGGCGCGCAGCAGCACCGCCGAGGCCTCCCCCTCGATGCCCGTGACGACGTTCATGCACCAGTGCATGCCGTAGGTGAAGTAGACGTAGGCGTGCCCGGCCGGCCCGAACATGACGGCGTTACGCGGGGTGCGACCGCGGTGCGCGTGCGACGCCGGGTCGCCGGCCGTCCCGGCGTACGCCTCGACCTCGGTGATCCGGACGGTCACGTCGCCGGCGGTCAGCCGGCAGCCGAGCAGGGCCCGGGCGGCCGGCACCACCGGGCCGGCGAGCAGGTCGGCCAGCCCCGCGAGGTCGGCGGGCCGGCGCTGGGAGTACGCCACCACGAGCACGACCCTATCCGCCGGCGCCGCCCAATGCCGGAGAGCCCTCAACATTCCGTTGACAACGTAGCGTTGAAGTGATGAGGTGCTCGCATGACCGATTCCTTCACCGCCCCCGACGCCGGCGCGTCCCGGGCCCACCGCACCTACGAGGCGCTGCACCGGATCAGCGAGCGGCACGCCGGCACCGAGACGCGGCGCCGCCGGCACACCAACCCGTACGTACCGGACACCTACGAGGCGGTCGCGCTCGTCATCGCCCTGGCCGCCGGCGGGGCCGAGGTGGAGTCCGACGAGGAGCCCGTCGACGAGGCGGACCTCGTCGCGGCGCTCACCCTCGTGCCGCACCTGCGCGCCGAGGTCGACACGATGGAGGCGGGGCTGCTGACGCTGGCCCGCAGCCGCGGACTGACCTGGCAGCAGATCGCGTACGGGCTCGGGCTGGGCAGCGCGCAGGCCGCCAAGCAGCGCTTCGAACGGCTCTCCGCCCGCACCGCCACCACCGGGTGACGCCGCCGATGGACGAGACTGGGCGCGGGATCGGTGTCGAGGAGGACGCGATGACGCGCGAGGAGATGCTGGCGTACTGCCTGGGGAAGCCGGGAGCCTGGCTCGACCGGCCGTGGGAGGGCGACGAGGTGGTGAAGGTCGGCAGCCGGATCTTCGCCTTCCTCGGCTCCGCCGGCGGCGACCAGCCGACCGTCGGGGTGAAGTGCGGCCCGAGCCGGGACGTGGCCGACGAGTGGCTGCACCGGCACCCGGGCGACGCGCGGCCGTCGCCGTACATCGGGCGCGCCGGCTGGAACACGCTGCGCCTGGCCGGCGGCATCGACGAGGAGGAGCTGATCGAGGCGGTCGACGCCTCGTACGACGCGGTGGTGGCGAAGCTGCCGAAGCGGGAGCGCCCGGCGGGCTGAACCCCGCGCGACGCCGGCGGCGCCGCGCGGGGTCGGCGACTCAGCGGGGTACGACCCGCTCGGCGGCCCACTCCCGCCAGGTGGCGAGCTTGTCGGCGGCGGCGGCGAGCTGGTCGGCGACCGGCCCGGGACCGGTCGAGCCGGGCGTGATCCGGGCGGCGAGCGCCGAGCGGACCGAGAGCACGTCGCGCACCGACGGGTCGAGGTGCTCGCTGACGGCCGCGAGGTCGTCGTCGCTGACCTCGTCGAGGGCGCAGTCCCGGGCCACGCAGAGCGCCACCAGCCGCCCGGTGATCTCGTGCGCGTCGCGGAACGGCACGTTGCGGCGCACCAGCCAGTCCGCCACCTCGGTGGCGAGGGAGAACCCGACCGGCGCGGCGGCCACGAGCCGGTCGGCGCGTACGGTCATCGTGGAGATCATCCCGGCGAGCGCCGGCAGCAGCAGCTCCAGGGTGTCGACCGCGTCGAAGGCCGGCTCCTTGTCCTCCTGCATGTCCCGGTCGTAGCTCATCGGCAGGCCCTTGAGCATGGTGAGCACGCTCATCAGCCCGCCGACCAGCCGGCCGGACTTGCCCCGGGCCAGTTCGGCGATGTCCGCGTTCTTCTTCTGCGGCATGATCGACGAACCGGTGGCGAACGCGTCGTCCAGCTCCACCCAGCCGAACTCCTGCGACGTCCAGAGCACCACCTCCTCGCCGAGGCGGGACAGGTGCACCCCGATCATCGCGGTGACGAACAGGAACTCGGCGACGAAGTCCCGGTCGGCGACCGCGTCCATCGAGTTGGCGAAGGACGTGCGGAAGCCCAGCTCCTTGGAGACGGCCACCGGGTCCAGCGGCAGGCCGGAACCGGCGAGCGCGCCCGCGCCGAGCGGGCTGACCGCCGTGCGGTGGTCCCAGTCGCTCAGCCGCTCCAGGTCGCGCAGCAGCGGCTGCACGTGGGCCAGCAGCCAGTGCCCGAACGTGACCGGCTGGGCGTGCTGCAGGTGCGTCATGCCGGGTGCGGCGGTCTCCACGTGCCGCTCGGCCTGCTCGACCAGGGCCTCGGCCAGCTCGACCAGCCGACCGGCCACGCCCCGGGCGTGGTCGCGCAGGTAGAGCCGCAGGTCGGTGGCGACCTGGTCGTTGCGGGACCGGCCGGCGCGCAGCTTGCCGCCGAGGCTGCCGAGCCGCTCCAGCAGGCCGCGCTCCAGGGCGGTGTGCACGTCCTCGTCGTCGACCGTGGGACGGAACTGCCCGGAGGCGCAGGCGGCCTCCAGATCGTCCAGGGCCGCGAGGATGCGGCCCAGTTCCTCCGGGTCGAGCAGGCCGGCCCCCGCGAGCACCCGGGCGTGCGCCCGGGACGCCGCGATGTCGTACGGGGCCAGCCGCCAGTCGAACTGCACGCTCACCGACAGGCGGGCCAGGGCCTCGGCGGGGCCGCCGGCGAATCGGCCGCCCCACAGGCTCGTGCGGTTGGTGGCGGCGCTGTTCTCGGTCAGGCTCTTGTCGTCCACGGCGCCCATTCTGGTGGTCATGGTCAGCAGCCGCCCAACCGGGCGTCCCGTGCGGCGGCCATCTCGCTGGGCAGGCCCCAGAGCCGCACGAAGCCCTTCGCCAGGGACTGGTCGAAGGTGTCGCCGGTGTCGTAGGTGGCCATGCCGAAGTCGTAGAGGCTGGCCTCGGAGCGGCGCCCGGTGACGGTGGCCCGGCCGCCGTGCAGGGTCAGCCGCACCTCGCCGGTGACGTGCCGCTGCGCGTCGTCGATGAACGCGTCCAGCGCGCGCTTCAGCGGCGAGAACCAGAGGCCGTCGTAGACCAGCTCCCCCCAGCGCTGGTCGACGCCGCGCTTGAACCGGGCCAGGTCCCGCTCCACGGTCACCGCCTCCAGCTCCTGGTGGGCGGTGATCAGCGCGATCGCGCCCGGTGCCTCGTACACCTCGCGGCTCTTGATGCCGACCAGGCGGTCCTCGACCATGTCGAGCCGGCCGACGCCCTGGGCGCCCGCGCGCCGGTTGAGCTCCCGGATCGCCTGGTACGGGGTGACGGTCTCGCCGTCGATCGCCACCGGGACGCCGGCGTCGAAGGTGATCACGACCTCGTCGGCGTCGCGCTCCTGCGCCGGGTCGCAGGTGTACGAGTAGAGGTCCTCGATCGGCGCGTTCCAGATGTCCTCCAGAAAGCCCGTCTCGACGGCGCGGCCCCACAGGTTCTGGTCGACGGAGTACGGGGACTTCGCCGACACGTCGATCGGCAGCCCCTTCTCCTCGGCGAAGGCGATCGCCTTGTCCCGCGTCCAGGCGAAGTCCCGGGCCGGCGCGACGATCCTCAGGTCGGGGGCGAGCGCGCCGAGGCCGACCTCGAAACGGACCTGGTCGTTGCCCTTGCCGGTGCAGCCGTGCGACACGATGGTGCCGCCGTGCTTGCGCGCCGCGGCCACCAGGTGCTTGACGATCAGCGGCCGGGACAGTGCGGAGACCAACGGGTAGCGGTCCATGTAGAGCGCGTTCGCGCGGATGGCCGGCAGGCAGTACCCGGCGGCGAACTCGTCGCGCGCGTCGACCACCTCCGACTCCACGGCGCCGCAGTCCAGGGCGCGCTGCCGGATGGCGTCGAGGTCCTCGCCGCCCTGCCCGACGTCCACCGCCACGGCGATCACCTCGGCGCCGGTCTCCTCGGCCAGGTACGGGATGGCGACGGAGGTGTCGAGCCCTCCGGAGTAGGCGAGCACGACCCGCTCGGTCATGGTGTGGTGTTCCCTTCGACGTTCTCTTCGCGGCGGGCCCAGCCGGCGAGCTTGTCGCCGAGCGCGGCCCCGCCGACGGCCTCGCGGGCCACGACGAGGATGGTGTCGTCGCCGGCGATGGTGCCGACGACCTCGGGCAGGCCCGCCCGGTCCAACGCGCTGGCCAGGTAGTGGGCTGCGCCCGGCGGGGTGCGCAGTACGGCGATGTTGCCGCTGGCGTCGACCCCGTTGAGCAGCTCGCGCAGCAGCCGGACCAGCCGGGCCGGCGCCGCCTCGGCGTCGCGCAGCGGCCGGTGGCCGTCCTCGGGGATGAGGTAGACGGCCCGCCCGTCGCCGCCGCGCGCGGTGACCGCGCCCAACTCCTTGAGGTCCCGGGAGAGGGTGGCCTGGGTGACCTGGATGCCGTCGCCGGAGAGCAGGTCGGCCAGCTCGGTCTGCGAGTGGATCGCCTTGTCGCGGATCAGCTCGACGATGCGGGCGTGCCGGGCGGCACGGGTCAGCGGGGCGGTCATGGTGTCTCCCTGGTCGC
The DNA here is from genome assembly GCF_043198195.1 of Micromonospora sp. NPDC048868. Lineage (NCBI taxonomy): Bacteria > Bacillati > Actinomycetota > Actinomycetes > Micromonosporales > Micromonosporaceae > Micromonospora > Micromonospora sp. NPDC048868. The sequence goes on from NZ_JBICUN010000031.1 coordinate 17,315, forward strand.
GGCGACGCCCGGCGCCGCCGCGTCCGGGGCGGCGGGCGCGGCCCCGAGGAGGAACGTCAGCAGCGCCTTCTGGGCGTGCAGCCGATTCTCCGCCTGGTCGAACACGACGCTCTGCGGGCCGTCGAGCACCTCGTCGGTGATCTCCTCGCCCCGGTGCGCGGGCAGGCAGTGCAGCACGACGGCGTCGGGCGCGGCGTGCCCGAGCAGCGCGGCGTTGACCTGGTACGGCAGGAACGGGGTGATCCGGTCCAGCCCGTCGTCCTCCTGCCCCATCGAGGTCCAGGTGTCCGTGGCGACCACGTCGGCGCCGGCCACCGCCGCCACCGGATCGGTCAGCGCCTGCACCGAACCCCCGGTGCCGGCGGCGATCTTCGCGGCCCGGGCGACCACCTCCGGGTCGGGGCCGAAGCCCGCCGGCCCGGCGACCCGGACGTGCATGCCGGCGGTCGCCCCGGCCAGCAGGTACGAATGGGCGAGGTTGTTCGCCGCGTCGCCGACGTACGCCAGCGTCCGGCCGGCGGTGCCGCCGCAGTGCTCGCGGACGGTGAGTAGGTCGGCCAGGAGCTGGCAGGGATGGAAGCCGTCGGTGAGCGCGTTGACCACCGGCACGCCGGCGCCGTCGGCCACCTCGGCGATCCGGTCGTCGCCGTGGGTACGCAGCACGATCGCCGCGACGTAGCGGGACAGCACCCGGCCGGCGTCGGCCAGGGTCTCGCCCCGCCCGAAGTGGGTGACCTGGGTGTCCACCACGAGCGGGTGCCCGCCCAACTCGGCGATGCCGACGTCGAACGAGAACCGGGTACGCAGGCTCTGCTTGTCGAACAGCACCGCCACCGACCGGGGCCCGGCCAGCGGCCGGTGACCGAACCGGTCGGCCTTCATCCGCGCCGCCAGATCGAGCACGGCCGACTGCTCGGCGGGGCTCAGGTCGTCGTCCCGCAGGAAGTGCCGGATCACGCCCCCGCCTCCGCCGTGCTCGGCATCGCCCCGCCGCCGCTGGACGGCCTGGGTGCGGTGGGCGTGGTCGGCGGCGTGGACACGGTGGGCGGCGTCAACGCGGCCGGCGCGGTGGCTGGCGTGGGCGCGGTGGGCGCGGAGGGCGCTGTCGACGCCGTGAACGCGGTGGGTGCGGTGGGTGGCGTCGAGATCTTGGTAGGTTCCGGCCCCTGGAGGGGCCGTTTCTCACCAAGATCCGACGCGGAGCCGGCGGCGGCAGCCGGGGATGCTCCGGCAGCCGACGGGACAGAGGCGGCGGGCGGGACGGAGGCGGCGGCGGGCGGGACGGGGGCGGCGGCGGTCGCGACGGAGCCGGCGGTGGAAGTGGCAGCGGCGGCACCGGCGGCGGCCGGGGACGCCGCGTCGAGGGCGGCCGGGAGGGCGGCCAGGAAGTCGTCGGCCTGGGCGACGGTGAGGATCAGCGGCGGGGCGAGCCTCAGCACGCCGGGCTGCGCCGGGTTGGCCAGGAAGCCGGCCTCCCGTAGCGCCTCGGCGAGCACCTTCGAGACGGGCGCGGTGAGTACCACGCCGAGCAGCAGGCCCGCGCCGCGTACGTTGTCGACCAGCGGGTGGTCGAGCGCCTCGATCCCCCGGCGCAGCCGCTCGCCGACCCGCGTGACGTGGTCGAGCAGCCCCTCGCTGGCGATGGTCGACACCACCGCGAGGGCTGCGGCGCAGCTCACCGGGTTGCCGCCGAAGGTGGTGCCGTGCGAGCCGGGGGCCAGCAGCTCGGCGGCGCGGCCGAAGGCCAGGCAGGCGCCGATGGGCAGCCCGCCGCCGAGCCCCTTGGCCAGGGTCACCACGTCGGGCTCGATCCCCTCGGCCTGGTGCGCGAACCAGTGCCCGGTACGCCCGACACCGGTCTGCACCTCGTCGAGCACCAGCAGCACGCCGTGCCGGGCGGTGATCCGGCGTGCGGCGGCCAGGTAGCCGGCCGGCGGGACCACCACGCCGTTCTCCCCCTGGATCGGCTCCAGGATCACCATCGCGGTGGCGTCGGTGACCGCCGCCTCCAGGGCCGCCACGTCGCCGTAGTCGACGTGGGTCACCTCACCGGGCAGCGGGCGGAACGGGTCGGCCTTGGCCGGCTGGCCGGTGAGGGCGAGCGCGCCCATCGTCCGGCCGTGGAAGCCGCCCCGGGTGGCGACCACGTGCGTGCGGCCCGTCAGCCGGGAGAGCTTGAACGCCGCCTCGTTGGCCTCCGCGCCCGAGTTGGCGAAGAAGACCCGTCCCGGCCGCCCCGCCAGGGCCAGCAGCAGCTCGGCAAGGGCCACCGGCGGTTCGGCGACGTACAGGTTCGAGACGTGCCCGAGGGTGGCGACCTGCTTCGACACGGCGGCCACCACGGCCGGGTGGGCGTGGCCGAGGGCGTTGACCGCGATGCCGCCGACGAGGTCGACGTACTCCCGGCCGGCGTCGTCGACCACGACGGCGCCGGAGCCGGCGACGAGGGCGAGCGGCGGCGTGCCGTAGTTGTCCATCATGGACTGTGCCCAGCGCTCGACGAGCGTGCTCATCCGGCGATCGTGCCTTCCTGGTTGGCAGCGGCGGAGCTGACAGGCCCGCTCCTCGCGCTGACGTTGTCCGGTTCGTTCGCGACCGCGGGGCTCGGTCGCTCCGCTCCCGCACTCCTCGCACTCACGGCACCACCTTCGTTCGCGACTGCGGGGCTCGGTCGCTCCGCTCCCGCACTCCTCGCACTCACGGCACCCTCTCCGTTCGCGACTGCGGGGCTTGGTCGCTCCGCTCCCGCACTCCTCGCGCTCACGACCATGGTGCCGAATCCTTCCGAGGTGAAGACCTCCAGCAGCGTGGAGTGGGCGACCCGGCCGTCCACGACGTGCGCGGCCGGCACGCCCTGTCGCACCGCCCGCAGGCACGCCTCCATCTTCGGGACCATGCCGCTGGACAGCGACGGCAGCAGCGCCGCCAGGTCGTCGACGGTGATCTCGCTGATCAGGCTGTCGGTGTCGGGCCAGTCGGCGTAGAGGCCCGGCACGTCGGTGAGGACGACCAGCTTGCGGGCGTCGAGGGCGACGGCGAGCGCGGCGGCGGCAGTGTCGGCGTTCAGGTTGTGCAGCACCCCGTCGGCGTCGGGCGCCACGGTGGAGATCACCGGGATGCGGCCGGCCCCGATCAGGTCGGTGACCGCCGAGACGTCGACCGACTCGACGTCGCCGACCTGCCCGACGTCGACCGGTTCCCCGTCCACGTACGCGGGCCGCCGCACGGCGGTGAACAGTCCGGCGTCCTCGCCGGAGAGGCCCACCGCGAACGGCCCGTGGGCGTTGATCAGGCCGACGAGTTCCCGGCCGACCTGGCCGACCAGGACCATCCGGACCACGTCCATCGCCTCCGGGGTGGTGACCCGCAGGCCGCCCCGGAACTCGCTGGCGATGCCCAGCCGGCCGAGCATGGCGGAGATCTGCGGGCCGCCCCCGTGCACCACGACCGGCCGGAGGCCGGCGTAGCGCAGGAAGACCATGTCGGCGGCGAAGGCCCGCTGGAGCTCGGGGTCGACCATGGCGTTGCCGCCGTACTTGACCACGACGGTCGAGCCGGAGAAGCGGGCCAGCCAGGGCAGCGCCTCGATCAGCGTGGCCGCCTTGACCTGGGCGCGGGCGAGGTCGGTGGAGAGGCTCATGTCGAGTAGGCCGAGTTCTCGTGCACGTACGCGTGGGACAGGTCGTTGGTCCAGATCGTGGCCTCGGCGGCGCCGGCGTGCAGGTCGATGCGGATGGTGACGTCCCGGCCGGTCAGGTCGACCTTCGACCGGTCCTCGGCGGCGGCGCCGGAGCGGCACACCCAGACGCCGTTGACGGCGACGTCGACGCCGTCGGGCTCGAACGCGGCGGCGGTGGTGCCGACGGCGGCGAGGATCCGGCCCCAGTTCGGGTCGTTGCCGAACAGCGCGGTCTTGACCAGGTTGTTGCGGGCCACCGAGCGCCCCACCTCGACCGCGTCGTCCTCGCTGGCCGCGCCGACCACGTCGATGGCGATCTGCTTGGTGGCGCCCTCGGCGTCGGCGATGAGCTGCTGGGCCAGGTCGTGGGCGGCGGCGGTGACCGCCGCCGCCAGCTCGGCCGGGGTCGGCACGATGCCGCTCGCGCCGCTGGACAGCAGCAGCACCGTGTCGTTTGTCGACATGCAGCCGTCGGAGTCGATCCGGTCGAAGGTGACCCGGCACGCCTCCCGCAGCGCGGCGTCGAGGTCCTCCGGCCCGGCCACCGCGTCGGTGGTCAGCACGCAGAGCATGGTGGCCATCGCCGGGGCGAGCATGCCGGCGCCCTTGGCCATGCCGCCGACGGTCCAGCCGCTGCCCCGGGCCACCGCGGTCTTGGGCCGGGTGTCCGTCGTCATGATGGCTTCGGCGGCCGCCGGACCGCCGTCGCGCGCCAGCCGGCGGATCGCCGAGCGTACGCCGGGAAGCAGCTTGCCCATCGGCAGCCGCTCGCCGATCAGGCCGGTCGAGCAGACCGCCACGTCGGCGGCGCCCAGCATCAGCCGTGGGCTGGCCGCGGTGAGCGCGGCGGCGGTGTGCTCGGCGGTGGCGTGGGTGTCCTGGAAGCCGGCCGGGCCCGTGCAGGCGTTGGCGCCACCGGAGTTGAGGATCACGGCGCGCGCGACGCCGCCGCGCACCACCTGCTGCGTCCAGAGCACCGGCGCGGCCTTGACCCGGTTGGCGGTGAACACGCCGGCGACACCGGCGTCCGGGCCGTCGTTGACGACAAGCGCGACGTCGCTCGCGCCGCTGGTCTTGAGCCCGGCGGCCACCCCGGCCGCCCGGAACCCCCGCGGAGTCGTGACACTCATGGTGCTATCCCCCAGGTGGAGAGGCCCGTCGTCTCCGGCAGGCCGCACATCAGGTTGGCGTTCTGCACGGCCTGGCCGGCGGCGCCCTTGCCGAGGTTGTCCAGCGCGCTGAGCACGATCATCCGGCGGGAGTCGACGTCGACCGTGGCCTGCAGGTGGCAGGAGTTGGAGCCGAGGGTGGCGGCGGTGTGCGGCCAGGCCCCCTCGGGCAGAACGTGCACGAAGGGCGCGTCCGCGTACGCCTCGGCGAGCACCGCCCGCGGGTCGACGCCCCGGGCCGGCACCGCCGTCACGGTGGCGAGGATGCCCCGGGGCATCGGCGCGAGCACCGGGGTCAACGACAGCCCGGTCGCGCCGGTGGCCTGCTTGATCTCCGGGACGTGCTGGTGGGTGCCCACGCGGTAGGGCGACAGGTCGCCCATCACCTCGCTGCCGAGCAGGTGCGGCTTGGCCGCCTTGCCGGCGCCGGAGGTGCCGGAGGCGGCGACGACCACCACGTCGGCCGGGGAGGCGGCGCCGGCGGCGATCAGCGGGGTGAGGGCCAGGATGATCGCGGCGGCGTAGCAGCCGGTGTTGGCGACCCGGGTGGCGCCGGCGATCAGCTCCCGTTGGCCGGGCAGCTCGGGCAGGCCGTAGGTCCACGGTCCGGCGTGCGTGCCGCCGTAGTAGTTGGCCCAGGCGTAGGGGTCGGCGAGGCGGTGGTCGGCGCCCAGGTCGACGACCCGGACCTCGGGCGGCAGCTGGGCCGCCAGGGCCGCCGACTGGCCGTGCGGCAGGGCCAGGAAGACCAGGTCCGCGTCGGCCAGCGTCGCCGCGTCCGTCTCGCCGAGGACCAGGTCCAGCCCGGCGAGCTGGGGGTGTACGACGTCGAGCCGGTGCCCGGCCTGGCTGTGCGCGGTGGCCGCGACCAGCTCGAACTCCGGATGCCCGGCGACCAGGCGGATCAGCTCGCCGCCGGCGTAGCCGCTCGCCCCGGCGACCGCGACTCGGATACCCATCCCCACCTCCGCATGACTATGCAGAGGAGGCTAGCAAGCAACGACGCCCGCCTGCAAGTTCATGCAGTCGACTGCATGGGAATGAGGCTGGGCCCGGTCGCCGCTCCCACCCACCCGTGCAGCCGGGGAACGACGGGGGCTCCTCCCGCGCCGGCGGAAGGAGCCCTCGTCGTCACTCAGGCGCCGCGCAGGGTGGCGCCGAAGCGTTCCGCGGCGCGAGCGACCGCCGCGTCCCGGGCCGCCACCGCCTCCTCCACGGTCAGCGTCCGGTCCGGGGCCCGGAAGGTGAGCTTGTACGCAAGCGACCTGCGCCCCTCGCCGAGCTGCTCCGAGGCGTACACGTCGAACAGGCGCACCTGCTCCAGCAGCCCGCCGGCGCCCTCGACGAGGGCCTGCTGCACCTGCGCCGCGGGCACCGAGGCGTCCACCACCAGCGCCACGTCGATCAGCGCCGGGGGGAAGCCCGAGACGACCGGCCCGGACGCCACCGGGGCGGCCGGCAGCGCGTCCAGGTCCAGTTCCATGGCGCTGGTACGCCGGGGCAGCTCCAGCGCCGCCACGACCGCCGGGTGCAGCTCGCCGGCGTGCCCGACCACCGTGCCGTCGACCAGCAGCTCGGCGCAGCGGCCGGGGTGCCAGGGGGCGTACTCGGCGGCCCGGACCTCGATCCGGTCCACCGGGACGTCGGCGGCGGCGAGCACGTCGCGGCCGGCCTCCACGGCGTCCGCCCAGCCGGCCGGGCGGCCCGCGCCCCACCAGCCGGCCGGCTCGACGTCGCCGGTCAGCACGACGGCGACGTGTCGGGGCTGGTCGGGCACCACCGCGTCGGCGGCGGCGAACTCCTCGTCGGTGGGTCGCCGGTCCACGCCCATCGCCGGCGGGCGGCCGGCGTCGGGACGCGGGTGGAACACCGCGCCGATCTCGTAGAGGGCGAGGTCGCGCTGGCCCCGGCCGAGGTTGCGCTTCGCGATGCCGAGCAGCGGGCCGAGCAGCGTGGTGCGCAGCAGCGGCTCCTCCTCCGACAGCGGGTTGGCCAGCCGCACCGCGCTCCGGCGCGGGTCGTCGGCCGGCAGGCCGAGCTGGTCGGACAGCCCGGGGGCGACGAACGGGTGCGCGAGCACCTCCACGTACCCCCGCTCGGCGAGCGACCGGGCCACGGCCCGGCGGCGGCGCTGCTGCCAGGTCAGGCCGCGGCCGGGCGGCGCGGTCGGCAGCACGGACGGCACCCGGTCGTACCCGTCGAGGCGGACCACCTCCTCGACCAGGTCGGCCGGGTCGGTCAGGTCGGGCCGCCAGGTCGGCGGAGTGACGCTGAGCGCGCCCCCGGTGCCGGCGGCCACGCCGACCTCGCCCGGGTCCTCGGCCAGCCGGTCGGCGCCCCTGGCCACCGTGCAGCCGACCTGCTCCAGCAGGGCGGCCACCCGCGCTGGCGGATAGCTCACGCCGATCCGCTGGCTCGGCAGGTCGGCCGGCAGGACGACCGGGGTACGCGGCCGGACGTGGTCGATGTCGAGGATCTCGTCACCGGCCGCGCCACCGGCGTGCTCGGTGAGCAGCCGGACCGCCCGCGCGACGGCCACCAGCGGCAGGGCCGGGTCGACGCCCCGCTCCCACCGCTTCGCCGCCTCGCTGAACAGCTTGTGCCGGCGGGCGGTACGCCCGACCATCACCGGGTCCCAGTGGGCGGCCTCGAAGAGCACGTTCGTCGTCCCGGCGACGACCTCGCTGGTCTCGCCACCCATCACGGCGGCCAGCGAGATCGGGCCAGAGTCGTCGCAGATCACCATGTCCTCGGGCGCGAGGGCGCGGGTGACCCCGTCCAGGGTCGTGAGCTTCTCCCCCGCCTCGGCGCGGCGGACCACCAGCGGCCCGGCGATCCGGTCGGCGTCGAAGGCGTGCATCGGCTGGCCCAGTTCGAGCATCACGTAGTTGGTGATGTCGACCGGCAGCGAGATGCTGCGGATGCCGGCGACGGTGAGCCGCCGCTGCATCCAGTCGGGGCTCTGCGCCGTCGGGTCGACGCCGCGCACGAGGCGGGCGGCGAACCGGTCGCAGCCGACGGTGTCGCGCACCTCGACCGGGTATGCCGGCTCGGCGGTGCCGCCGGGCGCGGGCGCCAGGCCCGGGTCGCGGAACGGCACGCCGAGGGCGTGCGACAGCTCCCGGGCCAGGCCGCGGACGCTCATCGCGTACCCCCGGTCGGGGGTGATCTCCAGGTCGACCACGACGTCGTCGAGGCCGACGACGGGCCGCGCGTCGTCGCCCGGCTTGGCCGGGGTGTCCTGGGGCAGCACGACGATGCCGTCGTGGTCGTCGCCCAGGCCCAGCTCCCGCGCGGAGCAGATCATGCCGTGGGAGTTGCGCCCGTACGTCTTGCGGGCGCCGATGGCGAAGCCGCCGGGCAGCACGCCGCCGGGCAGGATCACCACGACCCGGTCGCCGGGGGCGAAGTTGCGCGCCCCGCAGACGATCTCCTGCGGCTCGCCGGTGCCGTTGGCGTCGCCGACGTCCACCCGGCAGAACCGGATCGGCTTCTTGAAGCCGGTCAGCTCCTCGATCTCGCGGACCTCACCGACCACCAGCGCACCGGTGACGGTCTCCCGCAGGTCCACCACGGACTCGACCTCGATGCCCAGGCCGACCAGGGCCTGCTCCAGGTCGCCGGCGGGCAGGTCGGCAGGGAGGTCGACGTACTCCCGCAGCCAACTGACAGAAACTCGCATGACTCAGACCACCGTCTCCATGACTCGTACCCGCATCGCCTACGCCCCGACCCCGAACGCGCGGGTGAACCGCACGTCGCCCTCGGCCATGTCCCGCATGTCGCTGACCCCGTGCCGGAACATCACCGTCCGGTCGATGCCCATGCCGAACGCGAATCCGGAGTAGACCTCGGGGTCGATGCCGCAGGCGCGCAGCACCCGCGGGTTGACCATGCCGCAACCACCCCACTCGACCCAGCGCGGGCCGTCGCGGTGCTCCGGGAACCAGACGTCGAACTCGGCCGACGGCTCGGTGAACGGGAAGTAGTGCGGCCGGAAGCGGGTCTTCGCGCCCTCGCCGAACATCGCCCGGGCGAAGTGGTCCAGGGTGCCGCGCAGGTGCGCCATGGTGATGCCCCGGTCCACCACGAGCCCCTCCACCTGGTGGAAGACCGGCGCGTGGGTGGCGTCCAGCTCGTCGGTGCGATAGACCCGGCCCGGCACGATCACGTAGATCGGCGGCTTGCGGGTCAGCATGGTGCGCGCCTGCACCGGCGAGGTGTGCGTACGCAGGACGAGGCCGGAGCCCTCCGTGCCCTCCGGCGGCGCGACGTGGAAGGTGTCCATCAGGCCGCGCGCCGGGTGGTCGGCGGGGATGTTCAGCGCGTCGAAGTTGGTCCACTCCAGCTCGACCTCGGGCCCCTCGGCCACCTCGTAGCCCATGCCGACGAACAGGTCGCTGACCTGCTCCATCAGGGTGCTGATCGGGTGCCGGGCGCCCCGGGGCCGCCGGTTGTGGGGCAGCGTCACGTCGACGCGCTCCTCCACCAGCACCCGTTGCGCCTGTTCCCGGTCCAGGACCTCCTGGCGGGCCGCGTACGCGGCGTCGATGGCGCGGCGGGCCTCGTTGACCCGCTTGCCGGCGTCGGACTTGGCGGCCGGCGGCAGCGCGCCGATCTCGCGGCGGGCCAGCGAGACCGGGGACCGGTCGCCGAGGTGCGCCGGGCGCAGCGCGGTCAGCGCGTCCGGGTCACCGGCCTCGGCGAACGCCTTCTCGGCGGCGGCGACGGCCTCGGCCAGGGCGGCCGGGTCGAGCAGGGCGACCTGCTTCGGGTCGTACGGATCGTTGCGGTAGCTCATGGCGTACGGGCACTCCCTCACGGCGGCGCCAGCCCTCACGGGCGGCGAAGCGAGTCTACGGACGCGCGGCTGTGCCGCAGCCCGCCGGTGGGAGTTGTGCGGGGAGCAGGTCAGGCCCGCCGCCCGCCGACACCGGCGGGCTGGCTAAACGAACGCCGTGGCGCGTTCATGGGCGGACGGTCTCCCCTGCGATCTGTCTCGACGGCCGGGTCACGACCGCCGCTGTGCTCTCGCCGAAGCGTACAGGCAGACGGCGGCGGCCGCAGCCAGGTTCAGGCTCTCGGCGCGCCCGTGCAGGGGCACCCGGACCCGGGCGTCGGCGGCGGCGGTGAGCGCCTCGGGCAGGCCGTGCGCCTCCGCGCCGAAGAGCCAGGCCGTGGGGGCGGCGAGCCGCCCGTCGTCGGCGAGGTCGTCGAGGTCGTCCTCGCCGTAGCCGGTGGTGGCGAGCACGGTGAGCCCGGCGGCGCGCAGCGCCGCGACGACGTCCACCGGGTCGGGCGCGCGGACCACGTCGACGTGGAAGAGGCTGCCGGCCGAGGCCCGCACGCACTTGCCGTTGTACGGGTCGACGGCCTCGCCGGCGAAGACCACCACACCCGCGCCCGCGGCGTCGGCGGTGCGCAGCACGGTGCCGGCGTTGCCCGGGTCGCGGATCCCGGCGAGCACGGCCACCAGGCGGGGCCCGTCGGCCAGGGCCCGCTCCAGCGGCACGTCGAGGTGGCGGCAGACGGCGACGAGGCCCTGCGGGGCGACGGTCTCGGCCAGCGCGGCGAGCGCCTCGTCGGTCGCCTCGGAGACGGGCACGTCGGCACGGGCCGCGACGGCGGCCAGGTCGGCGTGCCGGTCCAGGGCGGCGGGCGTACCGAAGAGTTCGGTGACCACGCCCGGGCGGGCCAGGGCCTCGCGGACCGCCTGCGGCCCCTCGGCCAGGAAGCGGCCGGCGGCCTCGCGGTCCCGGCGGCGCTGCAACCGGCGGGCGGCGACCACCCTGGGGGTACGCGGGGTGAAGGGGCCGGAGACAGCGTCGAGGCGTCTCCCGCGCGATGGTGACTGCATGGGAGACGCCTCGATCTGCTGGTGCGCGGGGATCAGGCGGCCTGGGCCGCCGCGCCGCCGGTGCCCTCGGCCGCGACCGCGGCCCGGGCCAGCTCGACGATCGCCGCGAAGGCGGCGGCGTCGTTGACGGCCAGGTCGGCCAGGATCTTGCGGTCGACCTCGATGCCGGCCAGGCGCAGGCCCTGGATCAGGCGGTTGTAGGTCATCCCGTTGGCGCGGGCGCCCGCGTTGATCCGCTGGATCCAGAGCTGCCGGAAGTCGCCCTTGCGGTCGCGACGGTCCCGGTAGGCGTACTGCATCGAGTGCAGCACCTGCTCCTTGGCCTTGCGGTAGAGGCGGGAGCGCTGACCGCGGTAGCCGCTCGCGGTCTCCAGCAGGGTACGACGCTTCTTCTGGGCGTTCACAGCCCGCTTGACGCGTGCCATCTCAACTCCTAATTACGTAAGGTGGCGCGCGTCAGCGGCCGAGCAGCTTCTTGATGCGCTTGACATCGGCCTTGGCCAGCACCACGGTGCCGGTCAGCCGACGGGTCTGGGTGGAGGGCTTCTTCTCCAGGTTGTGCCGGAGGCCGGCCTGCTGGGCAACGATCTTGCCCTTGCCGGTCACCTTGACCCGCTTGCCCATCCCCGTGTGGCTCTTCATCTTCGGCATGTGGAACGTCTCTCCCCTGTTACTCGCCGCTGTTGTCGGCGACGGTGCCGGTGTCACCGGCCGCTGCGGGCTCGCCGGCCGGGGCGCCCTCGGCGTCCCGCTCCCGCGGCCCGCCCCGGGTGGCCGTGGCGGCGACCGCGGCGGCCTTGGTGGCGCGGTGCGGCGCGAGCACCATGATCATGTTTCGACCGTCCTGCTTCGGAGCGGCCTCGACGTACCCCAGCTCCGAGATCTCCGACTCGAGCCGGCGCAGGAGCCGGTAACCCAGCTCCGGGCGGCTCTGCTCGCGACCGCGGAACATGATCGTCACCTTGACCTTGTCGCCCGCCTTGAGGAACCGCACCACGTGACCCTTCTTGGTCTCGTAGTCGTGCGGGTCGATCTTCGGGCGGAGCTTCATCTCCTTGATGACGGTCTGCTGCTGGTTACGCCGCGCTTCGCGCGCCTTCAGTGCGCTCTCGTACTTGAACTTGCCGAAGTCCATGAGCTTGCACACCGGCGGGCGCGCCATCGGCGCAACCTCGACCAGGTCCAGGTCGACGTCCGCGGCCAGCTGAAGGGCGCGCTCCAGCGGGACGATGCCCACCTGCTCACCCTCGGGGCCGACCAGTCGGACCTCACGTGCCCGGATCTGCTCGTTCACGCGTGGTTCGACGCTGATGGGGCCTCCTCGAGTCGGAATCTCTACGTGGCCGACCCTCGCGGCTCCCGGGTGGGAGCCGACCCGGAAAGCAGAAGGCCCCGGCGCATGCCAGGGCCCGCTCGACCGGTCGGCACGATCACATGATCGCGCATCCGGTGCCGGGGCGTGCCCGGAACCGGTGACCGGACCCGGCCACCGTGGTGGCGACTCGGGTGGGAGCAGGCGCTCCTCTTTCAAGGCTGCACGCATGGGCGCGATGCGCACACACGAAGACAGCCTGGTCGACTTGCTAACACTACACCCCCGCCCGGACACCCACCCAACCGGGCACCCGGGTCAGCGGCCGGCGGCGCCCTCGGTGAGCCGGGCCTGGTGCGCCTGGTGCAGCCGGCGCAGGGCGCGGACCCCCTCGACGGCCCGCTCCTTGTCGGCGGCCTGGAGGGCGACCATCGGCAGCAGGTCGTCGTCGTGCAGCTCCAGGCTGGCCCAGGGCGCGCCCCGGTCGAAGCGGACCCCCCGGACGACCTCCCACGGCAGCTCGTACGAGCCGACGAGGTTGCGCACGCGCACCCCCGACGCGTTCGCGTCGACCCGGGGACGGGTGAAGATCAGGACGGCGAGCGCACCGAGGACGCCGAGCCCGACCATCGCGATCTGGTCGCCCCGCTGGAAGCTGCCGTAGCCGTTGCCCGTCGCGCCGCTCAGCGAGGTGGCCAGCAGGCTGAACACCACGAACAGCACGGCCGCGCAGGCCCAGCAGACCACTCGGATGCGGCGCGGGCGCAGGTGGACGGACTCGATTTCGCTCACCCCACCAGTCTGCCACCCGGTCCCGGCCGTTCCCGCGCCGCCACACGCTCCGCCCCCGCCCGGCGCCCCGTCAGTCCTCCCCGGCCTCGAGCTCGCCCATCCGCCGCAGCCGGGGCAGATCGCGGACGGTGATCCGGCGGTAGTCCGTGTCGACCAGGCCCTCCGTGCGCAGTTCACGCAGGGCCTTCTGGATGGAGGTCTCGGCGGCGCCGCAGATGCTGGCGAGTTCGGGCTGGGTGAGCCGCACGTCGATGACGACGCCGTCGCGAACCTGGCGGCCGTGGGTGCGGCAGAGCTCGGCGACGACCCGGGCGACCCTGATCTTCACCGGATAGGAGGTGAAGTCGATGCGCCGCCGGTTGGACCAGCGCAGCCGGTCCGACACCATCGCCGCCAGCTCCAGCGCGGCGTCCGGGTGCTCCTTGAGGAACATCTTGAACCGGTCGGGCTGGATGACCCGGTACGTCGCCGGCCCGCAGGTGGTGACGCTCGCCGAGCGGGGCCGGTCGTTGAGCGCCGACATCTCGCCGACGAGGTCGCCGCCGACGCGCAGGGCCAGCAGTGCCGCCCGCCCGTCCGGAAGGGTCGCGGTGACCTTCGTCAGCCCCTCCTCGAGCAGCACCAGGTGCGACTCCCGTACGCCCTCGTGGATGACGATCTGTCCGGGCGGGACGCGCCGGCGCACCCCCAGCTCCAGCAGGGCGGCACGAACCGGGGGACCGAGCCGTTGCAGGAACGTGCCGTACGGCCAGGTGACGTCGGACAGTTCGGCTGGTCGTCGCATCAGCGCTCTCATCCTCCTCGGCCAGCGACAGCCGTCGAAGCGTAGCCGGCCCTGCGCGTAGCGCGACGCCCGCAGGCGCAGGGCGGCGGCGACGGCGAGCTGGACGATCACCCACGCCAGCAGGACGCCCGGCGGCCAGCCGACCGCGAGCAGCAGCTCCATCAGCCCGATCCTCATGCGACCAGGACACCGGCCCACCGCGTGCCGGACCCCCGAACAGGACGGGATGACGCCCCACCGACAGTTCCGGGCGATGCCGTACTTCTACGGGGTTCCGCCGGGCCCGCCCCGGTTCGATGTCCCCTGCGGTGCCCGCCTGTGGGGCGGGTCGGGCGACGAAGGGCGGCACGACGATGCGACATCCCGAGCGACGACTGTTGATCTCCGTGGACATGGAGCGGTACAGCCGGCGCACCAACCTCCAGCAGTACGAGGCGCAGAAGCACTTCCGGGAGCTGCTGCACGAGGCGGCCGGCGACGTCGGCCTGGACCGGGTCGCCTGGACGACGCAGCAGGCCGGCGACGGCGAGCTGGCGATCCTCCCCCGCGACGTGGCCGAGTCCCGCGTCATCGGCCGCTTCGTACCGGAGCTGAACAGGCGGCTGCGCAGCTACAACAGCAGCCGGGTGCCGGCCGCCCGGATCCGCCTGCGGGTCGCCGTCCACCAGGGACTCGTCCACCTGGACGGGGCCAACGGCTTCCCCGGCAACGCCGTCGTCCTCGTCTGCCGGCTGTGCGAGGCGGCACCCGTGAAGCAGGCCCTGGCGGCCTTTCCCGACGCCGGGGTGGCGCTGGTCGTGTCGGCGGAGATCTACCGCGACGTCGTCACCGAGTACCCGGAGGAGATGCGCCCCGAGCGGTTCCGGCGGGTCGAGGTGACCCACCCGGACAAGGGGTTCCGGGAGGACGCCTGGTTCTGCGTCGTGGACGAGGACATGTCCGCCCTGCCGGCGGCGGAGGACGCCGGTACGCCTTCCCCGGCGCCCGTCTCCACGACGCCGCCCGCTCCGGGAGGCGGAGCCCCGGGTGGGGGGCCGCCGGAGTCCCCGGCGACCCGGACGCCGCCGGGCGCGGGCGACATCCGCACGGGTGACATCCGGGTCGACGGCCAGAACGCGATCGGGCACGGCGCCACGGCGATCGGTTCCGTCGGGCGCGACCTGACCTTCGGTGGCGGACGGGAGGGCCGGGCACGGTGACCGCACCCCACTTCCCGTACCCGCCCGTCGTCGTCGGCGACGACGCCGACCCGGACGGGCCCCGGGACGCCCCCGGTGACGACGGGTACGACCGTCCCACGGAAGGCCCGGCGGCGGGCCCGGACCAGGACCCACCGGACGGGCGGACGGACCCGGCGGACCCGGCGACGGGGACCGGGTCGTCGGAGGGCGGCGAGGCGGACGAGCCGGAGGAGCCGCTCGACTCGGCGGACGTCATCCGCGGACTGGCCGACCTGCTCGGCGGCGCCACGATCGGCCTGGGCGACGTACGGGTACGGGGCCAGAACGCCACCGGGCACGGCGCCGTCGCGATCGGCACCGTCAACGTGACCACTGCGGGAGCCGACGGCACGGGGCGGATCTGGTACGAGAGCCTGAGCGGGAACGAGGTCGGGGAACTGGCGCAGGGGTACGCGCCGACGTCCAGCGACCAGCAGCTCGACCGTCACCTCAAGCGCCGCCACCTGGTGTGCCTGTCCGGCCCGTCCGCCAGCGGCCGGTTCACCTCCGCCGTCCTCGCCACCGCCCGCCGGCACGGGCTCGACCGCGCCTGCGTCCTCGGCGCGGAACAGCCCGCCGACCTGCTCGGGTCGAGCGAACGGTTGCCCGCCGGACGCGGGTACGTGCTCCGGCTCGCGGACAGCGCGGCGAACGCCGTCGACGGGTTCACCCTCGTGGCGCTCGCGGCACGGGCCGAGGCGACCGGCATGACGCTGATCCTGGTCGGGGACTTCTCCCGGCGCGGTCAGGACCTCGCCGGGCACGTCGTGGAGCATCGGGTGCCGCCGGCGGTGGAGGTGTTCCGGGCGCGGCTGCGCCAGCAGTTGGCCGGGCTGTGCGTCGGCTGGTGCCCGGACGGATGCGACGGCACCTGCGTGGAGCGGTACGTCGACGACGAGTGCGTCACCCATCCGCTGCTCTCGGCCTACCTCGCCGGCGAGCCCCGTCCGGGCGAGGTGGTGCCCGTCGTGGAGCTGATCGCCCGGACGGTTCCGCACGGCCCCGCCCTGACCGAGCGGTTGGAGCAGCTGCTCCCCCGCCAGCTACGGGAGCGCGCGGCGCAGATCCTCGACGCCGGCCGACCCGACGGCCCGGACGGGGTCGACGCCTGGGCGGCCGACCGGGCCCGCGCCTTCCGGCTGACCTGCGCCGTACTGGCCGGGCAGCCGGTGGCGGAGATCGACCAGGCGGCCCGACGGTTGGCCGGAACCGACCTCACCGGGACCGACCTCACCGGGACCGCCTCCGTCGGACCCCGGCTGCGCGGCCCCGAACTGGACACGCTCCTGGGGTCGACGCTGCGCCAGGCCGTCGTCGTGGTCGGCGACGAAGGCGCCGCGGGGGGCCGGCGGATCGAGTTCGGCGCCGGCAGCGAGCAGCTCCGTTCGACGTTGCTCGAGGTCGCCTGGACGGACTGGTGGCTGCCCGGGCAGCTGCTCGGCTGGCTGGCGGACCTGGTCCGCTCCGACGTGCCGGGGATCCGGCAGGCCGCCGCGGGCGCCATCGGCTGGTCGGCCGGGCGGGACGTGCGGGCAGCCCTGGAGACGGTCGGCGACCTGGCCCGGGAACGGCGGGCGGGCGTCCGGCAGGCCGCCGCCATCGTGCTGGTCGCCATGGCGATGCAACCCGGCCTGCGCCAGCGCGTACGGACCGAACTCGACCAGTGGGCCGCCGGGCCGGCGGCGCACCTGCGGGACACCGTCGCGCGGGCGTACGGGCTCGGACTGGCCCGCCTCTGGCCCGACGCCGCCCTCGTGCAGTTGCGCCTGGTGGCGCAGGCCCGCATGCAGCGGCGGAACAACTCCGTGGTCCGGGGCCTGGTCGAGGTCTACCGGGACGGCCACGCGGCCACGCTCGTGCCGGAGCTGGTCGACTGGACCGCGTCCGACGACCCGGAGGTGCGGCTGCACGCGGCGCGGACGCTGCGCGTCCTCGCCGACCGCTGGGCCGAGCCGCCCAGGGAGCACTGGCCGGAGCTGCTGGACCTCGTCCGGCGGCGGATCGTCAGCCCGGGCGACGTGGCCGCGCTCTGGGCCGTGGCGCTGGGCATGCCGCAGACGGCCTACCGCTCGTGGCGGACGCTCGGCTTCTGGCTGAACCGGGCGGACGGCAATCCCGAGGTCGCCGCCCACTGCGTGGCCCTGCTCCGGCACGTGATCGCCGGTCGGCCGCCGCTGCGACACCGCCTCGACCACCAGGTCCGCCACGTCTGGCGGCCCATCATGCCGCGCAACGACCTGCTCGACGCCGTACACGCACTCATCGACGAGGACCTGTCATGACGACTCACCCCACCGGGCCACCCCCCACGGCAGCGTTCGTACCGCCCCAGCCGGAGCGCCGCCGCTGGTGGCACGCCTTCTTCCCGCCGGTCGAACCGGTCCCTCCCGCCGGGCCACCGGCGCCCCCGGTCCCCGACACCGTGACGTTCCGCCACGACGTGCCGCAGCCGATCCTGGTCCCGGCCAGGGGCGACGCCTTCGACTTCCGGCTGCACGTCGTCTACAACTGGACCGCGCAGAACATGCCCTACGAGGCGCTGCGGCTGCGGGCCGAGCGGTATCTCGCCTGGGCGGGTGGCATCGTCCGGGAGCGGGCGGTGGATCTGGCCCGCCAGTACGAGCCGCACCGCTCGCACGACCTGGAGCGGGCGCTCAACGACCGGCTGGCCGGTCAGCGCTGGCCCCGGGAGGGTGCCCAGCCCTACTTCTGGGTGCAGGTGCGGGTCAGCCCGGACGAGCGGGTGCGGGAGCGGCTGCGGCCGTACTGGGAGCAGCGGATCAAGCTCGAGTGCGACCACGAGCTGGAGAAGATCAGGGCCCAGCAGGCCGACGAGCTGACCCGCCGGTGGTGCGCCGTGCTGCAGAGCCTGAAGGACGATCCGGTCACCGCGCACGCGGCCCGGCTGACCGGTGAACAGTTCGCGGAGGTCTTCCGCCGGTACGTGGAGGAGCGCCGGGGGACGGTGCCGGACCTGGTGCAGCTGCTGCGGGAGGCCGTGCGGGGGCACGGCGACCTCGGCATGGGGCCGTCGGAGTACACCGAGGCGTGGGACGCGGCGATCCGGACGTACGAGCGACGGCACGGGCTCTCCGAGCGGACGAACTGACCGACGGGCCCCTCCCGCGTACCGCCGGATCGTCGGCGCCTACCCCGGCGTCGCTGATCCGGCGGTCGCGGCGGGGGCCCCCGGACCGGCGGCGGTCGGCGGCACGGCGTCGCGCGGACCCCGCCGGCCGGCGCCTCGGCCGGCGACCAGGGCGGCCGCCAGGGTGAGCAGCGCGCCGGCCAGCACCGGCAGCCGCAGGCCGGGGCCGCCCGGCAGCAGCGCGTCCAGCAGCAGGGCGCCGCCCAACTGGCCGGCGACCAGGGCGAGCCCGGTGCGCAGCACGCCGACCGCCGGGACGCCGACCAGCAGGGCGGCCACGATGACGACGCCGAGCAGGCCGCCGGTGTAGAGGTACCAGTCGTCCGGCCAGGTCGGGCCCGGCCCGGTGAGGGCGCCGGCCAGCGCCGCGACCAGCAGCACGACGGGCGTGGCCGTGGCGAAGTTGACCACCATTCCGGCGGCGGCCGAGCTGGCGGCGGAGACCCGCGCGTTCAGCGCGGACTGGAGCGCGACACCGAGCCCGCCGGCCACGGCGAGCAGGACCAGGCCGAGGGCGAGGTCGCCGACGGGCTGGCCGAGCTGGGCCAGCGTCACGGCGGTCACGCCGAGCAGCGCGCCGGCCACCCGGGGCGGGGTGAGCGCCAGCCGCCCCACCGGCGCCAGCCCGGCCCGGTCGACGGCCAACCCGCCGAGGCTGCCGCCGGCGACCTGGGCGATGGTGAAGACCGCCACCCCGAGCACGGGCACGATGTACGCGCCGGCCAGCACGATGCCCGCGCCGCCGAGCCCGCCCAGGTACGTCCACCAGGGCAGCCGGGCCCGGCGCAGCGCGGCCAGGCCGGTGCGCGCCGAGGGCAGCGCCAGGACCCCGAGGCCGACCAGCAGCGCCCCGCCGAGGTTGTTGACCACCGCGCCCAGGGTCGCGTTGCCGGCCCGCTCGCCCAGCTCGGCGTTGGCCGCGCCCTGGGCCGCCGAGGCGACGCCGGCGAGGGTGACCAGGGTCAGCGCCACCCACGGCGGCAGGGCGCGCGACACCGGGGACGGCGCCGGGGCACCCGCCGCCGTGGGCGAACGGCTCACAGCCGGCAGGCGTGGATGTTGGTGACCAGGATCGCGCGGGCCCCGAGCTCGTACAGCTCGTCCATGATCCGGTGCACGTCGTCGCGGAGCACCATCGCCTGCACCGCCACCCAGCCCTCGCGGTGCAGCGGGGAGACGGTCGGCGACTCGATGCCCGGGGTCAGCGAGCTGGCCCGGTCGAGCAGGCCGGCCGGCACGTCGTAGGCGAGCATCACGTAGCGGCGGGCGACCAGCACCCCGTGCAGCCGGCGCAGCAGCTGCGCGGCCTGCGGGTGGGCCTCGGCGTCGGCGCGGCGGACCAGCACCGCCGACGAGCGCAGCAGGGGCTCACCGAAGACCACCAGGCCGGCCTGGCGCAGCGTGGTGCCGGTCTCGACCACGTCGGCGACCACGTCGGCGACGCCCAGCCGGATGGCGTTCTCCACCGCGCCGTCGAGGCGGGTCACCTCGGCCTTGACGCCCAGCTCCGCGAGGTGCCGCTCCACGAGCCCCGGGTACGCGGTGGCGATCCGGTGCCCGCCCAGCTCCCGCACGTCGTCGACGTCCTCCGGGCGGGCGGCGAAGCGGAAGGTGGCCCGGCCGAAGTCGAGATCGATGACCTCCTCGGCCGGCGCGCCGGAGTCGATCAGCAGGTCCCGGCCCGTGATCCCGACGTCGAGGTCGCCGGAGCCGACGTAGGTGGCGATGTCCTTCGGGCGCAGGTAGAAGAATTCGACGTCGTTGGGCTCGTCCCGGCAGACCAGGTCCTTCGGGTCGGTGCGCTGGCGGTAGCCCGCCTCGCGCAGCATCTGGGCGGCCTTCTCGGCCAGGGCGCCCTTGTTCGGAATGGCGACACGCAGCATGACGGAGTGCTCCTTCGATCGAAACTGATCAACGACGGGGCGCACTCACAGATGTCGGTAGACGTCCTTCAGGTCGAGGCCGCTGGCCAGCATCAGCACCTGGACCTGGTAGAGCAGCTGGGAGATCTCCTCGGCGGTGCGTTCCGGCCCCTCGTGCTCGGCGGCCATCCACGACTCGGCCGCCTCCTCGACGACCTTCTTGCCGATGAAGTGCACGCCCTTCTCGAGCGCGGCGACCGTGCCCGAGCCGGGGGTGCCCGCGGCGGCCTTGGCCTGCAGCTCGGCGAACAACTCCTCGAACGTCTTCACGCCGCGATTCTTCCAGCCGCCCCGACGGCGCCGGTGCGCCGGGTCAGGCCCCGCTCACCGACCGGGAACGCGGCACGGCGGCGGCGCGGCCCCGGTCGGTCGGATGTCAGCCGCCGAAGCCGACCCGGTGGCCGTTGCTGGCGAGGGCGCGGATGGCCAGGGCGGCGTCGAGGGCGGCGACGGTGGCCGACCAGCCCTTGTCCTCCGCCGAGCCGGGCAGCCCGGCCCGGTCCCGGGCCTGCGCGAGGGTGTCGACGGTCAGGACGCCGTGCGCGACCGGCTTGCCCTCGTCCAGCGCCACCCGGGTCAGCCCGTCCGTGACCGAGCGGCAGACGTAGTCGAAGTGGGCGGTGGCGCCGCGGATCACCACGCCGAGCGCGACCACCACGTCGCAGCGCCGCGCGAGGGCCTGGGCCACCACGGGCAGCTCGACCGAGCCGGCCACCCGGGCGGTGACCGCCCGGGCCCCGCACGCCTCGGCGGCGGCGACCGCCCGGTCGAGCATGTGGTCGGTCAGCTCGCCGTGCCAGCGCGCCGCGACCACGCCGACGGTCATCCCGGCGGCGTCCACCGCCGTCACGCCCGGTTCACCGAAACCCGCCATGCCTACGCTCCGATCTCGTCGCCGAGGACCGGGCGGCCCATCGGGGCCTCGGTCACCTCGTCCAGCTCGTCCAGCAGGTGCCCCATCCGGTCCCGCTTGGTGCGCAGGTAGCGCACGTTCTCCGGGTGCGGGCGCACCGGCAGCCCCTCGCGGCCGATGACGGTCAGCCCGTAGCCCTCCAGCCCGGCGCGCTTGGCCGGGTTGTTGGTGAGCAGCCGCATCGAGCGCACCCCGATGTCGTAGAGGATCTGTGCGCCGGTGCCGTAGTCGCGGGCGTCGGCCGGCAGGCCCAGGTCGAGGTTGGCGTCGACCGTGTCCCGGCCCTGGTCCTGGAGCTGGTACGCCTGGAGCTTGTGCAGCAGGCCGATGCCGCGCCCCTCGTGGCCGCGTACGTAGAGCACCACGCCCCGCCCCTCCCGGGCGACCCGGTCCAGGGCGGCGTCGAGCTGCGGGCCGCAGTCGCAGCGCACCGAGCCGAACACGTCCCCGGTGAGGCACTCGGAGTGCACCCGCACCAGCACGTCGCGCCCGTCGCCGATCTCGCCCGTGACCAGGGCCACGTGCTCGGCCGAGTCGTGCTCGCTGCGGTAGCCCAGGGCCCGGAACACGCCGTGCCGGGTGGGCATCCGGGCGTCGGCGACCCGCTCGACCTGCTTCTCGGTCCGCCGCCGGTACGCGACCAGGTCGGCGATGGTGACCAGGGTCAGGGCGTGCTCGGCGCAGAACTTCTCCAGGTCCGGCACCCGCATCATGGTGCCGTCGTCGTTGACCAGCTCGCAGAGCACGCCGGCGGGGCGCAGCCCGGCCAGCCGGGTCAGGTCGACGGCGGCCTCGGTGTGGCCGGGCCGGCGCAGCACGCCGCCCTCGCGGGCCCGCAGCGGCACCACGTGCCCGGGGCGGGCCAGGTCGGCCGGGCCGGTGCCGGGGTCGGCGAGCAGCCGGATGGTGTGCGCCCGGTCGGCGGCGGAGATGCCGGTGCTGACGCCCTCCCGGGCGTCCACGGTCACCGTGTAGGCGGTGCCGCGCCGGTCCTGGTTGGTGTGGTGCTGCGGCGGCAGGTCCAGCCGGTCGCACTCGCTCTCGGTCAGCGGCGCGCAGATGTAGCCGGACGTGTGGCGCACCATGAAGGCGAGCAGCTCCGGTGTCGCCAGCTCGGCGGCGAAGATCAGGTCGCCCTCGTTCTCCCGGTCGGCGTCGTCGACCACGACGACGGGCCGGCCGGCGGCGATGTCCGCCACCGCCTGCTCGATGCTGCCAAAGGTGCTCATGCCGGCACTCCGCTTCGCTCCGTGCCGCCATGAGGCAGCACCGCACTGAGCCTGATGATTCGCTCGCTTCGCTCGCTCATGCCACGGCCTCCGAGTAGGTCGACGGGATCGGGGCGGGCGCCGGGCGGGCGGCCCGCGAGGTGCGCCACCAGGCGACCAGGCCCCAGGCGCAGAACGCGCCGTAGACGAGGTACATGGCGGCCGAGGGGTAGAACCCGCCGCGCAGCAGCAGCGGCACGCCGACCGCGTCGACGGCGATCCAGATCAGCCAGAAGTCCACCCAGCCGCGCGCCATGCCGTACGTGGCGAGCAGGCTGCCGGTGAGGATCCAGGCGTCCGGCAGCGGCCCCCAGGAGCCGAGCGCGGCGAGCAGCGGGTACGCCGCCGCGGTGCCGATCCCGGCCGCGGCCAGCAGGCCGAGCCGTTCCCGGCCGGTGGCCCAGCGGGGTGCCACGGCGGCACCGTCTCCGTCGCCGCCGTGGCGGCGGTTGCGTGACCAGCGCCACCAGCCGTAGACGCTCAGCGAGAAGAAGAAGACCTGCCGGCCGGCCTGCCCGTAGAGGTCGTGCGCCTGCGGGGTGGCGAAGACGCCGCCCAGGAAGACGGTGAACAGCAGCGCGTTGCCGATCATGCCGACCGGCCAGGCCCAGACCAGCCGGCGCAGGCCGAAAACCGCCGACGCCAGCCCGAACCCGTTGCCGACGATCTCCCGGACCAGCACCGGCGACCCGGCGATGTCGACCTGCGCGTGGAGCAGCCACCCGAGCGGGCCCATCAGGCAGCCCCGCCCGTCGTGGCGGCGCCCGGCAGACCCGTGACCGGCAGCCCACCGGGCGGGCCGGCGTCGGCAACGGCGGGCTCGGCCAGCCGGGCGCCGAGCAGCCGCTCGACGTACTTGGCGAGCACGTCCACCTCGAGGTTGACCGGGTCGCCGACGCCCCGGGCGCCGAGGGTGGTCAGCTTCAGCGTGGTCGGGATCAGGCCGACCGCGAACCAGTCCGCGCCGACGCCGGCGACGGTCAGCGAGACGCCGTCGACCGTGATCGAGCCCTTCTCCACCACGTACCGGGCCAGGGCGGCGGGCAGCCGGAACCGGACCGTCTCCCACTGCGCGGCCGGCTCGCGGGCGATCACCTCGCCGACGCCGTCGACGTGCCCCTGCACGAGGTGCCCGCCGAGGCGGCTGCCCAGCGCGGCGGCCCGCTCCAGGTTGACCGGGTCGCCGGCCCGCAGCGCGCCCAGCGCGGAGCGGCGCAGCGTCTCCCCCATCACGTCCGCGGTGAAGGTCCCGTCGGAGACGTCGACCACGGTCAGGCAGACGCCGTTGACCGCGATCGAGTCGCCGTGCCGGGCGTCCGAGGTGACCAGCGGGCCGCGGACCGCGACCAGCGCCGAGTCACCCGCCGTCTCCGTGATCCGGACGACCTCACCCAACTCCTCGACGATGCCGGTGAACATGTCAGCCCTCCCTCTTCCGGGGCAGCGCGGTGATCCGCAGGTCGGGTCCGACCTGCGTGACGTCGACGAACTCCAGGTCGATGGCCTCGGCGATGGTGTTCACCCCGGCGTCGACCAGGGCGGTCGGGCCGGCGCCGAGCAGCCGGGGCGCGACGTAGCCGACGATCTTGTCGACCAGGCCGGCGGCCAGGAAGGCGCCGGCCAGCTTCGGGCCGCCCTCCAGCAGCGCGGCGCGGATCCCCCGGCCGTGCAGCGCGGCGAGCAGCGCCGGCAGGTCGACCCGGCCGTCGGGCCCGGTGCCGACCTCCGCCGCGGTGGCGATCCACGTGCGCGCCGCGCCGTCGCGGACGCGGGCGTCGGCCGGCGTACGACCCTCGGTGTCCACCACGACCCGCAGCGGCTGCCGGATGGCGAGCGTGCCGTCGCGCAGGTTGCGGGCGGTGAGCCGGGGGTCGTCGGCGAGGACCGTGCCGACCCCGGCGAGGACCGCGTCGACGGTGCCGCGCAGCGCGTGCACGTCCATCCGGGCGGCCTCGGAGGTGATCCACATGCTGGTGCCGTCGGCCGCCGCCGACCGGCCGTCCACCGTCGCGGCGAACTTCCAGATCACGTACGGCCAGCCCCGGCGCATCGAGGTGAGCCAGGCGACGTTGCCGGCCTCCGCCTCGCACGCGCGTACCCCCGTGTCGACCTGGATCCCGGCGGCGCGCAACGTGGCGGCGCCCCCGGTGGCGAGGGGGTTGGGGTCGGGCACGGCGATGACGACCCGGGCGACTCCGGCGCGCACCAGCGCGGTGCTGCAGGGGCCGGTGCGACCGGTGTGGTCGCAGGGTTCCAGGGTGACCACGGCGGTGCCGCCCCGGGCCCGCTCCCCCGCCTGGGCGAGCGCGACGATCTCGGCGTGCGGCCCGCCGGCGTAGGCGTGGAACCCCTCGCCGACCACCTGCCCGTCGGCGTCGAGCAGCACGCAGCCGACCACCGGATTGGGGCTGGTCGTGCCGAGACCGCGCGCGGCGAGTTCCACCGCGCGACGCATCGCCTCATCGACGGAGACGCCGGCCATGCCCTGCCCTCTCACTCGCCGGTCGACGCGCGGGCGGGCAGGGGAGGCAACGGCATGGGGCCGCGAGCGTGCGGCGGCGGAGATCCGGGTACGGCGGGGCCGCCCCGGGGGGCGCGCACGGCACGCTGAACTCAGCGGCCGGGCAGGGCCCATCCGTCCCGCGCGCTGTCTCCCATCCGGACTGTCTGGGGGCGGGTTTTCCCGCTCCCAACCGTCGGCCCCGGATTCTCACCAGGTCCACCGGGCGGCACGAGGCCGACCGGGTCGCGGGCTTACCACGGTCACACCGTGGATCACCGCCGGTTCGGAATTACACCGAGTCCCGCCAGCGCGTGGTGGGTACACGGGAAGTGTTACACGCCGGACGGGGGGTCGCGCCACCCGGGCGTGGTACTTCACAGCAACAGCGCACGAATCAGGTAACCCCGCGCCGGCGGTCCACCGCCACGTACGAGCCGGGTTGGCTCTTGGCCACCGTCTTCATCTCGGACGCGACCGCGATCGCCTCCAGCGGGTCGGTGAACCGCTTGCCGGAGTCGGAGAGGGACACGCCGATCGACAGGGTGACCAGGGCGGCCCGCCGGATGTTGCCCCGGCGGTCCTTCAGCTCCACGTAGCCGCGCGCGGCGTCGACCGGGTCGTAGAGCGAGTCGGCGGCCTTCTCGAAGTCGGCGGAGACCCGGGAGGTGAGCGGCCGGACCTGCTCCGGGGCGCAGACGATGACGAAGTCGTCCCCGCCGACGTGCCCCAGGAAGGCCGGTGGCAGCCCGACCGAGACCACCGCCCGGTGCAGGCTGCGGGCCAGGGCCGAGATGAAGTCGTCGCCGCGGACGAAGCCGTACCGGTCGTTGACGCTCTTGAACCGGTCGATGTCGATGTAGCCGACGGCGTAGTCGACCCCGCTGCGGACGCGGTCGGAGATCTCCCGGCGGATGCGGCTGTTGCCGGGCAGCCCGGTCAGCGGCGAGACCTCGCGGAACTCCTTGTTGCGGCGCAGCGTGGAGCTGACCCGGGCGACGAGTTCGGCGGTGTCGAAGGGCTTCACCAGGTAGTCGTCGGCGCCGGCGCTGAGCCCGTGCACCTTGTCCACCGTCATGCCCTTGGCGGTCAGCATGATCACCGGCAGGGCGGAGGTCATCGGGTCGGCGCGCAGCCGCCGGGTCAGCTCCAACCCGTCGATGCGCGGCATCATCAGGTCGACCACCGCCAGGTCGGGTCGCTGGCGCTCGATCACCTCGAGCGCCTCCTGCCCGTCGCTGGCGTGGATCACCTCGAAGCCGTGCAGCCGCAGGTTGAACGCGACGAAACGCGCGATGTCCTCGTCGTCGTCGACGACGAGGATGACGTCCGGACGGTCGCCGGCCGGTTCCACGTCAGGCTCCGGGGGCGGCGTGTTCCGCGAGTGCCCGCAGCTTCCGGATGGCCTCGGCGGGGTCGTCGGCGCCGTAGACGGCGGTGCCGGCGACGAACGCGTCGGCCCCCGCCTCGGCCGCCTGGGCGATGGTGTCGGCGGCGATGCCACCGTCGACCTCGATGCGCAGTTCGAGGTGGCCGGCGTCGACGTGCCGGCGGGCCGCGCGCACCTTGTCCAGCAGCTGCGGGATGAACCGCTGCCCGCCGAAGCCGGCCTTGATGGTCATGATCAGCAGCGTGTCGAAGCTCGGCAGCAGCTCCAGGTACGGCTCGATCGGGGTGTCCCGGTCGATCGCCAGCCCCGCCTTGGCCCCCGCCGAGCGCAGGTCCTTGGCCAGGGCCACCGGATCGTCGCACGCCTCGGCGTGGAAGGTGACGTTGTACGCCCCGGCGTCGGCGTAGCCGGGCGCCCAGCGGCGCGGGTCCTCGATCATCAGGTGCACGTCGAAGGGCAGCTCGGTGGCGGCCCGCAGGCTCTGCACCACGGGCAGCCCGATGGTCAGGTTGGGCACGAAGTGGTTGTCCATGACATCCACGTGCAGCCAGTCCGCGGCGTTCTCGACGGCGCGGACCTCCTCGGCGAGGCGGGCGAAATCGGCGGCGAGGATGCTGGGCGCGATGATCGACGGCGGTACGGTCACCGGGCCAGTGTACGAACGTGGCCGACGGCCGCCCGCAGCGCGCCACCAACGGGACACCCGGTGACCCGACGGTGACCAGTGGTGCAGAATTGGTCCTCCCGGCTCGGCGAAACCGGACGAAGGGCCATCCGTGACTGGCCGGACGACGGAAACGCGGCGAGACTCCATCAGGGACGGTGACGTGAGCCGCACGCCCGCGCGGTGCCCGGCGGCGGTCGACGCGTCAGCTCCCGGAAAGGGCGGACGATGCGACGGTGGCTCGCGGCGCTGGCGCTGGCCGGCACGCTGACGGTCCTGCTGTCCGGCTGCGTACGACCGGGCGGCTCCGACGGCGACCTCACCGACGACTGGCCGGCGCTGCGGGCGCCGCAGCTGTTCGTGCCGGCCACCGACGCCTGCCTGCCCCGGATCACCGCCGTCGTGCAGGCCCGCACCTACGAGGCGGTGGACTGCTCCCGCAACCACCTGGCCGAGACCGTGCACGTGGGCAGGTTCGCCGGGCCGGCCGCCGACGGCGACCGGCCCGAACCGGGATCCGCGGCCCTGCGGCCCGCCCGCGCCGAGTGCGACCAGCGCGCCCGCGAGGTGCTCGGCGGCGACTGGCACGCCGCCCGCGTCACCCTCACCATCGCCCTGCCCTCCGCCCCCGCGTGGCGCGCGGGCGCCCGCTGGTTCCGCTGCGACCTGAGCGAGACCGGCAGCATCGACAACACCCGGCCGGTGAACCGCACGGGCAGCCTGCGCGGCGCGATGATCGGCGACTCCCCGCTGCTGCACCGCTGCTTCGACCCCAAGCTGATCGGCGACAACCTGAACTACATGGCCCCGGTGCTGTGCACCGAGCCGCACCGCGCCGAGTTCGTCGGCGTCTACCTGGAGCGGGACATGACCTGGGCCGAGTTCGGCCGGTCCCACCGGCAGGCGCACACGCGCTGCATGGCGCTCATCGCCGCCTTCGCCGAAGTGCCCGTCAACAGCGACCTGCCGTACCGCGCGGGCTCGATCTTCTATCCCCCGTCGCAGCGGGAGTGGCAGGAGGGCGACCGGGGCGTGCGGTGTTTCCTGTGGAGCGACGACCGGAAGCTGACCCGCTCCATGCGGGGCGCCGGCCCGCAAGGGTTGCCCGCGAGCTGAGCGGGGGTGCCGTATGCTGCCGCACCGTGGCGTGTCCGGCCGCCTCCGCGCCGGCGGGACCGTCGCGCTGGCCGCCGCCGGAGTGCGGCCCACGAACGGCGGGAGGTCGGGATGCGACGGTGGTGGACGGCGGCCACGGTGGGCGCGATGACGGCCCTGGCGCTCGCCGGTTGCGGCACCCCGGCCGGCACCGACCGTGACCTGACCGACGACTGGCCGGCGCCCGCCGCGCCGCAGGCGTTCGTGCCCGCCGCCGGGGTCTGCCACGCCGGCGTGCAGGACGTCGGCTACCTCACCGCCTACCACCCCGTCGACTGCGCCGTGTCGCACCGCACGGAGACCGTGCACGTCGGCACGCTGACCGGGGCGGGAGCCGACCGGGTCACGCCCCCGCCGGCCGGCTCGGCCGGCATGCGTGCCGCCCGCGCCGAGTGCGACGCGAAGGTCAACGAGGTGGTCGGCGGCGACTGGCGCTCGGGCCGGCTCGGGCTGAGCGTGGTGCTGCCGTCGCCGCAGGCATGGGGCGGCGGCGCCCGCTGGTTCCGCTGCGACCTGAGCGAGCAGACCAGCCTCGACGAGGCCGCCGCGAAGGCCCGCACGGGCAGCCTGAAGGGCGCGCTGACCGGTGCCGCCCCGCTCGCCCACCGCTGCTTCAACCCGAAGACGCGGGCCGACGAGGTGCGGGAGATGGTGCCGGTCGCCTGCACCAGCAAGCACCGCGCCGAGTTCGTCGGCGTGTGGCAGGCCCCCGACACCAGCTACGACGACTTCGGCCGGGACACCCGGAAGGTGCACCGGGCGTGCCGGACGCTGATCGCGAAGTACGCGAGGGTGCCGGACAACGGCGACCTGCAGTACCGGGCCGGCTCGATCTACTACCACCCGTTCGAGCGGGAGTGGCGCAACGGCAACCGGGGCGTGCAGTGCTTCCTGTGGGTCAGCGACCGCAACCTGACCCGGTCGGTGAAGGGCGCCGGCACGAAGGGCCTGCCGGTCACCTGAGCGGGGGGGGGGGGGGGGGGGGCCGCCCCCCCCCCCGGGGGGGGGGGGGGCGCGGGGGGGGGGCGGGGGCGGCGCCGGAGCGGGGGGGGCAACCGGCGGGGGCCGGGGCGCGGGAGATTGGCGGGTCCCCGGGGGGGCCGCGGCGGGGGGGGGGCGGGGGGGCCCGCCCCCCCCGCCCCCCGGCCCCCCCCCCCCCCCGGGGGGCGGGTGGGGCCCGCCGGCGGCGACCCGCTGGAGGCGGCCCTGGTCGCCTTCGCCGGCCGGTGCGGCCTCGACCCGGAACT
>NZ_JBICUN010000032.1:0-42272 GCF_043198195.1 Micromonospora sp. NPDC048868
GGGGGGGGGGACGGGCGGGGCCCCGGGGCCCCCCCCGGCGCCCCCCCGGCCCCCCCCCCCGCCGGGCCACACCCCCACCACGACACACCGCAACCACCCGACGCACCACACCCACCACGACGCACCACACCCCCCGTCGCACCGCAAAGACCGGACGCACCGCACCCACCCGTCGCACCACAGCCACCCGACGCACCCCAATCAGGCCACGCACCGCAAAGACCGGACGCACCGCACCCACCCCACGCCAAGAGCACCGCCCGACCCCGCGGACACCCCAGCCCGAACCCCCGCCCCACCGTCACCCGCGATCCCGCCCCACCGTGGTACCGGCGCGACTAGCCTCGACAGGAGGGCCGGGCGCGACGCCTGCGGAGGTGATTCGGATGGCCGCACCCACCGACGCGGCGGTGCTGGTCGGGCTCGGCACGGAGCGCAACCTGCCCGTGGTCAGGCTGGCCGCGCAGGAGGCCGCGGCGCACAACCGCCCGCTGTGTCTGCTGCACGCGTTCAACTGGACGGCCGCGCTGCAAGCGCCGTCGGTCGCGGGGCCACGCGCGGCCGCCGAGGAGCTGATGTCCCGGGCCACGGAGATCGTCGCCGAGGTCGAGCCGGGGCTGCCGGTGGGCGGCGAGATCGTCGAAGGTGCCCTCGTCGACACCCTGGTCCGCCGGTCGGAGACGGCGTTCCTGCTCGCCGTCGGGGACGGCGGCATGGCGACCAGCGGCGAGTGCGTGTCGGTGGAAACGCCCACGGTGCAGCTTGCCGCCCGCGCCGGCTGCCCGGTGCTGGTGGTCCGCCGGGAGCCGCCCCCGCAGGGGCCGGTGCTGGTCGGGGTGGACGGCTCCGACAGCTCGCAGGCCGCGTTGGAGTGGGCGTTCGACTGCGCGGCCCGGCGGAAGGCGCGGCTGTCGGCGGTCCGCGTCGTCGAGTCGGAGCAGGGCGCGGAGGATGCCGAGCTGCTCGTCGGGTTGGTGGCGCGGTCGGCGCGCCGGTTTCCGTCGGTGGCCGCGCAGTGCCACACGATCCGCGGCGATCCCGGCGGTGTCCTGGTGGAGCAGTCCCGTTCGGCGCAGGTGGTGCTGGTCGCCGCCCGGGGCGACGAGCCGTGGCGGGGCATGCTCGGCGCGGTGAGTCAGGCGCTGCTCTACCACTCCCCCGCGCCGCTGATCGTCGTGCGCGGGCTGACGGGGATTTCGGGGCACGGGCGCGATGCCCAGCGCCCACGGGACCAACGGCCCTGATCCACACCGGCGTCGACCGGCGATGCTGGGGCCGGCCCGGACGAATCCGCGCTCCGAGGATGCAGGATTCCCCTACCCGCGAGAGGCTCATGCAGTATGGACACCGCTCTCGACCTGCACAGCCCCCTGACCGATGACGAGCTGCGCCGGCTGGACGCCTACTGGCGGGCGGCGAACTACCTGACCGTCGGGCAGATCTACCTGCTGGACAATCCGCTGCTGCGCGAGCCGCTGGCCCCCGAACACGTCAAGCCGCGCCTGCTCGGCCACTGGGGCACCAGTCCCGGCCTGAACCTGCTCTACGCCCACCTCAACCGGGTCATCGTCGCCCGTGACCTGTCCGCCCTGTTCGTCACCGGTCCCGGTCACGGCGGCCCGGCGATCGTCGCGAACACCTGGCTGGAGGGCACCTACAGCGAGCTGTACCATCACATCGGCCGCGACGAGGCCGGCATGGCCGGTCTGTTCCGCCAGTTCTCGTTCCCCGGCGGCATCCCCAGCCACGTGGCGGCGGAGGTGCCGGGTTCGATCCACGAGGGCGGCGAGCTGGGGTACGCGCTCAGCCACGCCTACGGCGCGGCGTTCGACAACCCGGATCTGCTGGTGGCCTGCGTCATCGGCGACGGGGAGGCGGAGACCGGTCCGCTGGCGGGAAGCTGGCTCTCCAACGTCTTCCTCAACCCGGCCCGCGACGGCGCGGTGCTGCCGATCCTGCACCTCAACGGCTACAAGATCGCCAATCCGACGATGCTGGACCGGATCGACGAGGACGACCTCCTCGCCATGATGCGCGGCTTCGGCTACCAGCCGTACGTGGTCGCCGGCGACGACCCGGCGACGGTGCACCAGGCGCTCGCCGGCACGCTGGACCGGGCGCTGGACGAGATCGCCACGATCCAGCGGCGGGCCCGCTCGGGCGGCGCCGTCGAGCGCCCCCGCTGGCCGATGATCGTCCTGCGTACGCCGAAGGGCTGGACCGGTCCGCGGGACGTCGACGGCAAACAGGTCGAGGGCACCTACCGCGCGCACCAGGTGCCGCTGTCCGAGGTGCGCAAGAACCCGGAGCACCTGGCCGCGCTGGAGCGCTGGCTGCGCAGCTACCGACCGGAGGAGCTCTTCGACGCCACCGGCGCACCGGTCGCCGAGCTGGCCGCGCTGCCGCCCAGGGGCGAGCGGCGGATGAGCGCCAATCCGGTCACCAACGGCGGGGCGGTGCTGCGTGACCTGGCGTTGCCGGACTTCCGCGAGTACGCCGTCGACGTGCAGCGGCCCGGCGAGACCGTGGCCGGCGCGACCGGGGCCCTCGGCCCGTGGGTACGCGACGTGATCACCGCCAACCCGCAGACGTTCCGCCTCTTCGGCCCGGACGAGGTGGCCTCGAACCGGCTCGGCGCGGCGTTCGAGGTCACCGGCCGGGCCTGGATGGCCGGCACCGTGCCCGGCGACGACCACCTCTCCGCCGACGGGCGGGTGATGGAGGTCCTCTCCGAGCACCTCTGCCAGGGCTGGCTGGAGGGCTACCTGCTGACCGGCCGGCACGGCATCTTCACCAGCTACGAGGCGTTCATCCACATCGTCGACTCCATGGTCAACCAGCACGCCAAGTGGCTGAAGGTGACCCGGGGCATCCCGTGGCGCGAGCCGGTGGCCTCGCTGAACTACCTGCTCTCCAGCCACGTGTGGCGGCAGGACCACAACGGCTTCTCCCACCAGGATCCGGGTTTCATCGACCACGTGATGAACAAGAAGGCCGAGGTGGTACGCGTCTACCTGCCGCCGGACGCCAACACCCTGCTCTCCACGATGGACCACTGCCTGCGCAGCCGGCACTACATCAACGTGGTGGTGGCCGGCAAGCAGCCCGCCCCGAACTGGCTGTCGATGGACGAGGCCGTCCAGCACTGCCGGCGCGGCATCGGGATCTGGGACTGGGCCAGCACGGACGCCGGCAGCGAGCCGGACGTGGTGCTCGCCTGTGCCGGGGACGTGCCGACGCTGGAGACGCTGGCCGCCGCGGACCTGCTGCACCGGCACCTGCCGGAGCTGAAGGTACGGGTCGTCAACGTGGTCGACCTGATGCGCCTGCAACCGCCGACGGAGCACCCGCACGGGCTGTCGGACAAGGAGTTCGACACGATCTTCACGCGGGACAGGCAGGTCATCTTCGCGTACCACGGGTATCCGTGGCTCATCCACCGGCTGACCTACCGGCGGACCAACCACGAGAACCTGCACGTACGCGGCTACAAGGAGGAGGGCACCACCACCACGCCGTTCGACATGGTGATGCTCAACGACCTGGACCGTTTCCACCTGGTCATCGACGTCATCGACCGGGTGCCTGGGCTGGCCGACCGGGCCGCCCACCTGCGGCAGGAGATGGTCGACGCGCGCCAGTCCTGCCGGGACTACACCCGCGAACACGGCGAGGACGACCCCCGGGTCGCGGAGTGGCGCTGGGTCCGCGAGACGGACCCGGGACTCCGGGGGGACCAGTGAGCGCGAGGAGTGAGCTTGCGAGCCCCGCAGTCGCGAACGAAAGGCAAGCCCAGTGAGCGCGAGGAGTGAGCTTGCGAGCCCCGCAGTCGCGCACGAAAGGCCGGCACCAGTGAGCGCGAGGAGTGAGCTTGCGAGCCCCGCAGTCGCGCACGAAAGGCCGGCACCAGCGGGCGCGAGGAGGCACCTCGTGACCCCCGCAGTCGCGAACGAGAGGTGGACCCGATGAGCGGCAACGAGATCCTGGTCGGCTACGACGGCTCCGCCGACGCCTCCGCCGCGCTGGAGTGGGCGCTGGAGGAGGCCGGCCGCAGCGGACGGCCGGTGCGGTTGGCGTACGTCTTCGAGTGGCTCACCGTGGCCGGCTGGATCGGTCCCGGCGTCGCTCCCGGCATCTGGCCGGACGAGACGGCCCGCCGGCAGGTCGAGGAGCTGGTCCGCAAGGCGGCGGGGGACGCGTCCGCCGCGCACCCGGAACTGACCGTCACGGGTGAGGTGTTCGACGGGCCGCCCGCGTTGGTGCTCCAGGAACGTTCGGCGCAGGCGGACCTGCTGGTGCTGGGCACCCGGGGACACGGCGGCTTCGGCGGGCTGCTCGTCGGCTCGACCGCGGTGGCCGTCACCGCCCACGCGCACTGCCCGGTCGTGGTGATCCGCGGCGAGTCGGCCGCCGGTGGGCGCACCGGGCACGTGGCGGTCGGCGTCGACGGGTCCGAGTCTTCGCTGCTGGCGCTGGGCTTCGCGTTCGAGCAGGCCGAGGCCCGGCAGGTGCCCCTGCACGTGGTGCGGGCCTGGCAACCGCCCACCGGCCAGCGTCCGCCGTCGGGCCCCGATGCGCGGGAGGCCACGGCGGCCGACCGGGCCGAACTGGACGAGCCGCTCGCCCGGTGGGGCGCGACGTTCCCCGACGTGGCCGTCGCCGTGGAGGTGACGGAGGGCAGCGCCGCGTCCCTGCTGGTCGACGCCAGCCGCGACGCGCGTCTGGTGGTGGTGGGCACCCGGGGCCGGGGCGGCCTGAAGGGGATGCTCCTCGGCTCGGTCAGCCAGCAGCTCATCCAGCACGCGCACTGCCCGGTGGCGGTGGTCCGGGAACGCTGAGCGGTCAGGAAGGGCCCTCTGCTATCGCATTCTGATGTGCAGGGGGCCCTTCCTTGCACGCAGCACCCCACCACCCGCCGGCTACGCACGACGTCCCGACGAGGGCGCTCAGCGGCTCTCGGCCGGTTCCGCCGGGCTGAGCGAGAAGTAGTCCTCCTCCTCCTGGGCGAGGTGCAGCCGCAGGATGGCCGCCAGGCCGTAGAGGGCGGCGAGCAGGTCGGTGAGCTGGTCCCGGCGCAGCGGGCCGTCGCCGGCCTGCGCGAGGTGGGCGCCGATCCGGTCCACCAGCCGCCGGATCTCCACGTGGGCGCGGCTCATCGTCGAGGTGGCCTCGGCGCTGCCCAGCGGGTCGGCCAGCGCCGGATAGAGGTGGCGCTCCTCGGCCGCCTCGTGCGGCAGCACCTGGTCGACCAGCCGGCGGTGCGTCTCGCGCAGCGTCGGCAGGCACTGCGGCGCGTCCGGCGCGGTGGCGACCAGGTCGGCGGTGTCCGTCAGCGCGGCGAGCACGTCGCGGATCCCGCCGTGTTCGGCCGCGTACCGGTCGAGCAGCTCCCGGGTGCCCGGCGGCACGTCGCGGCGGCGTAGCCCGCCCCCGAGGGCGCGCAGCGCGTTGAGGATCACCAGCACGTCGATGCCCTCCTGGAGGAACGCCCCGGCGACCGGCGGGAGCCAGCCCAGGGCCGCGGCCAGCATCGCCAGCACCGCGAGGCCCATCCCCACGCTGGCGCTCTGCACCGCGATCCTGCGGGCGTACCGGGCGATCTCCACCGCGTCGGCGAGCCGGTCCAGCCGGTCGACGGTGAGCACCGCGTCGGCGACGTCGGCCGAGGCGGTCGCCCCGGTGGCGCCCATGGCCACGCCGACGTGCGCCTCGGCGAGGGCGGGGGCGTCGTTCACCCCGTCGCCGACCATCACGGTGACGGCCCGGCGCGCCTCCTCACGTACGCGGGTCGCCTTCTCCGCGGGCGCGCACCGGGCCACCACGTCGTCCACGCCCACCACCCCCGCCACCTGGGCGGCGACGTCGGGCCGGTCCCCGGTGACCATCACGATGCGCCGCAGACCCGCCTCGCGCAGCCGGCGCACGGTGCGGCGCGCGTCGGGGCGTACCGGGTCCTCCAGCAGGATCGCCCCGAGCGGGTCCCGCTCGCCGCTGACCCAGACCACCGAGCGGCCGGCCAGCTCGGCTCGGGACCGGGCGCTCACCGCCCAGTCGGGCAGGTCGCCGTCGAGCTGACCGACCCGCACCTGCCGCCCGTCGACCGACCCGCGTACGCCCCGGCCCGGCTCCTCGGTCACCCCCGCCGGCTCGGTCAGCGACAGGCCCCGCTCGCGCGCCTGCGCCACCAGCGCGCGGGCCAGCACGTGCGGGGAGAGCTGCTCGACCGAGGCGGCGAGACGCAGGACGTCGTCGCGGTCGCCGCCGGGGGCGGCCACGACCTCGGCGGCGCGGGGACGGCCGGCCGTCAGTGTGCCGGTCTTGTCGACCAGCAGGGTGCGGGCCCGGCCGAGCAGCTCCAGGGAGCCGCCGTCGCGGACCAGCACCCCGCGCCGGGCGGTACGCGACAGCCCCGACACGATCGCGATGGGGGTGGCCAGCAGCAGCGGGCACGGGGTGGCGACCACCAGCACGGCCACCGCCCGCACGAACTCGCCGGAGAGCAGCCAGCCCAGCCCCGCCAGGACCAGGGTGAACGGCACGAACGCGGCGGCGTACCGGTCGGCGAGGCGCACCATCGGCGCCTTGTGGGCGGTCGCCTCCTCGGCGAGCCGGACGATCCCCGCGTACGTGCTTCCCGCCGCGTCCCTCGTCGCGCGCATGCCGAAGCCGGCGCCGGCGTTGACCACGCCGCTGGCGACCTGCTCGCCGGCCGCGCGCCGCACCAGCCGCGACTCGCCGGTCACCACCGACTCGTCGAGGGTCACCGGCTCGTCGACCTGTCCGTCGACCGGCACCACGTCGCCCGGGCCGACCAGCAGCCGGTCCCCCGCCGCCACCCGGTCCAGCGGCACCTCCTCGACGCTCCCGCCCGGGCCGCGCCGGCGGGCGGTGCGGGGGGCGCGGGCGAGCAGCGACCGCAGGTCCCGGGTCGCCCGCCCCTGGGCGTACGCCTCCAGCGCCCGCCCCGTGGCCAGCATCACCGCGATCACCGCCCCGGCCAGGTACTCCCGCACCACCAGCGCGCCGACCAGGGCCAGCACGGCGATCACGTCCACCCCGAACTGCCGGCGCCACAGCTGCCGCAGCACCGACCAGGCGGCGGGCAGCAGGGCGGCAACGGTGGCGGACGCCCACACCACCTCGGCCGCGCCCCGCCGGCCGGCGAGCCACAGCACCGCCCCGGCCAGCACCAGCACCGTCACCCCGGCCAGGGGCGCCCAGAGCAGCAGGCGCGAGCGGTCCCGCCGTACCGGCTGCTCCGGCACGCACTCGCGCGGTTCCGTTCCCACCTGCGGATCGTCTCAGCGCCGACCGCACCCGGGAGGGCATCCGCGCGAACCGGCAGGGGCTAGCTGCCCTGCCACGCGGGGACCTGCGTACCGTGCGTCGGCAAAGGGGATGGCGCAGGATGGAGCGGCAACCCCGCCCGGGGCACCGTCGGGCTGGGGCACGATGGGGAGAAACGGAAAGGTCGTGACCATGAGCCACGAGACACCGGCGGCGGAGCGTCCGCTGACCACCGCACTCGCGGAGGCCGCCGCGACGGCCGGGCACGCCCCGTCGGTGCACAACAGCCAACCGTGGCGGTGGCGGGTGCTGCCGGACGCGCTGGAGCTGCGGGTGGTCCGCGACCCGAAGCTGACGGCGACCGACCCGGAGGGCCGACTGCTGACGTACAGCTGCGGGGCGGCGCTGCACCACGCGCGGGTCGCCCTGACCGCGGAGGGCTGGACCGCCGTGGTGGAGCGGATGCCCGACCCGACCGACCGGGACCTGCTGGCCCGGCTGACCGGGATGGCCCGCGCGGAGGCCGACCCGGAGGCCATGCGCCTGGTGCAGTGCATGCAGGTGCGGCACACCGACCGGCGCCCGGTCAGCGAGGAGCCGGTGCCGACCGCCGCTCTCGGGGAGATCGCCTCGGCGGTCGCCGCCGAGGGCTGCCAGCTCCAGTTCCTCGACCGCGACAACGTGCTGGAGCTGGCCGCGGTCGCCAGCCGCGCCGCCTCGGTCGAGGCGGAGGACTCGCAGCTGCGCGAGGAGTTGGAGTACTGGACCAGCCGGGCCGGCACCGGCACCGGCCTGCCGCCGGAGGTGCTGCCCGCGGAGGCGCCGCAGACCACCGTGCCGGCGCGCGACTTCGGCCGCCCCGGCACCCTGCCGGTCGGTCCCGGGCACGACCGGGCCGCCGTGTACGGGCTGCTCTACGGCGACGAGGACGAGCCGGACAGCTGGCTGCGCGCCGGCGAGGCGCTCTCGGCCGCCTGGCTGACCGCGACCCGGCTCGGGATCTCCGTGGTGCCGCTGAGCGGGGTCGTGGAGGTCGCGGGCACCCGGCAGACGCTGCGCGGGCTGCTGGCCGGCCTCGGCTACCCGTACCTCGTGATCCGGCTGGGGCTCGCGGACCCGGCGCACGCGGGCCCGCCGCACACCCCGCGCATGGAGGCCGCGCAGGTGGTCGACACCTCGGCGGTCCGCTCCCCCGACGCGTAGCGCGGGCAGGACCACGGCCACCGGGCGGCTACCATCGCCCGGTGGCCGCCAGCGAACCGAGTCCCCGCCCCGAACCGCACGTGACCCCCTCACTGGGGCTCAGCCCGCTGTCCCGGGTACGGCTCGACGAGCTGCTCCAGGAGATGCTGGACCGGGTCGGCGAGGTCGTGACCAGCCGGGAGCGGCTGCGTGCCCTGCTCGACGCGGTGGTCGGCATCGGCACCGACCTGGACCTGCGCAGCACCCTGCAACGGATCGTGGAGTCGGCCTGCGAGCTGGTCGGCGCCCGCTACGGCGCGCTCGGCGTGATCGGCCACGACCGCCTGCTGCACGACTTCATCACCTACGGCATCGACGCGGAGCTGCACGCCAGGATCGGTGACCTGCCCCACGGGCGGGGCGTGCTCGGCCTGCTCATCGACGACCCCCGCCCGCTGCGGATGCCCGACATCACCCGGCACCCTCAGTCCTACGGGTTCCCGCCGCACCACCCGCCGATGCACAGCTTCCTCGGCGTTCCCGTGCGCATCCGCGACCATGTCTTCGGCAACCTCTACCTGGCCGAGAAGCAGGGCGGCGCGGAGTTCACCGAGGACGACGAGGAGATCGTCGTCGCGCTCGCCGCCGCCGCCGGCGTGGCGATCGAGAACGCCCGCCTCTACGCGCTGGCCCACCGCCGGGAACGCTGGCTCGCGGCGACCGCCGAGATCACCACCGTGCTGCTGGGCGAGGTGCGCCGCACCGACGCGTTGACGCTGGTGGCGCGGCGCGCCCGCGAGGTCGCCGAGGCGGAGGTCGCCCTCGTGCTGCTCTACGACCCCGACGGCGAGAAGTTCACCGTCGAGGTGGTCGACGGGGCCGACGAGCAGGCCGACGCCCTGGTCGGCACCGCGCTGCCGGCGGCCGAGACGAGCTTCGCCGCCGCCGTCATCGAGGGCCGGCACGACCAGGTGGCGGACCTGGCCCACGCCGCGCCCTGGCCGGCGCTGCTGCGCACCGGCCCGGCGATGGTCGCGCCGCTGGCCACCGCCGACACCCTGCACGGGGTGCTGGTGATCGCGCACCGGGCCGACCGGGCGCCCGTCGCCAACGACGACGACATGGCCATGCTGGGCAGCTTCGCCGGGCAGGCCGCCCTGGCCCTGGAGCGGGCCCGCGGGCAGGAGGAACGGGAGCTGCTGGTGGTCCTGGAGGACCGCGAGCGCATCGCCCGGGACCTGCACGACGTGGTCATCCAGCGCCTCTTCGCCACCGGCCTGCAGTTGCAGAGCGCCGCCCCGATGACGACGAAGCCGGAGGTCGCCCGGCGGATCAACGCGGCGGTCGACGACCTGGACGCCACGATCAAGGACATCCGCCGCACCATCTTCGAGCTGCGTACCCCGATGAGCGCGGCGCTGCGCACCGAGATCCGGGAGGCGATCGAGGTGGCCGCCGAGTCGCTGGGCCACCGGCCCCGCCTGGAGCTGACCGGGCCGATCGACAGCGCCGTCCCCGACGCGGTCCGCCCCGACCTCACCGCCGTGCTGCGGGAGGCGCTCTCCAACGCCGTACGGCACGCGCAGGCCGACCGCGTGGCGGTGGCGGTGCGGGTCGAGGCGGGCCGGGTGACCGTGACCGTCACCGACGACGGGGTGGGCTGCGACCCGGCCGCCGCGCGGGGCGGCCTGGTCAACCTGCGCGAGCGCGCCGAGCGCCACGACGGCGAGTTCGTGGTACGCCGGGCGGTGCCCCGGGGCACCGAGGTGTGCTGGTCGGTGCCGCTGCGCGACTGAGCCCGCAGGCGGTGCCGTTGTGCGGCTGGGCCGCAGGCGGTGCCGTTATGCGACTCGGCCCGGAGGCGGTGCGGCTGGGCCCGCAGGCGTCAGTGGGACTTGCCGAGGAGGCGGGTGGCGAGGACGGCCGCCTGGGTGCGGCGCTCCAGGCCCAGCTTGGCCAGCACGCTCGAGACGTAGTTCTTCACGGTCTTCTCGGCCAGGAACATCTTCCCGGCGATCTCCCGGTTGGTGAGGCCCTCGGCCACGTACTCCAGGATCCGCCGCTCCTGCTCGGTGAGTGACTTCAGCTCGCGGGGCTGCTCGACGCCGCTGCGGATGCGCTCCAGCACCCGGATGGTGATCGCCGGGTCGAGCAGCGACTGCCCGGCCGCCACCCGCCGCACCGCGTCGACGAGGTCGGTGCCGCGGATCTGCTTCAGCACGTAGCCGGACGCGCCGGCCATGATCGCCGCGAAGAGCGCCTCGTCGTCCTCGTACGAGGTGAGGATCAGGCCCTTGATCGAGGAGTCCACGGCCCGGACGTCCCGGCACACGTCGATGCCGTTGCCGTCGGGCAGCCGCGCGTCGAGGATCGCCACGTCCGGCCGCAGCGCCGGGATACGCCGGGCCGCCTCCTGGGCGAGGCCGGACTCGCCGACCACCTCGATGTCCCCGCTGCTTTCCAGCAGGTCGGCCAGGCCACGGCGGACGACCTCGTGGTCGTCGAGCAGGAACACGCGGATCATCCCTCGTTTCTACCCGCTTCCCACCCCCTCCCGCACGGGTCGAAGGTCCCGAACCGGCAACGCCCGCGCCACCGGCGGCCCGAACCGTCCCTCCGACCAGTGGCGGGGCGGTCGAGCCGAGGTCACCGGCCCGCGACACGGCCGAAGTCCCGCACGTGCGACGGGGCCGGTCGGGCCCGGCGGGACGGGACGTCCGGCCCTGCCCGGGCGACGCCCCGGTGACGCACCGTGGAGACGTACCACCCGCCGGCGCACTCTCTGCCACGGAAGGAGCACGACCATGGACACCCGCTTCACCGTCGAGCAGCTACGGGCCGCCGCGACCGACGCCGTACGCGCGCCGTCCCTGCACAACACCCAGCCGTGGCGGTTCCGGCTGCGCGACGGCGGCATCGAGGTGCTGGTCGACCCGGACCGGCGGCTGCCGGCCACCGACCCCACCGGCTGGGGCGTGCGGATCGCCTGCGGGGCGGCGCTGTTCAACCTGCGGCTCGCCCTGGCCGTCGCCGGCACCCCGGCGACGGTGCGGCTGCGCCCCTACCCGGCCGAGCCGGACGTGGTGGCCCGGCTGGTGCCGGACGTGCCGCGCCGCCCCACCCCCGCCGAGCAGGCCCTGCACGCCGCCATCCCCCGCCGGTTCAGCAACCGCGCGCCGTTCTGGCCCGACCCGGTGCCCGCCGACGCCCGCTGGCGCCTCACGGAGGCGGCCCGCGCCGAGCAGTGCTGGCTGGAACTGGTGGTCGGCGTCAGCGCGGTGAACGCGTTCGGCGAACTCGCCCGCAGCTCCCACCGGGTGCTGGAGCGGAGCCCGCAGTACCGGGCCGAGCGCCAGGAGTGGGTACGCTCCACGCCCGCCCCGGACGGCATCCCGGCCGCGTCCGGCGGCCCGCAGGGCGAGCCACAGGACCTGCTGCCGTCGCGGGGCTTCGGCGGCCTCGACCGGGCACCCGGGCGGGACTTCGAACCCGAGCCGCTGGTGGCGGTGCTCGGCTCGCCCGGCAACACGGCCGTCGACCAGGTCGTCGCCGGGCAGGCGTTGCAGCGGGTACTGCTGACCGCGACGGACTCGGGGCTGGCGGCGTCGATGCTGTCCCAGCCGATCGAGGTGCCGTCGGCGCGCGATCAGCTGCGGCTGTCGCTGGGGCGCTTCGGCACCCCGCAGATGGTGCTGCGCGTCGGCTACGGCCAGCCGGGCTGGCCGACCCCGCGCCGCGACGTGAACGAGGTGCTCGACCTGCCTGTTTCCCAGGTCTGAACAACACACGGTGCCGGACGCCGGCTCCATCCGGCCGCTGGCATTCGGGACGCGGAACGGGCGAGGCCGCGCGGATTCGGTAGCGCCCGCCTGCGAGCGAGGGGGGCACACCGGGGCCGGAGGCGGGCACCCGCCACCAGCCCCGGGGGCGTGACTACCGGTAGCTCCAGACCACCGGCCGGGCCTTGTAGATCGCCGCCCCGGAGAGGTAACGGTTGCCGACGTAGGACCCGTTCAGCTGATAGAGCCAGACGTTGCCGTTGCCGTAGGTGCCGTCGCCGTTCGCGCCGCTGACCTTGGTGGTGAAGACCAGCCCGCCTGAGTGGTTACCGACACTCTTAATCTTGCTTGTGTCGATGTATCCGGGTGCCCGTTGGAATCGATTGCGGTTGATGTCGTACCGGTAGACGTGGCTGGTGTTGCTCATCCACAGGTTGGCGGAGGTGCCGTAGACCGGTGACAGGTCGTGCACGTTCCCGGTGACCTTCCGGCAGGCGGCGTTTGTGAGTTTGGGAGCGGTGGCCGCGCCGCTCACCTTGTAGCTGCACAGCCGGGTGCCGCCAGCGGCCCAGAGGCGCTTGATGGCACTGTCCCAGTAAACGGCGTGGGCCTTGGCGAACGCCTTCGTGGCGGCCGGGCTGGTCCTGCCCTTGCCGTAGAGGGTGAGCTTGCCGGGGTCGGAGGAGGCGACCACGACAGCGCCGTTGGGCAGCAACTCGATGGCGTGCGGGTTGCCGCCCGGCGTGACCTGGTACCGCACCTTGCGGGTGGCGTAGTCGACGATCCCGGCCCGGCCACCCGACGCGGCCACCAGGACCACGTACCGCGAGCCCTGCTTGCGGAACTTGACGTCGGAAAGGTTCTTCCAGCCACTACC
The DNA here is from genome assembly GCF_043198195.1 of Micromonospora sp. NPDC048868. Taxonomy (NCBI): domain Bacteria; kingdom Bacillati; phylum Actinomycetota; class Actinomycetes; order Micromonosporales; family Micromonosporaceae; genus Micromonospora; species Micromonospora sp. NPDC048868. The sequence goes on from NZ_JBICUN010000032.1 coordinate 13,126, forward strand.
GGCGGGTCGCTTCCACGACCACTGGGCCGAACCCGCCGTCCACCGACTGACGCCGGCGCTGAAGATCCTGACCCCGTACCGCTGGTCGACCACCGCGACCCGGTCGCTGGCAGCCTGTGCGCCGGTCGGCACGACCAGCACTCCCGCCATGCCCACCGTCGCCGCGCCGAGGGTTGCGCCGATCGCGCGCCACCGCCGTCGCGTCCTGTCTGTAGATCGCATCATCGCCATGCACCCTTCCCTTGACGAGCCCGTCGGGGGGCGTTGACGGGTGCGGCCGACGGAACACCGGCCCGCACCCAACGACTCATGGTGTTCGAACATATGCGTTCGGTAACGAGCTGGCAGTGGTTGCGTCGGATGGGCGACGGGCGTTGGAGGACCGGGCTTTCCTCCCGTGTCGAGGCCGCTTCAGCAGTCCGCCGCGGAGAGCAGCGCCGCCTCCCGGTCGGGGTCGAGCCCGACGGGGGCGCGCTGCGGGCGGCCCGCGCGGGGCGGGACGGAGCCCACCTCCCGCAGCCACGCCCAGGTGTCGGCGACCGTCTCGGCCACCGGGCGGCAGGTCAGCCCGGCCGCGTACGCGCGCTCGACGCCGCGCTCCTGCAACCAGCGGTACTCGTGCCCGGCCGGAACCCAGATCGGCAGGTCGTTCCACGGCTCCACGCCGGCGGCCAGGATCGGCCCCGGGTCGGTCCAGCGCAGCCGGGCGTGGGCGCCGGTGGCCGCGACGCAGGCGTCGAGCAGCTCCCCCATCGTCGCGTGTCCGGGGCGGCTCACCGCGTTGAACGTCCCGCCCGGGCCCGCCGCGCCCAGGTCCAGCATCCAGCCCGCCAGGTCCCGCACGTCGATGTACTGCACCGGCAGGTCGAACTGGCCCGGCGCCAGCACGTCCCCGCCCGTCGCGATGCGCGTCAGCCACCAGGGCAGCCGGCCGATGTCCTCCCCCGGCCCGAGGATCAGCCCGGCCCGGGCGATCAGCGCCCGCTCGCCGAACGTCTCCCGCACGGCCCGCTCGGCGCCGGCCTTGTTGACCGGGTAGCCGCCCTCGTCGGCGTCCGGCTCCGCGTCCACCACCGGAGCGTCCTCGCCCACCCCGGATGCGACGGGCCGCGCGTAGACGGAGCCGCTGGAGACGTAGACGTACCGGCCGACCCGGTCGACCAGCGCGCGGGCGGCGTCGCGCGCCGCGCGGGGCGCACCGTCCCAGGTGTCGACCACCAGGTCCCACTCGCCGTCCGCGAGCGCCGCCAGGCCGCCGGGCGCGGTCCGGTCACCCCGCAACCGGTGTACGCCCTCCGGCGTCGCGCCGTGCAGCCCCCGGTTGAACACGGTCACCGTCCAACCCCGCCGTACGCCCTCGGCGACCGTCGCGCCGCCCACGAATCCCGTTCCGCCCAGCACCAGCAGCCTCATGCGCTCCACTGTGCCCGCTCCCGGCGGCGCTCCGGTCCCGTGTTCACGGTCAGCGGATCTGCCCATGGCAGAACGCCGGCCGGACGGCCCCTGATCCGAAGTGGACTGCGGATGCTTCCGGCGGTGCGGGAAGAGGTGTTTGACAGCGCGCGCGTCCGGCTCGCCCCCGACAGGGCAGGACCGCCCTCGGCGCCCCGTCGGGAACCCGACACGTCCCCCCTCGCCGCGCCGTCATTCCGTAGCGTTCCGGGTGCTTTCGGTTGGGTCTGGGGGAGGCACGGGTGTCCGAGGTCGTCGTTGAGGTCAGTTTCACGCCGCTGCCGGAGGACGACGATTTCGTCCTCGACCAGCTGACTGACGAGCTCGTGGAGGACCTGGGCGACATCGGCGAGGTGCGGCGGCTCGAGGCGCCCACCGGTCCTGACAGCAAGGGCGTCGGCGAGCTGGTGCTGGCCACCGTGGCTGCGGTCGCCGGCGCCGACCCCGGCTACGCGCAGGCACTCGTGGACCTGGTGGTGGGCTTCCTCCACCGCAACCAGGGTCGCCGGGCACACCTGAAGATCGGTGCCGTCGAGCTGACAATCGACCAGGCGACCAAGGCGGAGACCGCCCAGCTGATCGACCTCGTCCGTGACGCGATCGCGCATTCCCGCTGATGGGTCGGCATGCCCTGGTGCTCGGCACGGCGACCTACCACGCCGCCTCGAAGCTCACCGCGCTGCCCGGCGTCCGGCAGGACGTCGAACAGGTGCGGACCGTGCTGGACAGCGACGGCGACTTCGACAGCGTCGACGCCCACGTCGACCTGCCCGCGGCGCGCATGAAGCAGGTCGTCGAGGAGTTCTACGGCGCCCGGCGCACCGGTGATCTCGCGCTCTTCTACTACTCCGGCCACGGCATCCAGCACGACGACCGGCAATCCCTCTTCTTCGGCACCATCGACACCGATACGACTCTCCTGCACACCACGGCGTTCGATGTCGAGGGCGTCCTGCGGCACATGCTCAACCACACGAAGGCCAGCCAGAAGGTGGTCCTGCTGGACTGCTGCTTCTCGGGCTCGTTCACCGCCCGGCACCGGTTCAGCGCCGGCGTACGGCGGGAGCCCCGGCGTCTCAAGCGCGAGCGTGGCACGTTCATGCTCCAGTCGAGCAGCCATCTGAAGGCGTCGAAGGCGCAGGGCCCGGACCGGCCGTCGGTCTTCACCGAGGTGCTGCTCAGCGGTCTCCGCGGTGCGGCCCGGGCAACCGCGGAGGACGGCTGGATCACCGCGAGCGACCTCTCCCGGTACGCGATGACTGAGATGTCACGTCGCCGGGCGGAGAAACCGGTCGAGTCGAGCGAAGGTGTCACCGACCCGATCCCGCTGGTCGCGGGGTCGGACGAACGGCCACAGCGGAGCCCGGGCGTACGGAGCGACGAGCCCGAGGACGCACCCTTCGACGCCGAGCGGTGGCGTCGTCTGCTCAACTACCACGTCGCCTGCCTGCAGCGCTCCGCCGTCCTGCAGTTCTTCGTGAACCCGGCGAACAAGGACTCGTACCTCGCTGCGCCCGCGGGCCGGGAGATCATGCTCTCGGCCACCGAGCCGGTCGCACTGAAGGAGCGCGGCCAGCGGCTGGCCGGGCTGGCCGAGGCTGGTGGCCGCTCCCTGCAGTACGGCTACGCGATCGTGGCACTGCAGCAGAAGGGCACCCAGCAGGTACGACTGGCGCCCCTGCTCGTCTCGGACCTGACCGTGGGGGACGACGGGTTGGCGCACCCGGCGCCGCCACAGCCCAGTCCAGCCCTGATCGACCATTTCCAGCTGGCTGCGGTCGAGGCGGACGAACTGCGGCAGGCAGTGGCCGAACGACTCGTCCCCGGCGAGCACAAGTCCCTCGCCGAGGTGGCCGATCTGGTGGCGAACACGTTCGGGCTCAAGCCGGTGTCCGCCCTCGACCCGGAGAATCTGGTCGGGATGGTCAACCGCGGGCCCGTCAACCGGGTGCAGAACGCCGGAATGCTGTTCGCCGCAGGCAGCACGGAGTCCCCTGAGCGACAGCTCATCGAGGACCTGCAGGACATCGTCAAGAACGCGGGGAAGATCGCATCGACCGCACTCGGCACGTTGGCGAGCGGTGTCGTGGCCGGGACGGATGAGCAGGATGCCGACGTCCTGACGGTGGCGTTGAGTTCGGTCAACGAGACTCAGGAGGACGTCATCCGGGCGGCGATGAGCCGACCCCTGACTGTCGCGCAGGGGCCGCCCGGCACCGGCAAGAGCCAACTGGTGACCGCATTGCTGGCGACCGCCACGGCCGCCGGGCAGAGCGTGCTGATCGGCTCGACCAACAACCGGGCTGTCGATGAGGTCGTCGAGCGGGTCACCGGCATGGTCGGCCCGGGCCTGGTGTTGCGTACCGGGAACAAGGAGTACCGGCAGCAGGAGCCGCAGTACCTCGCCGAGGTGATGCAGGCATGGCCCCCGCCGGTGCCGGAGGCCGGCGGGCCGGCCAACGAGTTACGACTCGTGGCGCAGGAGATCAACCGGTTACGCGAGGATCTCGACGAGCGTCGCCACCTTGAACGGGATCTCGCCGACCTCGCCTTCGAACGGGACCGCTCACTCGCCGACACCGACGACGCCGTCCTGGCCAAGCTGGTCGACCTCACCGACCGGGCACTGACAAGCCGATGGTTCGGGTGGTGGTATCGCAGGCGACTGCGGTCGCGAGGTGTGTTCGACCGGGATGCGATCACCGCCCTCGGTGAACAGGCGGTCATCGAGCAGTGCTGGCGCGAGCGACGCCACCGACTCCAGTCCCGGCCGGGCACCGCCGAAGAAGTCTGGAAGCGGCTACGGACGCTGCAACACGACACCAGACCCGAGCACAGCGACCAACTGCTGCGTGCCCAGATCGCCGCCCGGGTGGTCGGCAACACGACCCTGCTCCGCAACCGCGCCGACGAGATGGCCAAGCCGGAAGCACGAAGCTGGGCCTACATGAGCGAGCTTCTCGCCGCGCTACCGGGCTGGGCCGTCACCGCGATGTCAGCCCGCCGGCTGCTGCCCAGGGCGGGGCTGTTCGACCTGGTGATCATCGACGAAGCCGCGCAGTGCACCGTCGCTGCCATCCTGCCGATGCTCTACCGGGCGAAACGCGCCCTGATCATCGGCGACCCGCGGCAGCTCACACCGGTCGTCGAGCTCTCCGACACCGACGACCGGGGCGAGCAGGCCCGCGCCGGGCTCGGACACGAGTGGCTGACCAGCCGGCGGCTCACCCACCGGAACCACTCGGCGTACGAGGCGTTCGCGACCGCGGCGGGAAGCACCATCCTGCTCGACGAGCACTACCGCTGCCACCCGGGGATCATCGACGCCCCGAACCGGGTCGTCTACCAGAACCGGCTGACGGTTCTCACCGACCCGGCCCGGCTGGCCGCACCGGCTGAGTCCGCCACCCGCTGGGTGGACGTGTCCGGCCGCTTCACCCGAGGCGCCACAGGTTCCGGCCGCAACGCCGACGAGGTTCACGCCGTGGTGGGCGAGGTCCAGCGGCTGCGCAAGGAGTACCCGGGCGTCACGATCGGCGTGGTGACGCCGCTGGCCGAGCAGCAGCGGATCCTCGACCGCGCGCTCCAGGACGCCGGCCTCGCCGACGACCTGCGGTGCGCGACCATCCACAAGTTTCAGGGCAGCGAGAAGGACATCATGGTCGTCTCGCCCGTCGGCGCGCACGGCATCAGCGAGCGCACCCGTAGCTGGCTCGTCGAGCAGACGAACCTGTGGAACGTGGCGATCACCCGCGCCAGGTCCCAGCTGATCGTCGTGGGTGACCGTTCGTGGTGGTCCGGGCAACGCGGACTGCTGGCCGATCTCGCCAGCCCGCCCGCGCCGACGGCCACGGACGCCGGCGTCGACGCGCGACCGGTCGACCAACTGATCGCCGGCCTACGCGACGCCGGGCTGACAGTGCGGTGGGGCACGCCACTGCCGGGCTATCCGGTCGACCTCACGCTCAGCCTTCGCGACAAGAGCCTGGCGGTGCTGGTCGACGATCCCGAGGGTGACCCGGACGGGAGGCCGCTACGGCGGATCCTGAGCAGGCTCGACATCGTCGCCGCGGCCGCGGAGGTCAGGCGGGTACCGGCCTGGCGCTGTCTCGCCGAACCGGAGCAGGTGGTGAAGGAACTGCGCGACGCAGTCGAGGGAGGCACTCGCAAGGGCGACGCCTGATCACCGTTCCACGGAGACATCTGGTGGGCGATACTGGGTTTGAACCAGTGACCTCTTCCGTGTCAAGGAAGCGCGCTCCCACTGCGCCAATCGCCCGGGGGTGACCGCCCGACCCGGCAGGCCGGATCACGAGGGGCGGATCGCGAGCGGACGACGGGATTCGAACCCGCGACCCTCACCTTGGCAAGGTGATGCGCTACCAGCTGCGCTACGTCCGCGTGCCGCCGGTGTTCGTCGGCGACGGGGGAAACTCTACCCGACGGCAAGATCGCCTGGCACGCCGCCCCGCCGACGGCCGGACCGGGCGATGATTGCGCTGGTAAACCACGGGGTACTGGGGCCATCGACAGCACACCACATCCCCTGACCAAGGAGGCTGTCGTGGGTATCGGCACCAGCATCTTCCTGATCGCGCTCGGCGCGATCCTCACCTTCGCGCTCGACGCGAGCCTCGGCGGCATCAACCTCGACGTCGTCGGGTGGATCCTGATGGCCGCCGGCGTGCTCGGCCTCATCATGACCACGCTCATCTGGGGACGTCGCCGCCAGGTGGTCAGCACGACCGAGCCGGTCGAGTACCGGCGGGTCGAGGAGCGCCGGGACGTCGCCCCGCCGCTCTGACGCTCATCCACGCGGCCGCCGGAGCTGAACGGTCGCGCAACGCACCGCCGACGTGCCGGTCACCCGGAGCAGGGTGGCCGGCACATCGCGTCCGCCAGCCGTACGGCCAGCCCCGGCGCCCGACAGACGAACGGCGGGCGGCGGACGCGGCGGGCGGCGGACGCGGCGGGCGGCGGGCACGGCGAGCGCCGATGCATGCTGCCGTAACGACGCTGTCGAGCTGATGTCACAGACGACTCAACCGCGACGGGTTACCTCCGCGAGCCGCCCCTGCCTCCGGACCGAAGCAGTCGCCTGCCAGCGCCGGTGGTGATGTCGCAGGTGGTGCACACCGAACCTGCTCGCCGCCGTGATCGCCCGGGCGATGATGTCGTAGACGACTCACCCCGACAGGCACACTCACGAGGCATCGCCCGGCCGTCTCAAGCCAGGGCCACGAGACACCGCCCGTCCTCGGCGAACTGGCCCGCCGGTCCGCCGCCGGCGGCTGCGGGCCCACCCCGCCGTGGCCGTCGGCGTTGGTCGCAGTCACGACAACTCGGCACAGGTGGGAAACGACGAAGGCCCGGCACCATTCGGTGCCGGGCCTTCGTGTTGGTGGGCGATACTGGGTTTGAACCAGTGACCTCTTCCGTGTCAAGGAAGCGCGCTCCCACTGCGCCAATCGCCCTCGCTTGTTACCGAGGTGGGGACGGGATTTGAACCCGCGTACACGGCTTTGCAGGCCGTTGCCTCGCCTCTCGGCCACCCCACCGAGGTTGCCCCCGTCATGCGTGGCGGCAGCTCCGAGCGGACGACGGGATTCGAACCCGCGACCCTCACCTTGGCAAGGTGATGCGCTACCAGCTGCGCTACGTCCGCACGTCTCCGGCGTTAACCGGTGACGGGTGAGAACTTTAGCCGAGCGGGCGAGCGGTTGCCAAATCGGGGTGGCTCCCGGCGAGTCTGGTGGGACCGGCCTGCCACGACACCTGCGGCGGAAGGATGACGTCCCGCCCACCGCCTAGGCTTCCTAGGAGGATGGGCCGGACTTGTCCCGCCGTCCGCAGCTGCGGACGGCCTGCGGCTGGGATCTTCCCCGGAAACTGTCCGGATTCCGACTCCGGCGGGCAGAACGGACCGTGATCCGTAACTGCCCGTGTTCGACTGGATGGGCTACGGTAACCGCGTGACGAGACGTGCGGCGGAGATCCGCCTGGATGCCCTGCTGCGCACGGCCTGTGACGTGATCGTGGAACGCGGTCTGGCCAACACCCGCACGGCCGACGTGGCACAGGCCGCCGGGGTGAGCCAGGCGCTGGTCTTCTACCACTTCGCCACGAAGGACCGACTGCTCGCGCAGGCGTTCGCGTACGCGGTGGAGCAGGATCTGGCCCGCCTGGACGCGGTGATGCGCTCCAGCGCCCCGCCCCTGACCAAGCTCCGCCGGATCGTCCGGCTCTACACGCCGGCGGGCCGGGCGACCTCCTGGGCCATGTGGATCGACGGCTGGGCGGAGTCGCTGCGTACCCCGGAGTTGGAGAAGCTCTCCCGCCGGCTCGACCTGCGCTGGCGCGAGGACCTGGCCACGGTCATCTCGGACGGGGTCCGCGACGGCACCTTCGAGTGCGCCGACCCGTCCGGGGCGGCGTGGCGGATCAGCGCGGTGATGGACGGGCTGGCGGTGCAGCTCGCGGTGCACGACCGGGTGATCTCCCGCCGGCAGTTCGCCGAGTGGGTGCGCCTGCTCACCGCCCGCGAGCTGGGGCTCGACCCGGCGCAGCTGGACTGAGCCGGGCCCGGCCGGCGCGACCGGCGCTCCGTCCGCCCGCGAAGCCGGCAAAACGGCTCGGCTCCCCCGAGGCAGCCGGAACAATCGTCGGCATGGACCCGCTGGAGACGTACCGCCGCAGCCTGGCCGAGTTCACCGACCGGGTGGCGCAGGTCGGCCCCGACCAGTGGTCGGACCCGACCCCGTGCCCCGACTGGGACGTCCGGACGCTTGTCAACCACGTGGTGGGCGAGGACCGGTGGAGCGTCGCGCTGCTCGCGGGGCGGACGATCGAGCAGGTCGGCGACCGCTACGACGGCGACGTGCTCGGCCCGGACCCGGCCGGCGCGGCCCGGGAGGCGGCGGGGCAGGCCGAGCTGGCCTTCACCCACCCGGGGGCGCTGGAGCGCACCGTCGGGCTCTCCTCCGGCGAGACCCCCGCCGACGAGTACCTGCACCAACTGACGGCGGAGCACCTGATCCACGGCTGGGACCTCGCCGTGGCGATCGGCGCGGACCCCCGGCTGGACGCCGACGCGGTCGCCGCGTGCGCGCAGTGGTTCGCTCAGCGGATCGGCGACTACCAGCGGGGCCGACTGGTCCGGCCGGAGGTCGACGTGCCGGCGCGGGCGGACGAGCAGGACCGCCTCGTCGCCGCCTTCGGCCGCGACCCCGACTGGGCGCCGTGAGGGACCGGCCCGGACGCGGCGGGAGTCGCGCGGCGGGCCGGGACGCGGACCCGGTCGTCAGGCGGCCGCCGGGCCACGTCGACGGCGCTCCCGCAGTCGGCGCAGGGCCGGCGGGTGGACGTTGGCCAGCGTCAGGTCCCCGCCGTAGTGGGCGAGCACCCGGTGGTCCATCAGCCGGCGCCACACCGGCGGCACCAGCGCGGCCAGCACCATCGTGGCGTAGCCGGCGGGCAGCTGCGGGGAGGACTCGAAGGTGCGCAGCGTCTGGTAGCGGCGCAGCGGGTTGGCGTGGTGGTCGCTGTGCCGCTGGAGCTGGAAGAGGAAGATGTTGGTCACGCTGCGGTCGCTGTTCCAGCTGTGCCGGGGGTCGACCTTCTCGTAGCGCCCGGCGGGGGTGCGCTGCCGCGCCAACCCGTAGTGCTCCAGGTAGTTGACCACCTCGAGCAGGGAGAACCCGACCACCGCCTGGAGCGCCAGGAACGGCAGTACGCCCGGGCCGAGGGCGACGGCCAGCGCCGCGTAGAGCGCGAGGGTCATCGCGAACGCGTTGAGCACGTCGTTGCGCCACGTCCACGGGCTGCGGCCCCGCAGGCGCAACCGGGCGGCCTCCAGCCGCCACGCCGAGCGCAGGCTGCCTGAGACGGTACGCGGCCAGAACGCCCAGAAGCTCTCCCCCAGCCGGGCGCTGGCCGGGTCCTCCGGCGTGGCGACGCGGGTGTGGTGGCCCCGGTTGTGCTCGACGTGGAAGTGCCCGTACGCGGCCGGCGCGAGAGCCACCTTGGACAGCCAGCGCTCCACCGTCTCCCGCTTGTGGCCCAGCTCGTGGGCGGTGTTGATGGCGATGCCGTCGACCACACCCATCGTGGCGACCAGGCCGGCCGCCCCGGCCACCGTCAGGTCGCCCCGGACCCAGACCGCGCAGCAGAGCACCAGGCCGGCGTACTGGGCGGGCAGGTAGAGGTAGGTCAGCCAGCGGTAGTAGCCGTCGGCGGCCAGCCGGGACACCGCCTCGTCGGGTGGGTTGCGCCGGTCCTCGCCGACCAGCAGGTCGACCACCGGGATCAGGACGAACACGGCGGCGGGGGTGAGCCACCAGGCCCAGGCGTCGCCGGTGGCCCGCCAGGTCGCCCAGCCGACGAACGGCAGCGTCGGGACGAGCAGCGCCAGCGGCCACCAGGGCCGGCGGGTGTCCCGCCACCCGGCGGCGGTGGCGGGCGCTGTGGGGTCGAGGGCCATGGCCGGCCTCCGCTCTGTCGCGGTCCTCCCTCGACTGTGACAGCCGTCACGTCCGTGTACAAGGGACTGTTTTTGTCGAAACCAGCGCGGGGAGGGGGCGACGCTCCGGCAACCGCGAGGGGCTCCCGCGACGCGCCGGGCCGCCTTGAGTAGGCGCGACCCTTGTCCCCACCCAGGCAGGCTGATATCCACAGATGCGCATGCGTTACCGCGCTGCGCGAGCCGGCGGAGGGCCGGCCACCCGCTCCCACGAGGAGGTCCCGTGGCACAACCGGAGTGGACACCCTGGATGAGTCGGCGTCGACGCCGGCTCATCCCCGTCCTGGCGGCGACCGCGGTGGCGGCCGCGCTGCTGCCCACCGGACCCACCGCAGCCGCCCCCACCGGCGGCGCCTCCGCCGAGCGGCGCTCCGGCCCGTTCGCCGAGGGGCAGCACCAGCACGCCGACGTCGACAACCGCCCCGGTACCGCCGCCCCCGACGCGCGGCAGCGGGGCCTGGCGCGCAGGGCCGACCCGGACGCCCGCTGGAACCGGCTCGGCACCCCGCACGCGCTCGGCCCCGGCAGCGCGCCCCTCGCCACCGGACTGCCCGCCGAGCCGGAGGCGGCCGCCCGCGCGTACCTCACCGGGCACCAGGACCTCTTCGGCCTGGACGCCGCGGCGGTCGACGCGATGGACCGGGTGCTGGTCCGCCCGGTCGGCGCCGGCGCGGTCGTCACCCTCCGGCAGCGCTTCGGCGACCTGCCGGCCGGGCACGACGGCCTGGTCACCGTCGCGGTCGCCGGCGGCAAGGTCCTCGCGGTCAGCTCCTCGCTGTCCCGGGACACCGACGCGCCGGCGCCGGCCACCCTCACCGACGAGCAGGCGTACGCTGCGGCGCGCGCCGACGCCGGCCTGACCGCCGAGGCGGTACGCAGCCACAGCGTCCGGGCCGTCGCCGTGCCCACCCCGCTCGACGGACCCCGGGCCGCCTACGAGGTGACCCTGATCGGCGCCGACACCGACCACCCGGCGGCGTTCACCAGCTACGTCGACGGGATCACCGGGCAGGTGCTGGTCCGCGAAGACCTGGTCGACTTCGACTCGGACAACCCGAGCTGGGCGGTCTTCCCGGCCACCCCGCCGCGCGACCTCGGCCCCGGGCAGGACCCCCGGGTGCGCTGGTGCGGCGACCCGGCGCCGGGCTGCGAGGCGGCCTTCCGCGATCCGGCGACCGGCCAGCCCTGGGACGTCGACGCGGCCACCGGCACGCCGACCGGCACCGCCCGCGGCAACTCCGCCAACACCGTGCTGTCCTGGGGCGGCGGCACGCCGGCCGTACCGGCCACGCCCAGCCCGGAGCGCCGCTACGAGTACCCGTTCACCGACCAGTGGCACCAGGCCCGCTGCAACCCGGAGGTGTTCACCTCGGCGCAGCGCAACGACGGCGACGCCGCGATCGCCAACCTGTTCGCCATGCACAACCGGATGCACGACTGGGCCTGGCACCTCGGCTTCACCGAGGCCACCTGGAACCTCCAGGCGGTCAACCTGACCCCGCAGGGCCTGGGCGGCGACGCCGAGCAGGGCCGCGCCCAGCAGGGTGCGCTGAGCGGCAACCGGAACAACGCCAACCAGGGCACGCCACGCGACGGCCTGCCGCCGACCACCAACATGTACCTGTGGCAGCCGCAGGCCGGCGGGCCGTACCCGCCCTGCGTGGACGGCGACTACGACATGACGGTGATCGGGCACGAGTACACCCACGCCATCACCAACCGCATGATCGCCGGCCCGGACAGCGGCATCAGCGGGCACCAGGGCGGCTCGATGGGCGAGTCGTGGAGCGACCTGCTCGCCGCCGAGTACCTGTTCCAGCACGGGTTGCGCGCCCCCGGCGAGACGCCCTACGTCACCGGCGGCTACGTCACCGGCAACCTGGTCAGCGGCATCCGCAACCACGACTTCAGCCGCAGCCCGCTGAACTACTCCGACGTCGGCTACAACACCGGCGGGCCCGCCGTGCACGCCGACGGCGAGATCTGGAGCGCCACCAACTTCCGGGTACGCGCCGCGATGATGAAGCGCTACGGCGTCGGCACCCCGCAGCGGCAGCTCGACTGCGCGCGCGGCACGGTGGCGGTGGAGCAGTGCCCGGGCAACCGGCGCTGGTCGCAGCTGGTCTTCGACTCGTTCCTGCTCCAGGCCGCCAGCCAGGTGAGCATGCTCGACATGCGGGACAACATGCTCACCGCCGACCTGCTGCGCTTCGGCGGCGCCAACCAGGACCTGCTCTGGGCGGAGTTCGCCCGCTCCGGGATGGGCCGCGACGCCGCCACCAACGGCGCCGCCGACACGGACCCGACGCCGAGCTTCGCCGCCCCGGGCGCCGACAACGCCGTGCTCACCCTGCGCCCGAAGGGCGACAGCGCCGACGCGCCGATCCGGGTGTACGTCGGGGCGTACGAGGCGCGGGCGGTGCCCGTGGCCGACACCGACCCGGCCACCGCCCTGCCGGACACCGTCGAGCTGGTGCCCGGCACGTACCAGCTGCTCGCCGTAGCGCCCGGCTTCGGCCACCAGCGGCTGACCGTGGTCGCCAAGCCCGGCAAGGAGGGGTACGTCGACCTGCGGATGAGCCGGAATCTGGCGTCCACGGCGTCCGGCGCGACGGTCACCGGGGACGGCGTCAACCTGGACCGCATCGCCGACGACACCGAGGCCACCAACTGGGCCTCCCTGGACGGGGTCGCCGGGCGGCAGGTGACCGTGGCGCTGCCCGGGGACGCGCCGCAGGTCGTGAAGCGGGTGAACGTCAGCGCCATGCTGCGCCCGGCGATCGCCGGCGACGCCGACGCGGGCGGCCAGAACGCGCTCAGCGCGCTGCGCTCGTTCGCGGTGTCGGCGTGCAACGCGAAGACGACCGACTGCGCGGATCCGGCGAACTGGCGGCGGATCCACACCAGCGCGCCCGACGCGTTCCCGGGCGGCGCGTACCGGGCGTACGTGCCGGACATCAACCTGCGCGAGTTCGCGGTGCCGACCACGCTGGCCACGCACCTGCGGTTGGAGGTGCTCGCCAGCCAGTGCACCGGCGGCCCCGCGTACGCCGGTGAGCAGGACGACGACCCGGCGACCACCACCGACTGCGCGACGGCCAGCCCGGCGCGTACGCAGGTGCGCATCGCCGAGTTCCAGGCGTTCTCGAAGTGACCGCCCGTCGGGGCCGGTCGGCGTGCCGGCCGGCCCCGACGGACCACCTCCGGCCGTCGACCCGGGCGGACCGCCGCCGGGCACGCGTCCCCGTGCCTCCGCCGGACAGTCGTACCTGTGGCCCTCGGTCAGCGGCGCGCCGCCCGCCACCGTCCGGGCACGACGGGCCGTTCCCAGCGCCGGTCCGGCCCGACGTCGTCGTCCGCGCCGGCCGCCCGGGTCAGGTGACGCAGCCGCAGCAGCAGGCCGAGGCCGAGCGAGAGCAGCAGCCCACCGAGCAGGAACGCGGCCTGCACGATCCCGAACCCACCGGCCCCCGCCACCGGCCGCCCCGTGCCGGCCGCCGGCGATGCCCCGGCGGCCACCGGCCCGTCGGTCGCCAAGTCGTCAGTCACCGGCTCGTCAGTCCCCGGCTCGTCGGTGGCGGGCGACGCCCCCGGCTCCGCCGCTCGCCCGGTCTCCCCAGCCGGTCCGGTCGTGTCCGCCGGGGCAGGGCGGGACTCCGGCTCCTCGGGCGCGGCCGTCCGCGCGGCCGACCCGACCACTGACCGCGTCGCCGTCTGTCGGGACAGCAGCCGCAGGTTCGCGTCGTACGCCTCCGCCGCCAGCGTGATCCGCCCCCGGGTGACGTCTCCGGCGAAGGCCAACCGGTAGCGGGCGGTGACCGTCCGCCCGGGGCAGAGCGTGCCCGGGTCGAGCCGGCGGTCGGTCAGCCGGGCCACGTCCCCGTCGGCGCGGATGTCCAGCGGGAACGAGCCGGTCTCCTCGACCCGGTCCACCCTGACCTGGTCGAGCCGCATCCCGCGCACCCGCAGCACCATCGACCAGCGGACCTTGACGCAGCCGCCGTCGTCGCGGGAGACCACGGCGGAGACGGTCTCCACCCGGCCCCCGGCGGTGAACTCGTCCGGCAGGCCGCTCAACTCGGTGGCGAAGGCCGCCTGCGCGGGCGCGGGCAGACCCGCCCCGGTCAGGCAGCCGAGCACCACCCCGGCCCGTAGCGCGTACCGCCACACGGTCGCCACTTCCCACCTCCCGCCGCTCGCCGCCAACCCGCAACGCTGCCAGCGCCGCCGGCCGGCCGGTAGACGGGCGTGTTCGCACCGGTCGCCAAGCGCGGGGGCCAATTTCACCGACCGTGGTGAACCGGTCACCCCCTCCCCGCGACACGCCCGGCCCCGACGACCGCGCGACGGCGACCGGCCGAGGGGTGACCGCGCGACGGCGACCGGCTTGCGGCGGCCGGTCGGGGCGGCCCTCGACCGGCCGCCGATCGGGGGCGATCCGGGGTGGCGCCGGTCGGCGGGTCCGGGTGGCGGGGGACAATCGCCGGCGTGTCCGACCTCTCCGCCGCCTTCGTCCGCCTGCACGCCAGTCTCTCCCCGGTCGCCTTCGTTCCCGAGGTGCGGCTGCACCAGGCGGACGACGCCATCGGCCTGTGGGAGCTGACGGAGGGCGAGTTCCGCAGCGCGCAGCCGCCGCCGTTCTGGGCCTTCGCCTGGGCCGGCGGGCAGGCGCTGGCCCGGTATGTCACCGACCACCCGGAACTGGTCGCCGGCCGCCGGGTGCTGGACCTCGCCGCGGGCTCCGGCCTGGTCGCCATCGCCGCCGCGCGGGCCGGCGCCGCCGCCGTGCGCGCCGTGGAGATCGACGAGCTGGCCGTCGCCGCCGTCGCGGTCAACGCCGAGGCCAACGGGGTACGCGTCGACGCCGAACTCGGCGACGTCCTCGACGGCGACGCCGGTGGGGCCGAGGTGGTGCTCGCCGGGGACGTGTTCTACAGCCAGGCGATGGCCAACCGGGTGCTGCGCTTCCTGCTCCGGGCCGCCCGCGCCGGGGCCCAGGTGCTGGTCGGCGACCCCGGCCGGGCCTTCCTGCCCCACGACCGCTTCGACGAGCTGGCCGTCTACGACGTGCCGGTGCCCGAGACGCTGGAGAGCGTACGGGTGAAGCGCACCACGGTGTGGCAGTTGCGGGCGGGGCTGCCGGGGGCGGGCCGCTAGCGTGTCGGCGTGCTGTTCCGGAGCTGGGCGCAGACCGCCGACGCGCACTGGCCGGACGTGGCCCGGGTACGCGACCACGTGGGGGTCGCGCACCTGGTCGTGACCCGGCACGCCCTGGTCCGTGAGGTGCTCACCGATCCGGCGACGTACCGGCCGGACAACGCGCTGGACGCGGTGACCCCGATCCCGGTGGCCGCGCTGCGGGTGCTGGCCGGGCACCGGTTCCGGCTGCCGCCGACCCTGGCGAACAACGGTGGCGCCAGCCACCCGGCGATCCGGGCGATCGTCGCCGACGCCCTGCACCCGACGCGGGTCGCCGCGCAGCGGCCCTGGCTTACCGACCTGGTCCGGGAGCGCGTCGGCGGGATCGCCGCCACCCTGGACGCCGGCGGGTCGGTGGACCTGTACGCCCGGCTCGCCGCCGACCTGCCGCTGCTGGTGCTGGCCCGGCTGGTCGAGCTGCCGGACGCGCCGGTCGGCGCGGTGAAGGCGTTCGCCCGCGCCGCGCTGGAACTGTTCTGGGCGCCCCTGGACGCCGACCGGCAGCAGGCCCTCGCCGCCGAGGTGGGCCGCTTCCACCGGGTGCTGCGGGAGTTCGCCGCGACCGGGGGCGGGCTGGCCGGGTCGCTGCGGGCCGCCGGGCACCCGCCCGACGTGGTGGTGGGCGCGCTGTTCTTCCTGCTGGTGGCCGGCCAGGAGACCACCTCGCAGTTCCTCACCCTGCTGCTGCACCGGCTGACCGGCGAGCCGGCCGTGCTGGCCGGCCTGCGCGACGGCACCGTCCCGGTCGCCGACGTCGTCGAGGAGGGGCTGCGGCTGGAGCCGCCGATCGTCACCTGGCGGCGGGTGGCGGCGGTGGACACCACGCTGGGCGGGACGGCGGTGCCGGCGGGCACCAGCATCGTGCTCTGGCTGGCCCGCGCCGGCCGCGACCCGGCCACCGTCGACGCGCCGGACGAGTTCCGACCCGGGCAGCGCGGCTCCCGCCGGCACCTGGCCTTCGGGGCGGGCGCGCACCGCTGCGTCGGCGACCAGTTGGCCCGGATGGAGGCGGCCGTGGTGGTCACGGAGACCGCCCCGCTGCTGGACGGCGTCAGCGTGCTCCGCCCGCCGTGGTGCCCGGACAACCTGACCTTCCGGATGCCCGACGCGTTCGTCGTCCGCCGCCGCTGACCGGCCCGCCGACGCCAGTACCGCACCGGCCCGGGGTGAGGTGCTCTCCGGGAGTGCCCCCGGTGGACCGCCAACGGACACACCCCCGCTCGATGTGCGGCACCCGGCTCGATGTGCGGCACCCGGCACGGTGTGCGGCACGCGGCTCGGTGATCAGGACGCCATGGACCTTTGCCGGCGGTTTTAAGGTCCATGGCGTCCTGATCACCACCGGTCACCACCGGCGAGGCGGCACCGGGGGCTGCGTTGGCGGGCGGTGAGCGCGTCGCGGCGGCGGCCTGTGCGGGAGAGGTGTCGGCCGTGTGAGAGCGGCGGCGACCCGTGTGGGAGAGATGGCAGCCGTGTGAGAGCGGCGGCAGCCCGCGTGGGAGGACGGCGGGCACGCGTCCCGCCGGCGCCGGCGAGGCGGCAGCCCACGTGAGAGGCGGCAGCCGTGTGAGAACGGCGGCGATCCGCATGGGAGAGGCGGCAGCCTTGTGGGAGAGGTGGCGGCCCGTGTGGAGAGGTGGTGGCGGGACTCGACGAAAGTCAGTGGACGGTGGTGCCGTTCGGGCGCGGCCGGGGCGGGGGTTCCGGACCTAGCGTCGGCGCATGATCACATTGCGTGGGTTGACGAAGCGGTTCGGGGGCACGACCGCCGTCGACGCCCTGACCGTCGACATCGGGCCCGGGCGGGTCACCGGGTTCCTCGGCCCGAACGGCGCGGGCAAGTCCACCACCATGCGGATGATCCTCGGGCTGGACCGGCCCACCGCCGGGCAGGCGCTCGTGCGCGGGCGGGCGTACCGGGAGCTGCGGCGCCCGCTGCGCGAGGTCGGCGCGCTGCTCGACGCCCGGGCCGTCCATCCCGCCCGCTCGGGTCGGGCGCACCTGCTCGCGATGGCCCGCAGCAACGGGATACCGGACCGCCGGGTGGACGAGGTGCTCGCCACCGTGGGGCTGGACGCCCGTGCCGCCGCCAAGCCCGGCCGCACCCTCTCCCTCGGCATGGGCCAGCGGCTCGGCATCGCCGGGGCGCTGCTCGGCGACCCGCCGGTGCTGATGTTCGACGAGCCGGTCAACGGCCTCGACCCGGACGGGGTGCGCTGGGTCCGGCAGCTGATGCGCTCCCTGGCCGACGAGGGCCGGACGGTCTTCGTCTCCAGCCATCTGATGACCGAGATGCAGCTCACCGCCGACCGGCTGGTGGTGATCGGCCGGGGTCGCCTGCTCGCCGACGCCCCGATCGACGAGGTCATCGCCGGCAGCGCGGTGGCCGTGCGCGTACGCAGCCCGCAGCCGGCCGGCCTCGCCGCCCTCGCCGGGCGTCTCACCGCCGCCGGGGCCGCCGTCGAGCCGGCCGGCCCCGACGAGCTGACCGTCACGGGCGCCACCGTCGAGCGGATCGGCGACGTGGCGTACGAGCTGGGAGTGCGGCTGCACGAGCTCAGCCCGCACGGGGCCTCCCTGGAACAGGCCTTCATGGAACTGACCGCCGACAGCGTCGAGTACGCCGGCACCCCGACCGTGAGCGAGGCACGATGAACACGATCTCCGCCGAGTGGACCAAGTTGTGGTCCGTGCGTTCCACCTGGTGGTCCTTGCTGGCCGGGGTGCTGCTGATGGCCGCCACCGCCGGTCAGCTTGCCATCTACGCCGCCAACGCGAACACCAACGACGACCCGGCCGACGACGCCGGGATCGTCACCGTCGGCAGCATCGTGATCGGCTCGGTCGAGCTGACCCAGTACGCCGTGCTGGCGCTGGGCCTGCTCGTGATCACCAGCGAGTTCACCAGCGGCACGATCCGTACCACCTTGCAGTGCACGCCGTCTCACGGCCGGGTGCTGCTGGCCAAGGCCGTGGTGACCGGGGCGGTGACGTTCGCGCTCGGGCTGCTGCTCGGCGCGGTCGGCGCGCTGGTGGCACGGCCGGTGCTCGGCCGCTGGGGCGCCGCGCCGGCGGGCGGCACCGTCGGCGACGTCCTGGCGGTGGCGACCTACCTGGCGCTGGTCGGCGTGCTGGCCCTCGGGCTCGGCGCGGCCCTGCGCAGCGCGGTGCTCACCTTGACCGTGCTCGTCGCCACGCTGATGATCGTTCCGCTGTCGTTGCAGGAGCCGGACATCGCCGTGCTGAACCGGATCGCCGACGCCTTCCCGGGGGTGGCCGGGGCGCACTTCCTGGCCGGGGACACCGACCCGTACCCGGCGCCGGTCGGGTTACTCCTGCTCGCCGGCTGGGCCGGCGCGGCACTGCTGCTGGGCCGCGCCGCGCTGCGCCGCCGCGACGCGTGAGCCGGGCGCGGGGTGGGGCGGGTCAGCCGGTCGGCTCGACCAGCCCCGCCTCGTACGCGAGGATCGCCGCCTGCACCCGGTTACGCACCTCGAGGCGGGTGAAGACGCTCGTCAGGTAGCTCTTCACGGTCCCCTCGACCAGGTGCAGCCGGCGGGCGATCTCGGCGTTGGACAGGCCCGCCCCGACCAGCGCGAGCACCTCCCGCTCCCGCTCGGTCAGCCCCGCCAGCCGGTCCCGGGCCACCGGCCGGCGGGCCAGCCGGTCACCGCCCAGCTCGATGACCCGACGCGCCACCTGCGGTGACAGGTACGCGCCGCCGTCGGCGACGGCGTGCACCCCGGCGATCAACTCGCGTGGGTCGCCGGCCTTGAGCAGAAATCCGCTCGCCCCGTGCCCGAGCGCCCGGGCGACGTGGTCGTCCTCGCCGAACGTGGTCAGCATGAGCGTCGCCGTCTCCGGCACGAGCCGGCGGATCTCGGCGGCGGCGGTGAGCCCGTCCAGCCTCGGCATCCGGATGTCCAGCAGCGCCACCCGGGGCCGGTGCGCCCGGACGAGTTCCACCGCGGCCCGGCCGTCCCCGGCCTCGGCCACCACCTCGATGCCCGGATCGGTGGCCAGGATCGCCCGGACGCCCGCCCGGATCATCGCCTCGTCGTCGGCGAGGACGACCCGCACCGGGCCGGCCGTGTCGGCGTTCATCCGTCGATCCGCTCCTTGCTGACCAGCCGGCCCTCGACGAAGCAGAGCCGCCACGTCGGCTGGGCCAGGGGGAAGTTGCCGTCGGTGTAGTGCTCGCAGCCGGGACGCGCCGTCCCGGCGGGCGGGGCCGACTGCCGTCGGGGCAGCCCGGTCAGCTCGGCGCGCTGCGCGCCCACGGGCATCCGCGCGAAGGCCCGGTCGTCGAGGACCGTACCGGCGGTGGCGACCGGGTAGTAGACGAGGGAGAGGACCAGCGCGAGGCCCGCCGGGGCGCCGAGCGCCGTCAGCAGGCTGCGCCGGACCCGCCGGCGGGCGTCGCGCAGCCGCCGCTCGGCCTCGCCCGGCCGATCCCCCGGCGCCCCACCGTCCGACGCGTCGGCGCCCGCACCCGGGGCGACCGGAAGCCCCGGCCCGTCCGCCTCGCCCGCCTCGCCCGCCGACCAGCCGCCCGCCGGCCAGCCGCCCGCCGACCACCGGCCACTGCCGGGGCCGGGGCCGGGGCCGGAGTCGCCTCCGCCCGCCCGGGCCGCCGCCGGCAGGCGGGCACGGACGGCGAAGCCGCCACCGTCCTGGTGACCGGTCGTCAGGACGCCGCCGGCGAGCCGGACCCGCTCGGCGAGGGCGAGCAGGCCGGAACCGGTGGACGGCGGGCCGGGCAGTGGGCCCGCCGGTGGTGGGTCGTTGACGACGGCCACGTCGATCCGGTCGCCGTCGGCGGCCAGCACGACGCTGACCGACGCGCCGGGGGCGTACCGGGCGGCGTTGGTCAGCGCCTCGCGGACCACCCGGTGCGCGGCGTACGCGGCCATCGGCGGCAGCTGCGCGAGGGCCTGCGCGCCGTCCAGCCGCACCGCCATGCCCGCCTCCCGGGCCCCGTCGACCAGCTCGGTGACGCTCTCGTCGGCCGGCCGGGTGGTCGCCGCGCCGTCCGGCTCCCGGAGTACCCCGATGATCCTGCGCAGCCGCTCGGTGGCGACGCCGACGCTGGCCCGCAGCTCCGCGGCGGCAGCCCGGTGTCGGGGAGCCAGGTCGTCGGCCACCTCCAGGGCGGCGGCGCGCAGGGCGATCAGGCTCAGGTCGTGCCCGAGCGAGTCGTGCATCTCCTGGGCGATGCGGGCCCGTTCCCGCAGTCGGACCCGCTCCGCGGTGCCCCGCCGCTCGCGCTCCCGCGCCTCGGCGTGCCGGCGGCCGGCCTCGGTCAGGGCGGCCTGCTGCCGCCGGTACCGCCCGACGAGCCACGGGAACACCCCGGCGAAGAGCAGCACCGAGGCGAGCAGGAACCAGGTGGCCGCGCCGGTGCCGAGCAGCCCCAGGTTGAGCGCCGTGCCGCCGGCCGCGAGCACGGCGAAGGCGACGGCGGCCGTACGGGCGGTGGCGCTGCGGCGACCGGTCAGATAACTGAACACCGGGATCGCGAAGAGGAAGTTGCCGTCCAGCAACGACCCGAGCACCACCCCGACCAGGGCGACCACCGGCCAACGCCGGCTCACCGCGACCGCCACCGCGAGCAGCAGCAGCGCGCCGGCCAGCCGGGCGGTGGCCGGCCCCGAGTGCGGCGGGGTGACGAGCGCGTACGCGATCGGGGCAGCGGTCGTCGCCCACAGGAGCAGGTCGCCGAGCCGCCGCCGGACGACCTCCCGGGACCGCACCGCGCCGCCCACCCGGACGGACCACCAGTTCCCCACGGCGGTCAGGCTACCCACGCCCGACCTGCGCCGGCACCGACGAAAGTCAGGTGCTCAGCTGATCTCCTCGGCCCACGCGCGCCAGTCGTCGAGCACCCCGTAGAGCGCCGGGGTGAGCCAGCCGGACGCGGACCGGCGGAAGACCCCCGGATCCATCGCCCCGGTCCCGGCCGGCAGGGCGCCCATCAGCCTCGGCACCAGGTCGGTCAGGTTGGCCCAGTGCACCAGCTCCGGCGCCGCCGGCCAGGCGCCGACCACCACGCCCGCCGGCACCCCCCGACGCTCCAGGGCCTCCAGCGTCAACGCGGTGTGGTTCAGGGTGCCCAGACCGGCCCGCGTCACCACCACGGCCGGGCAGCCCAGCGCCACCGCCAGGTCCGCCACCGTCCAGGGCTTCCCCTCCGGCCACAGCCCCATCGGTACGAGCAGGCCGCCCGCGCCCTCGACGAGCACCAGGTCGTGCTTGTCGGCCTCCTCGCGGACCGCGTCGACAACGGTGTCCAGCTCCAGCGGCTCCAGCTGGGCGACCCGGGCCGCCGCCAGCGGGGCGAGCGGGTCGGGGAAGCTGGCCAGCGTCCGGCCGGTCAGCGGGGCGGCCAGCCGGTTGACCGCGTCGACGTCGCCCGGCTCGCCGCCGGCCGTACCCGTCTGGGCGGGCTTGACCACCGCGACCCGCAGGCCGGCCGCCTGCGCGGCGGCCGCGATCGCCGCGGTGACCACCGTCTTGCCGACGTCGGTGTCGGTGCCGGTCACCAGCACCGGCCCGCGCCACGGCCCGGTCATGGTGCTGCCTCCACGATGGTCTCCAGGGCCCGCTCGAAGTCCGCCCGGGGGATGCCGGCGCCGATGGTCAGCCGCAGCCGGGACCGGCCGTCCGGCGTGGACGGGGGCCGGAAACAGCCGACGGCGACTCCCCGGTCGCGGCAGTCGGCCGCCCAGGCGCTCGCCGCCTCGGGGCCGGGGGCGGTGACCGAGACGACCGCGCCGTCGGGGGCGGAGACCGCCAGCCCGGCGGCGCCCAGCCGGCGGACGACCAGGGCGGCCCGCTCGGCCAGTTCCGCGCGCAGGTCGTCGCCGGCGCGGGCCAGCCCGACGGCGGCGTGCACGCCCGCGGCCACGGCCGGGGGCAGCGCGGTGTCGAAGATGAAGGTCCGGCCGGTCTCGATCACGTGCCGGACGAACTCCGCCGGCCCGGCGACCACCCCGCCCGCGCCGCCGAGGGCCTTGGAGAGGGTGGCGGTGACGACCACGTCGGGCTGGCCGGCGAGGCCGGCGGCGGCGACACCCCCGGCGCCGGCCGGGCCGGTCACCCCGAGGGCGTGCGCGTCGTCGACCAGCAGCAGCGCGCCGTGCTCCCGGGCGACGGCGTGCAGCCGGGCCAGCGGGGCGAGGTCGCCGTCGACGGAGAAAACCGACTCGGTGACGACCACCGCCGGCCGGCCGGGCGCGGCGGCGAGCGCGGCGGCCACCGCCGCGACGTCGGCGTGCGGGGTCACCACGGTCTCCGCGCCCGAGATCCGGCAGCCGTCGATCAGGGAGGCGTGGTTGTGGGCGTCGGAGACGAGCAGCGTACGGGGCCGCACCAGCGCCCGGACCGCCCCGAGGTTGGCCAGGTAGCCGGAGGAGAAGACGAGTGCCCGTTCGGCGCCGAGCCAGTCGGCGAGGGCGTCCTCGAGCGCGTGGTGGGCGTCGGTGGAGCCCCGCACCAGCCGCGACCCGGTGGCCCCCAGCCCGTACGCCGACAGCGCCCGCGCCGCCGCGGCGGTGACCTCGGGGTGGGTGGCCAGGCCGAGGTAGTCGTTGCCGGCCAGGTCGACCACGGCGTCGCCGGCGGCCCGCGGTCGCAGCCGGCGGGTCAGCCCCGCCTTCGCGCGCAGTTCGGCGCGGCGGTCGAGCGCCGCCAGCCAGTCCGCCACCGTCACCCCCACGCCGCCCGGCCGGCCGCCGTCGGCCGCTTCCGCCGGGCGAAATTACCACCCGCCGGCCAGCGCCCGGCGTGTCCACCCCGGCGTCCGGGTGCCGACACGCGGGCCGTTCATCCCGGCCAGGTGGCCTTGTAGGGTACGAGCCATGCCAGAGATCCTCGACCAGGCCCGAACCCAGGTGCTGGAGAACGGCGTCGGTCTCGACGAGGCCGGCGTCCTCGCCGTGCTGAACCTGCCCGACGAGCAGCTGCCCGCCGCCCTCCAGCTCGCCCACGAGGTGCGGATGCGGTGGTGCGGGCCCGAGGTGGAGGTCGAGGGGATCGTCTCGCTGAAGACCGGCGGGTGCCCGGAGGACTGCCACTTCTGCTCGCAGTCGGGCCTGTTCACCTCCCCGGTCCGGTCGGTCTGGCTGGACATCCCCTCGCTGGTCGAGGCGGCGAAGCAGACCGCGGCGACCGGGGCGACGGAGTTCTGCATCGTGGCGGCCGTGCGCGGCCCGGACGCCCGGCTGATGAAGCAGATGCGCGAGGGCGTCGCCGCGATCAAGGCCGAGGTCGACATCCAGGTCGCCGCGTCGCTGGGCATGCTCAGCAAGGAGCAGGTCGACGAGCTGGTCGACATGGGCGTGCACCGCTACAACCACAACCTGGAGACCTGCCGCTCCTACTTCCCCAACGTGGTCACCACGCACTCCTGGGAGGAGCGCTGGGAGACCCTGCGGATGGTCCGCGAATCCGGCATGGAGGTCTGCTGCGGCGGCATCCTCGGCCTGGGCGAGACGGTGGAGCAGCGGGCCGAGTTCGCCGCGCAGCTCGCCGAGCTGGACCCGCACGAGGTGCCGCTGAACTTCCTCAACCCCCGCCCCGGCACCCCGCTGGGCGACCGGCCGGTGGTGGAGGGCAAGGACGCGCTGCGCGCCATCGCCGCCTTCCGGCTGGCCATGCCGCGCACCATCCTGCGGTACGCGGGCGGCCGGGAGATCACCCTCGGTGACCTGGGCACCCGCGACGGCCTCCTCGGCGGCATCAACGCGGTCATCGTCGGCAACTACCTGACCACGCTGGGCCGGCCGGCGACGGCCGACCTGGAGCTGCTCGACGACCTGAAGATGCCGGTCAAGGCGCTCTCCGCGACGCTGTGAGCGCCCCGGTGACGACGAGTGACGCGGCGACGGCGGCCGGCGGGACGTCGGCCGCCTGGTGCGACCGCTGCGGCGAGGCCGTGGCGGCCGGGTCGCACGACGGGTGCGCGGCGGCCCGGGAGCTGGAGCCGCCGCGCTTCTGCGCGCACTGCCGCCGCCGGATGAAGGTGCAGGTGCTGCCGGTCGGCTGGGCGGCGGTCTGCGTCGAGCACGGCGAGATCCGGGGCTGAGGGGATGCTGCGCGGCCGGGCGGTGACCCTGCGGCCGGCGGGCGCCGGGGACGTGCCGGCGCTCGTCGCGATCCGGGCCAACCCGGAGGTCCGGCGCTGGTGGCGCGGCGGCGACGACCTGGTCGCCGC
Source organism: Micromonospora sp. NPDC048868 (assembly GCF_043198195.1). Classification (NCBI taxonomy): domain Bacteria; kingdom Bacillati; phylum Actinomycetota; class Actinomycetes; order Micromonosporales; family Micromonosporaceae; genus Micromonospora; species Micromonospora sp. NPDC048868. The sequence continues at coordinate 37,509 of NZ_JBICUN010000032.1, forward strand.
CGTCCGGGCCGACCTCGCCGACGAGGCCCTGACGGTGTACGCGATCGAGCACGACGGCCGGGTGGTCGGCGCGATCCAGTGGTACGCCGAGGACGACCCCGACTACCGGCACGCCAGCATGGACGTCTTCCTCGACCCGGCGGTACGCGGCGCCGGGCTCGGCGGGGACGCGATCCGCACCCTGGTCCGGCACCTGATCGACGAGCACGGCCACCACCGGTTCACCATCGACCCGGCGGCGGCGAACACGGCGGCCGTCCGGGCGTACGCGAAGGTCGGCTTCCGCCCCGTCGGCGTGCTGCGCCGCTACGAGCGCGGCGAGGACGGGCGCTGGCACGACGGGCTGCTGATGGACCTGCTCGCCGACGAACTGGCCGACTGAGCCGGACGCCACCAGGCCGTCTCACCGCACCAGCCGAGCATTAGCAGCACCTGCTTGGTGCCGAGGCCCGGTGCGGCGACATGGGCATGCGGTGGCGGCGTACTCGCCCCGCAACCCTGGGTGCCTTGCGGCGTTGGTCTGCGCCGCACGGACTCGGAACCCGCTGCTGCCCCGGCCAGACAAAGCCCGGTCCTCCCGGCCGGCGGCACCGTGCTGGTCACCGCCGGCCGAACCGTGCACATCTACTCGCCAAATCAAGCGTTGATACCGCAGGCGCACCTTGCTCCAACTGCCGTGTGCGGCCGACGGGTGCCCGTTGGCACGCTGCTGAAATCCGACACTCAGCAGGGTTCCTGTCAGGCTGACAGTAAGCCTATGGTCGACTCATGTCCGACGATCGCTGGGTTGCCCCAGCCGTTCTGCTCGCGGTTGACCTCGTCATCCTCACGCTGCGTGAATCCTGCCTGCAGGTACTGCTGATCGAGCGCGGCGTCGAGCCCTATCAGGGGGCTCTCGCCCTGCCTGGCGGTTTCCTGAGCCATGAAGAGGAAGACCTCTTGGCCGCTGCCCATCGGGAGCTTTCCGAGGAGGCCGGCGTGGGGGCAGATCAGTTGCACCTCGAACAACTGGGCATCTACGGCAGACCCGGGCGAGACCCTAGGGGCCGGGTGGTCTCTGTGGCATACCTGGCCGTCGCCCCTCGGCTGCCTGAACCGATCGCCGGCACCGACGCGTCAGCCGCGTGTTGGACGCCGGTGGCCCAGGCGCTGTCCGGCAGAGCGCGGCTCGCCTTCGACCACGGACAGATTCTCACGGAAGGTGTCGACCGAGCCCGGGAGAAGTTGGAGCGCTCCGCCCTCGCCACAGCGTTCTGCGGCCCGACCTTCACCATCTCGGAACTGCAGAACGTCTATGAAGCGGTATGGGGCGTACAGCTCGATCCACGGAATTTCTACCGGAAGGTGCAGGGCGTGGACGGCTTCATCGTTCCCGCCGGAGGCACTCGGAAGACGGAGGGCGGCCGTCCCGCGCGGCTGTTCCGACCTGGCCCTCGCACAGCGCTGCATCCCCCCATGACCAGACCTACCAGTTTAATTAGCAAGGAGACAACGTGAGCACGAACAGCGGTCTCGTCGTGATCCTCACGGCCCTGAACCTCGAGTACGAAGCGGTCCGCGACCGACTGACCGAGTTGCGAGTGCACCGACACGCCGCCGGCACCCGTTTTGAAGTGGGCCGGATCCGCCAGAGTCGTTGCCGGGTCGCGCTGGCCCTGGTCGGCAAAGGTAATCATTCGGCCGCAGTCCTCGCTGAGCGCGCAATGGCGGAATTCGCTCCGGCCGCAGTGCTGTTCGTCGGAGTGGCCGGTGGCCTGTGGCGCAACATTCAGCTCGGCGATGTCGTCGTCGCGAGCAAGATCTACGCCTATCACGGCGGCACCAGCGAGGACGATGGCCTGAAGGCCCGACCAAAGGCGTGGGAGATCCCGCACGAGGCTGACCAGGTCGCGCATCACGTTGCCAGAGGCAGTAGCTGGCGCCACGGCCTACCCACCGGTTCTTCTCCAGTGGTCCACTTCGGGCCTATTGCCGCTGGTGAGGTCGTACAGGACTCGGCAATCTCCGCGCAGGCCAACTGGATCCGTCAGCACTACAACGACGCCGTAGCGATCGAGATGGAGGCGGCGGGTGTAGCACAGGCCGGCCACCTAAACCGGGCCCTTCCCGTGGTGGTCGTACGCGGTATCAGTGACCGCGCCGACGGCAGCAAGACAGCTACCGACGGAATGAACTGGCAACCGCGGGCGGCACGCCACGCCGCCGCGTTCGCCACCGCACTGGCACAGGAATTGATCAACTATGGCCCGATTAGCCAATCAGACACCGCAGGTCGAGACGGGAGCCAGCCAATGGGTATGACCAACCGAAACATTGCTACCGGCAACGCCCGGGTAGGGGTGCAGGCCGGGCAGATCCACGGCAATGTCATTTTCGGCGCAGGCCCGGACGGGCCGGTCGACCTGGGCAGCGAGTATTGCCGAGCTGAGGAGCCACCTCAAGCAGGCCCACCTCGATGGTCACCTCGACGAAGAGACCTATGTGGCGGCCGAGTCGGAATTGGACGCGGCAACCGACTGCCTTTCAGCAAACACCTCCGAAAAGCGGGGCGGCCTGCTCGTCGCGCTCAAGCGGTTGCGGGGTTTGGTAGCCGACGTGACTGAGCTGGCAGCGCGCCTAGCAGTCATCATCGCCACGGTGCGAGGGCTGTCGTGACAAGCCCCACGGCGACCAACGTCGCCCAAGGCGACGCTCGCGTCGATCTGCAGGCGGGGATCGTTCACGGCGACGTCAACTTCTACCGTCTGCCACCAGACCCGAGCCCCGAAGAACAATTCAACGCCGCCTTGAAGTACCTCCGCGCGCGGGTTCGCGATGAGGCACGGAGGTTCATCGAGAAGGCGGTGGCCGGCGGATATGCCACCACCGAAGTCCAGTTCTACCGGCTGATCGCACTGTTGAGCGGACGCACCCTACGACAGCTCGGCACGGAGGAGTTGGATCGCCTCGACGCCATCTGTACCAGCCTGCCAGAACTTGACGACCGTGACGAATGGGCAGCGGGGTTGAAGGCCATCATCCGGATCCTGGGTCCGGTCAACGCTGCCGAGGCAGAACTCGTCATCAAGGAAATCGACGCGCTGAACCAGCGCCAACGCGACTGGATCTACGGTCACCTCGATGCACTACTCGAGGGCGCCATGCAGGATGAGATGTGGCAAAGATCTGTCACTCTCGCGAAGACGCAACGCACCGCGGATGACCGGCTGAACCGGGTCTGGAAGTTCTTCCACCCCACGCCAGCGCAGCCGAGGACCTTACCGGTCGAGCCCCCCGCTGTCGCCTTGAGGGACTGGTTACGCGTCGGCGCGGGCACGGCTCTCTTCACATTCGCCTTTGTCAAATTGACCATACTGGTGGCGGCTCACGGCGAACTCGACTCGAACCTCGGTCTGCTCGTCAGCCTGGCCGGCCTAGCCGCCTTCTGCATCGGTGGGGCAGACCGCTACTACCGAAGGACGCGCCTGCGAAAAAAGGACGCCGGAATGCGTCCGCCCCGCCAGCGTCGCCCTGAAGCGCCGCCAGGGGGCTTCGCCCGCAAGGTAGACCGGCTCTTCAACCGCTATTTCGGCCGATACGTCCCGCGAGGAACCGACCGCGCACACTGGCTCGCCCAAACGGCAGGAATTCGACGACAACTGCGGGACGAGTTGGTCGAGATCTACCGTGAGCAGCGCATCGAGGCCGAACAAATCGCTTGGCTCGTCCGATACCTGGTGAGCGACGTCCGCGAACAGTGGGAACGGGACACGTTGACGGCGTACCGCCACCAGCTCCAATCCCCAGGCACAACGATGGCACTTTACATCGGTGGGCTGGTTGCCCTGACTGCCGGCAGCTTGTGGGCTGTTCCTGCCGCCGTGATGGCCGCTCCCCTCCAAGGCATCGCCTGGTGCCTACTCGCGGTGGCGTCTGCGGTGCCGGCGCTCCGCTCGTCGTTCCGGATCGTCGCCGAACGCCGCAGGGTGACCGCCGACCAGGCGGAGCGAGCTGACAAGGAGGCAGCCAGGTGGGCGGCGTACCACCGGTGGCAGCGCAAACTCTCCGACAAACCGTCGGACACTGAGATGGCCGCCTGGCTGGAAGGTGACCGTAAGGTCTTGGTCGACCAAGCCATGCGGCAGTACAGGCTACGCCCGAGCCAGGTTATCGCGCACGCCTTCATCGAGGCGCCCGCCAACTCCTGCAAGAAGGCGCGGTACCCGCGCGGTCCGTGGCGGTACTCCCGCTACCGTCTGCTGCTCTTCCTACTCACCGACGACGGGGTCAGGCAGGTCAACATCGATCTGGATTTCGAGGCCGCCGTGGACCGCACAACACAGCGGCTCAATTATCGATTCGACGCCGTCGCCGCCGTCCGGATCGACGGTATAGCGGCCCGACAACAGACCTTCGAGTTGACACTGTTCAGCGGGGAACCGGTCTCGGTCCTGGTGAGCGAGTCCGACAACGAAGCGCTCCAGCACAACGAGGACCCGACCAGAATCGCCGAATTGTCACTGGATGCCTCCGGACTCAGCCACACCCTGCACGTGCTTGAAGGGATCGCTGCAGAGGGCAAGGAGTGGGTGAGGCACCGGCGCCAACGCGCCGATGCCAGACTCGCCAACCTAGCGAGCACCGTGCGCGGTCTGCTCGATTGAGCAGCCGTCGCAGCACCGCAATTGTAAGAGGGTGGTTCGGTAGCCTTTGCCCATTGTGGGCTTGGCTCAGTGTGTGAATGCGAGCGATGGTCGTAACCGGTGAGGTCTCCATCGCGTTGGG
>NZ_JBICUN010000033.1:0-10803 GCF_043198195.1 Micromonospora sp. NPDC048868
AAAACCAAGGGGCCGGCGTGGGGGGGGCCCGGCCGCCGCCGGGGGGGGTGGGGTTTTCGTCCGGATACAACACCGGTATCCGGACGAAACCGCGCCTTGCCGGATCGCCGCCCGGACTCCGCCTCGGCTCGACCGCCCTCATGAAACAGGCCCTAGCATCACGGGGTGCGTGTGAAGTCCCTTGCCGTCCTGCTCGTCCTGTCCGTCGCCGGGGCGGGCCTGCCCGCCTGCGGCAACTCCGCCGCCGACGGCGACCCGCCGCCGGCCCCGACAGCCGCGGCGACGCCGGCCGGTGGGGCCGAGGCGAGCAGCCCTGGGTCCGCCCCGACGGCCCGTTCCGGACTCGGCGGGCCCGCCGCGAGCGCCAGCCCGGGGCCCTCGACGAGGGCGGCGGCGCTGAAGGCCGGCAACCCGGACGGCGGCGCGGCCGTGCCGGCCGAGGCGCGCGCCGTCGACACGTCGAGGCCGACCCGGACGATCGGCAGTGGCACCGCCGCCAGCTGCACCTCGGCCGCGGTGGTGAAGGCGGTCGCGGCCGGCGGCGTCATCACGTTCGACTGCGGGCCGCAGCCGGTGACGATCAAGATGACGGCCACCGCCAAGGTCCGCAACGCCAACGGGCCCAGGGTGGTGCTGGACGGCGGCGGCATGGTCACCCTCAGCGGCCAGGGGCAGCGGCGGATCCTCTACATGAACACCTGCGACAGCGCGCAGGGCTGGACCACCTCGCACTGCCAGGACCAGGACCACCCCCAGCTCACCGTGCAGAACCTGACCTTCGCCGACGGCAACTCCACCGGCGAGCGCACCGAGGGCGGCGGCGGTGGGGCGATCTTCGTCCGGGGCGGCCGGTTCAAGGTGGTCAACTCGCGCTTCGTCCGCAACCGCTGCGACCGGACCGGCCCCGACCTGGGTGGCGCGGCCATCCGGGTACTCAGCCAGCACGAGAACAAGCCCGTGTACGTGGTGGGCAGCACGTTCGACGGCGGCGTCTGCGCCAACGGCGGCGCGCTGAGCAGCATCGGCGTCACCTGGGCGGTGCTGAACAGCGTCCTGCGTGACAACCGGGCGGTCGGCACCGGGGCCAACCCGGCCAGGCCCGGCACACCGGGCGGCGGCAGCGGCGGGGCGATCTACTGCGACGGCAACGAGTTCACCGTCCGGATCGCCGGCACCATCATCGAGGGCAACGAGGCGAACGAGGGCGGCGGGGCCGTCTTCTTCGTCAGCAACGACCGCACCGGCACCATGCGGATCGAGAACTCCACCCTGCGCCGCAACCCGAGCAACGGCTTCGAGACGCGCGGCTACCCCGGCATCTTCTTCCTCGGCGCCCGCAACCCGACGCTGACCGGTTCGAGGCTGAGCTGACCCCCCACCGCCCCGGGTCGGTCGACGAGGATGGGCATGGCGCAGAGGCGGTCCTAGGATCGGGTCATGGGACGGACCGACCGCGCCAGCCGGGTGATCGCGGCACCACAGGCGACCGTCTACGGCGCCCTGCTCGACCGGGAGGCGCTCGAGGCGTGGCTGCCGCCCGACGGCATGCGCGGGCGGATCGAACGGTGGGATCCCCGGCCCGGAGGCGGGTTCCGGATGGTCCTGACCTACCTCGACGCCGGTGACAGCCCCGGCAAGACGTCGGATGCGACGGATGTCGTCGACGTCGGGTTCGCCGCCCTGGTGCCACCCGAGCGCGTGGTGCAGCGGGCGGTGTTCGAGGCCGACGACCCGGCGTACGCGGGCACCATGACGATGACCTGGCACTTCGCTGCCACCGGCGCGGGGACCGAGGTCACCGTCACCGCCACGGACGTACCACGCGGTATCGGCCAGGCCGACCACGAGGCCGGGATCGCCTCCTCGCTGGCCAACCTGGCGTCTTACGTCGAAGCGGCTCACTGAGGTCGTCGCACGGGAGGATCGCCGTGCTCGGCGCTCACCGGCCGGGTCTGTAGGCTCCGACAGTGGAGAGCAGCCGAGGGCGGAACGTGGTTCAGATGTTGTTGGATGCTGCGGAGAACGCCTCGCCGGTCGAGGCGGTGGAGGCGGTCACGCGGGAACTCGGCGCGGCGCTGGGGGCGCGTACCGTCGCGTTCCTCATCGCGGACCTCAGCGGCCGGGCGCTTGTCCGGTTGACCCACGTGCCGCTCGACGGCCCCGGTGCGGGACGCCGGGACGGCGACGAGACCGCCACGTTGATGCCGTTCGACGGCGGCCCCGCCGAGCAGGCGCTGCGCACCCAGGCGGTGCAGGTCTTCGCGCAGCCCGACGGGTGGACGGTGCTGGCGCCGGTGACCGAGCGCGGCGAGGCGATGGGCCTGCTCGAGATGGTCCTGCCGGACGAGCCCGACGCGCGAACGCTGGAGGAGATCGCCCGCACGGCGCACGTGTTGGCGTTCGTGGTGATCGCCAACCGGCGGTACACCGACCTGTTCGAGTGGGGGCAACGGACGACCCCGTTCACCCTCTCCGGGGAGATCCAGCGCCGCCTGCTGCCCGCCTCGTTCACGTGCGAGGCCAGCGCGTTCACCCTGTCCGGCTGGCTCGAACCCGCCGCCAGCATCGGCGGGGACACCTTCGACTACAGCCTCGCCCGCGACGTGCTGCACTTCAGCGTTACCGACGCGATGGGCCACGGGGTGGCCAGCGCGCTGACGGCCACCCTGGGCGTGGGCAGCCTGCGTAACAGCCGCCGCCGCGGGGCCGGTCTGGTGGAGCAGGCCGACGCCGCGAACGCCGACGTGGCCGCACACGGCGCCGTGCCCGGCAGTTACGTCACGGCGGTCCTCGGCCGTCTGGACCTGCGCACGGGGGTGTGCGCGCTGCTCAACGCCGGGCACGTGCCGCCGCTGCTGGTCCGCGACGGGGACACCCGGGCGCTGTCGCTACCGGCCAACTTCCCCCTCGGCATGTTCGCCGAAGCCAGTTACGGCGCAGGCGAGATCAGGCTGCGACCGGGCGACCGTGTAGTGGTGGTCACCGACGGGATGCGGGAGCGCAACGCCGCCAGCCTGGACCTTCCGGCCCAGTTGCGGTCGATCGCCGGGCTGCATCCGCGCGAGGCCGCCCGGGCGTTGGCGGATGCCGTGCTCGAGGTCAGCGGACCGAGCCTGGCCGACGATGCCACGCTGTTCATCCTCGACTGGCACGGCGGGCACAGCGAGGACCGGAACACCAGCGCCGGCGCCGACCAGGCACGTGCCAGCGGCGCGCTGCCCGACTGACTACCGGCCCGTCGCGTCGCGCCCGGACGGCAGATCGGCCTCGGCCGCCTGCACGCTGTCGTAGATGTCGATCACACGGTCCACCGACGTGACCGTCAGGACGCTCCGCACGGCGGGCTGCAGGGCGGCGAGGCAGAGCCGACCGCCAGCCTCACGCAACGCCTTGAACGTCACCACCAGCGCGCCCAGCCCGCTGGAGTCCATGAACCCCACCTCGGCCAGATCCACCACCACCTGGCGGTCAGCGGCGTCGACCAACTGTTGCAGACCCTCACGCAACTGCGGGGACGTCGCCAGGTCCAGCTCGCCGCGCACCTCGAGCACGGTGCAACCCCGGCCCGGCCGGACCGACAACAGCAGTGCCACAACAGCCTCCCCACGCCGATGATCCCCGCTCACCCTATGCTGCCGGGGTGCGGACCGCCGACGGCCGGCGGACGTCGCACCGACACGCCCGGCCGTTTCACCACGGCGACTCCGGGTAGTGCTGATCACCACCGACGCGTCCCGCCCCGAGATGTGGCACAGTAGGCCGGCGCGGTCACCCAGGGGGAGGAGAAACGGCGCGATGCGCGTTACCACGACGTTCTCACTCCCGCGTCGACCGTCCTCGGTGACCCGCGCCCGCCACGTACTCGCCACCCTGCTGAGCCTCACCGACGCCGCCGAGGACTCCCGTGGTCACCTCGCCGTGCTGATCACCGAGGCGTGCACCAACGCGGTGCTGCACGCGGACGCCGACAGCAGCGTCGACATCACCATCGTGATCGACGACGACGTCTGCCTGCTCGAGATCGGCAACCGCGGCAGCATCCCCGCCGGCGCCGGGCTCGACGCCGCACTGCCCGACCCGCTCACCGTCGGCGGTCGCGGACTGCCCCTGATCACCGCGCTGGCCGACACGGCCGCCTTCGTCGCCGGGCCGTCGGACCAGGTGCTGCTCCGCGTCACCAAACACCTCACCGGCGTACGGACGTCGCCGGTCCCCTGACCGTCGTCGACGGCTGCCCCGGTCGGGTTGGTGACCTCATGCTTGCCGTGCGTGACCGGATGGTCGAGGGTCGAACCCTGCTCACATCCGTCGTACATCGCCGAGGAGTCCCATGCAGCCGTTCGACCTGACCAGTGGCGACCAGATCCTCCTGCAGCCCGCGCTGGCGAACAACGTCAGCGGGATGAACCTCTCCGTACGCACCGATCTCGGCACCCGCGTGGAGGCGTGGCGGGCGGCGCCCGCCGTCACCGGTGACCAGCGGTTCTTCTGCCACGGTTACTCGCTGGGCACCTTCGGAGCGCACAGGTACACCGTCTGGGGCGACTTCCTGCCGCAAGTGCTGGCCGACGAGTACCAGACACTCGGGCGGATCGACAACGCCCGCCACGTCGCGCCCAGGGACGTGCTGGTCTGGTGGCTGGGGGGCACGGACGCGTACCACTCCGCCGTGGTGGAGCAGCCGGCGTTCCTGCCCACCGGCGCCCTGGACCCGGCGCAGACGAGGGTCAGCTCGAAGACCGGCACCGGCCCGCTGTGGATCGGTGTGCTGGCCGATGACGTGAAGCAGCAGTACCGCTCCGCGGCGTACATCGAGGTGTACCGCCGCAACCAGTGAGGCGCGGCGCGGCGGTCGGGCCACCGGCCGCCCCGCGTTCCTCGCCCAGATAGAGGTACGCCGATTGACAAAGTTTGGAATCCAAACTTAATCTGCGGTTCGCGATCGGGTGCGGCCGCGTTCGTGGTGGCGCCTGCCGCGAGCCCGTCCCAGCGGCACCCCAGGCGAGGAGCGTCATGGCCGAGATGCGAGGCACGACGAGAAGAACCCGATGGCGGCTGAGCCTGTTCACCAGCGCCCTCACCCTGCTGTTGGTGAGCCTCGGCCTGACGTTCGCGGTGAGCGCGCACGCGGCTGCCGGCTGCCGGGTGGCGTACTCGGCCAACCAGTGGCCCGGCGGCTTCACCGCGAACGTGGCCGTGACCAACCTCGGTGACCCGGTCAACGGTTGGCGGCTGACCTGGACGTTCCCCTCCGGGCAGCAGGTGACCTCGGCGTGGAACGCCAACGTGACCGCCGCCGGCGCCAACGTCACCGCCACCGACGTCGGCTACAACGCCGCCATCGGCACCAACGCCACGGTGTCCTTCGGCTTCAACGGCTCCTGGTCGGGCGCGAACACCGCCCCCACGTCGTTCGCGCTGAACGGCGTCACCTGCACCGGCGGCGTCGGCCCCACCACCGCGCCACCCACCACCGCCCCGCCGACGACTCCGCCACCCACCACCCCGCCACCCACCACGCCGCCGCCGACCGGTGACCCGATGGCCTACGTGGCCGCGATGCAGCCCGGCTGGAACCTCGGCAACACCTTCGACGCGGTCGGCAGCGACGAGACGGCCTGGGGCAACCCGCGGGTCACCCAGGCGCAGCTGGACGCCGTCCGGGCGCAGGGCTTCAACAGCATCCGGATCCCGGTCACCTGGAGCAACCACCACGGCCCCGCGCCGGCGTACACGATCGACGCGGCGTGGCTCAACCGGATCAAGGAGGTCGTCGGCTGGGCCCTGGACGACGGCTTCTACGTGATGATCAACATTCACCACGACTCGTGGCAGTGGATCAACGCGATGCCGGCCGACCGGACCACCGTCCTCAACCGCTACAACGCGCTCTGGACCCAGATCGCGGCCGCGTTCCGGGACGCCTCGCCGAAGCTGCACTTCGAGAGCGTCAACGAGCCGCAGTTCGCCAACAGCTCCGGCGACGCCCAGAACGCCCAGTTGCTGCACGAGCTGAACACGTCCTTCCACCGGATCGTGCGGGCCTCCGGCGGCAACAACGCCACCCGGATGCTCGTCCTGCCCACCCTGCACACCTCGTCGGAGCAGGCCCGCATCGACGAGCTGACCAGCACCTTCACCCAGCTGGGCGACCGCAACCTGATCGCCACCGTGCACTTCTACGGCTACTGGCCGTTCAGCGTGAACGTCGCCGGGGGCACCCGGTTCGACGCCACCACCCAGAAGGACCTGACCGACGCCTTCGACCGGGTGCACAACGCCTTCGTCGCCAAAGGCATCCCGGTGGTGATCGGCGAGTACGGCCTGCTCGGCTTCGACCGGCACACCGGCACCATCCAGCAGGGCGAGAAGCTGAAGTTCTTCGAGTTCCTCGGCTGGTACGCGAAGACCAGGAAGATCACCACCCAGCTCTGGGACAACGGGCAGCACTTCGACCGGCTCACCTTCCAGTGGAAGGACCCGGAGCTGTTCGCGCAGATCAAGTCGAGCTGGACCACCCGCTCCGGCACGGCCCACGCCGACCAGGTGTACGTGCCGCGTACCGGCTCGATCACCGCCAGGACGCTCGCGCTGAACCTGAACGGCACCACCTTCCAGGGGCTCTACCAGGGCAGCACCGCCCTGGCGCAGGGCACCGACTACACCGTGTCGGGCAGCCAACTCACGCTCACCGCGAGCGCGCTGACCCGGCTGGTCGGCAGCCGGGCGTACGGCGTGAACGCCACCCTGCACGCGCGGTTCTCCGCCGGGGTCCCGTGGCGGATCAACGTGATCACGTACGACCCGCCTGTGCTGTCGAACGCGACCGGGAGCACCACCTCGTTCGCCGTCCCGACCCAGTTCCGGGGCGACCAGCTCGCCACGATGGAGGCGAAGTACGCCGACGGCAGCAACGCCGGCCCACACAACTGGACGCCGTTCAAGGAGTTCGACGTCACCTTCGCCCCCGACTACACCGGCAACCGCATCACGCTGACCGAGGCCTTCTTCGCGGAGGTCAACGACGGCGCCCGGGTGACCCTCACCTTCCATTTCTGGAGCGGCACGACCGTCACCTACCACGTCACGAAGTCGGGCAGCGGCGTCACGGGCGTCACCGCCGTCGCGGCCCGGGTGGGCTGACCCGGCAGCGGTCTGCACGCGCAGCGGGCCGTGGCCGCCAGGCGGTCACGGCCCGTTCCGCGTACCCGACGGGATCATCCGCTGCGGTCCGCGCCGGCGGCGTGGGCACGGGCGGGGTCGCTGAAGGTGCTGACGCCGGGGACCAGCAGCGTGAGGGCGCTGGCCGCGGCGGTCAGGGCGGCCGCCGCGACGAGGGTGGGCTGGATTCCGAACGCCGCGACCGCCGGCCCGGTGAGGGCGTAACCGACCGGCAGCAGGGCGAACGCGCTGAGCTGGTCCAGGGCGAGGGTCTTGCCCAGCACCTCGGCGGGGATCTCGCGTTGCAGGGCGGACAGCCAGTTAAGGAAGTAGATCTCCACGACGAACCCGCCGACCGCGAAGCAGAGCGCCGTGACAGGCAGCGGCAGGGCGAAGGCGAGGCTGGCGGGCAGGGCGGCGTAGGTGGTGAGGGCGAGCATGCTGACAGTGCCGGGCCGCCGGGGCCGCCAGCGGCCGGCCAAGACGATGGCAGGAAGGGCACCGGCGGCGGCAGCGGCGAGGACGAGCCCGTAGGCGAGTTCGCCGCCGAGGCGGTCCGCGGCGATCAGCGGCAGCAGCGTCAGGCTGGGTGCGGTGCCGGCGAAGAGCTGGACCGCCACGGCCGCCATGACGGCGGCGACCCAGGGGCGGTGCCGGACGGTGGCGATGCCGGCCGCGGCGTCGGCCAGGACGCTGGTCCGGGGCCGGTCACCGGCGGCGACGTCGCGCACGCCCAGCACCGCGAGGGCGCCCGTCGCGAACAGCAGGGCCGCCAGGCCCAGGGCGGCGTGGATGCCGATGGCCGTGACGATGGCGGCTCCGGCGAGCGCCCCGAGAAGGGTCGCGGAGCGCTGCACGGCGGAGACCATGGCGTTGCCGCGTTCCAGCAGGGCGGTGGGGAGCAGCGCCGGAACCAGGGAGCGCATCGCCGGCCGGGACAGGGACTCGGCCACGCCGGACAACGCGGTGACGACGCCGAGCGCGGCCAGGGGCAGGTCGTCGAGGGCGAGCAGCGTGCCGAGGACGATGGCGGTGCGCATCAGGTCGGCGGTGAACAGGATCCGCGGCCGGGAGACGCGGTCGGCGAGGATGCCACCGGCGAGCAGGCAGACCACCAGGGCGATCGCCCGGCCGGCGAGGATGACGGCGATGGTGCCGGCACCGGCCCCGCGCTGTACGGCGTACAGCGCGAACGCGACCGGCAGGATCTGGTCGGCGACGGCCCCGGCGGACTGGCTGGCCCACACCCGCAGGAACAGCGGATGCTGACCCAGCTTCTGCGCGGCGACGGTGGCGGGGCTGGTGGGCGCGTTCACTCCGGGTCGGCCGGGGACCGGTGCGAGCTGGCGGCCAGGCGGAACGGCGGTGCATATCCCGGCCCGGTGGGACCGGTGCCGTCGTCGGGTGCGGGATTGCCGGCGGAGAGCAGGTAGGTGGCGAACTCGTGGTCGGGATCGACGCCGAGCATCGCCTCGACGCCGCTGTCGTGGAACGCCACGGTCTGGAACGGCGCCAGGCCGAGCGCCGTGCAGGTCAGCGCGAAGGTCTGACCGTAGTGGCCGGCGTCGAACATCCACAGCCGGTAGGCCCGGGGATGGCGGTACTTCCAGGACAGGCGGGCGGCGACGGTGGTGGTGAGGCAGGTGAAGGCCCCCTGGTAGGAGGGTTCCTGCTCGTACGCCAGGGTGGCGATGCGCTCGCGGTCGACGGTGGCGTCGAGGAGTTCCAGGCGGTGCACCTCGGGCGCGTAGTGGTAGAGGCCGGCCGGGACGCCGGTGACGTCGTAAACGGCCACGTAGCACTCGACCTCGTGCCGGCCACCCGCGGAGGCGCTGATGCGTCCCTGCTGCGGGCCGAACGCGCCGCCGTCGAGGAATCGCTGGGGCGCGAAGGTGCAGGACAGGACGGTCGCGAGCGCGTCGATGCCGACGGGGGTGCCGGCGAACGCGCGGTGGGTGCGCCGGGCGGCGAACACCTCCTCCACGGGCGTACGCAGCGGCAGGGCGCGTCGGGGAAGGTGCACGGCCGGGGCGTCCGGGTACCGCTTGAACGGCGCCGGAGGTGTGCCGTCGGCGGCGATCTGCGCGGCGGTGGCGTCGCGTTGCGGCGAATCCACGAGGTAGTTGGCGTCGCGGGCCTCGGTGTGCATGCGCGACGCGATCGGCCCCCAGTGCTGCCAGACGGGCGGGGTGCAGGCGTCGTCGGTGTCGGCGACGAGGATGCCGGCCTCGCAGAGCTTGTGGACCGCCTGGACGGCGGCGTCGGCGGCCTCGCCCCCGAACTGGGCCGCGACCTCGTCGACATCGGTGAAGTCGTCCAGCCGCTGCAACAGGCTCAGCAGGTCGGGGGTGACCCGCAACCACCGGCGTTGACCGGGCAGGGCGACCATCAGCGCATCGCTGTCCCAGCGGCAGACGAGCTGGTCGCGGCGGCGTACCCGCATTCCGATGCCCTTTCGACGACGACGAAGCACGACGGACGGAATGGTGCCGGACCCGCACGCGGGTCCGGCACCGGGCGCGTCAGGCCGCCCCGTGGTTCAGCACAACGTCGTTCGTCTCGACGATCACGATGTCGAAGGCCATGGCTCGTACCTCCTCTCCGGCGCGGTGGGCTCGGTGCACCCCTGGACGGGTCCGTCCCCGCTGCAGCCGGGACGGACGTTCGGGGGAACCTCGGTGCCGCCGAAACGCAGTCAGGATGCGGATCGGTCGGGCGGACGAGGCGGGAAAGTCGACTGCGGCGAGCTTTCGGGACCCCGAAAGAGAAATTCGGATACAATTCCCGGGCGGCTCGCCGTCACGACAACTCCCCTCATCCGTTCCCGCTTGCGGCAATAGAGAAGGTAGCGAATGTGTCGACCCTCTGCCAAGGGGTCGACGGCCTTTGCCGGGCGGTCTTACAGCGAGAATCAATGGAGATGCGAGGCGACCGCCAGGGCCGGCGGCGGCCGGGGCGCCGGGCACCTGGTCGCCGACACGACGGGTGGCTGAGCCGGCGGTCAGGTGTCAGGAGCTGGCGTGCCGGCCAGCGGCTCGGCGCGGGCGTTCGCGCAGGTGGCGACCTCGTCTCCGGCCGACCCTGCGCCCGCTGGCGAGCGCTCGCCGGGTGCCCCGGATGGTGGTAGCCGGACCTTCCTCGGGTTCGGCGCGCCGCCGCGCGGGCGGGTGGTCGGGCGCTCCTCGGCGGCGATCTGACGAATCGCCGTCCCGGGACGGGCAATGCCGCCGGGTGGTGGGGAATTCCCCTCTCGGTGGGTTGCGGGTGGGGCATTCGTGCACGGGCTGGCGTATCGCCTGGGCGAGCCTTTGGCCATTGGTGTCCGGGCATTCCTGCCGGCGGCTCGGCGGCTGGTCAACGCATTCGGATGCGTCAAAGTCCCGGATGGTGGCCGACTGGGTTCACGGCCGAGGGGGAGCGCCGGCACCGCATCCACCGCCAGGCCCGCCGCGGCCAGCGCGGAGACCTCGGCCGGAATGCCGGACCGGGGCCGCCAGCCCGCCGACGCGCCGACGCGCCGACGCCGGGCGCCCCGGGCCCGGGGGGCGGGGGGGCGGCCGGCCGGGCGCCCCGCGGGGGGGGGGGCGGCCGGCCCCCCCCCCCCCCGCGGCGCGGGGGGGGGCCGCGCGGGGGCCCCGCCGC
>NZ_JBICUN010000033.1:10813-39706 GCF_043198195.1 Micromonospora sp. NPDC048868
CCGCCCGCGCGGGCGGGGGGGCCCCCCGCGCGGGGGGCGGGCGGGCGGGGGCCCCCCCCCCGCCCCCGGCCCCCCCCCGCGCCCCCCGCCCCCCGGGCCCGGGGCCCCGGGCGCCCCGGCGTCGCTGACGCGCGAGAGGGAAGGGTCAGACGGCCCCGACGGCCACCGGCTCGGCTGCGGAGGCCGGAGCGGGAACCGGCGCGGCAGCGGCGACGGGAGCCACCGCCTCCTCGGGCAGGTACTTGCCGAGCTTGCGGATCCGCCTGGCGTTGTTGACCAGGACGTCGATCGGCGGCAGGTCGCTGTCGAGCCGCACGGTCGTCGGGTTGGCGGCGGCGTGGTGGATGTTGCTCAGCAGCGTGTGGAACGACCGCGGGAACAGCGAGCGTACGAACTTGGACTGCTGCCGCCCGCGCTTGATGCTGGTGATCGGCTTCGACCAGTCGATCTGACCCGGCCGGAACCGGTGCTGCCGCATCAGTTCGCGCCGGAACTCCTGCCACGACACCAGCTTCAGGTCGAACCGCTCGGCGATCTCGCGGGTGGTCGCCGGAGTCACCGGGTAGCTGATCGGCCGCGGCGCGTCCGACAACGCGTTGTCCACGACCGACCGGGCCAGCACGTCGCCGGCGACGATCGGGCTGGTGACCTCCGAGTCCCAGATCAGGCCCAGCTGGAGCATGTGCGAGATCATGTTCCAGAACGAGTACTCCATACCGGGGTCCTTGAACCCGGTGGGCGCGCCGCCCAACGCGAACGGCGCCTGGTAGATGTGGATGGGCACGCCGTCACGGTTCGCCCGCAGGCTGAGGTGCTTGACGACCCACTTCATCCTGCTGTAGCCGGTGTAGAAGAAGCTGTTGCGGTAGAAGTCGCGCCGCTGCTGGTAGACCTCGCTGCCGACCGAGCCGATCACGTGCAGGGTCTTGAACCGCTCCTGCAGGCAGAACTCGGCGAGCCGGAGCGTCGGCAGGACCTTCTCCTCGCGGTACCGGGCGTAGGGGTAGTCGTGGGTCGTCGCCCCCGCGGCGTCGATGACCACGTCGACCTCGGTGAGCAGCTCGTCGTGGGCGGCGCGGTCGAGCCCCATCGCCGGCTCCAGGTAGCTGCCCTCCAGGACCGACAGCTTCCCGGTGTCGGGCAGCTCCATCTTGTACTTGCGCAGCTGCCGGGCGATGCGGTCCTCACCGGACTTGTCGCCCTTGCGGCGCACCAGGGCGTAGACCGTCGCCACCCGGGCGTCGCCGAGGAGCTCACGCAGCATGTGCATGCCGACGTATCCGTTCGCGCCCAGCAGGAGCACGTTCTTCGGCTCGTCGGCACCGCGTCGGGGGAGCCGGCCCGCTACCGCTCGCGGGTCCTCCGAGTAGCCGAGCGAGAGCCGGTTGGGGCTGCCTGTCGACAGCGCGATCCGGTCGCTGTTGTGGCGCAGGAAAATGTGCATCGATCCGCCTTTGCACGAAGGGTGGGTGTTGGGAGCCGGACGGGGACCGCGCCGGCTGTCAGGCCACGCGCCGGTCGAGGTGCTGCCAGAACCTTTCGCGCAGCTCCCGCCGGAGAAGCTTCCCGCTGGGGTTGCGGGGCAGCTGGTCGACGAACTCGAAGCTCGCCGGGATCTTGAAGTCGGCGATCCGTCCCCGCAGGAACGGGGTGAGATCGCGGGCGGTCGCGGGCTGGTCGGGGTGGGTCACCACGAAGCAGTGCACGACCTCGCCCCAGTGCTCGTGCGGCACGGCGACGGCCGCGGCCTCGACCACCCCCGGGTACGCGCAGACCGCGTTCTCGATCTCCGCCGGGTAGACGTTCTCGCCGGCCACGATGATCGTGTCCTTGATCCGGTCGCGTACGAAGAGGAAGCCCTCGTCGTCCAGGTAGCCGGCGTCGCCGGTGTGCAGCCAGCCGTCGACCAGGGTCGCGGCGGTGGCCTCGGGCAGGCCCCGGTACTCGATCATCCGTGCCGGCGTCGACAGGCAGATCTCGCCGACCTCGAACGGCGGCAGCACCCGGCCCGTACCGTCGATGATCTTCACGGCGAAGCCCGGGTACGGCCGGCCGGCCGCCTGCATGCGCGGCCCGCCGACGACGTGCTCCGACGGCGGCAGGCAGACGGCGGTGTTGCCGCTCTCGGACAGGCCGTAGATCTGCGCGAACTCGCAGTCGAACATCTCGATGCTGCGGCCGAGCAACGCCTCGGAGATCGGCGACCCGCCGTAGACGATCTTCCGCAGCGAGACGAAGTCCTCCCGCTTCGGCCGGGGCGGCGCGAGCATCATCTGCAACTGGGCCGGCACGACACACGCCGTGGTGACGCCGTGGCGCCGGATGAGGCGGACCGCCTCGTGTCCGGCGAACACCCGGACCGACACGTTGGTGATGCCGGCGCTGAACCCCTGGATCGACCACCAGAGCCCACCGATGTGGAACCCCGGAATGCCGATCAGGCTCACGTCGTCCGGCCGCCAGTCGATCCAGTCCAGGCCCTCGGAGGCGAGCGCGTCCCGCACCGCGAAGAAGCTGCGGTGGGCCAGCACGACACCCTTGGGGTTGCCCGTCGTGCCGCTGGTGTACACCTGGGCCAGGGGCTGCTCCTCGGACCAGGACGGGTCCAGGTCGCCGTCCTCGTCGGCCTGCCAACCGGTGAAGCCGGCCAGCGACACGACCTCGCTCAGCTCGGGCAGGTCCGGCCGCAGCGCGTCGACGGTGTCCAGGAGGTCCTCGTCGCAGAAGAGGACCGTGCTGCCGGAGTCGCGCATGATGTGCCGGATCTCGCCGGCGCGCAGCCGCCAGTTGATGGGGACCAGCACGGTGCCGGTCTTGGCGCAGGCGAACAGGACGTCGTAGTAGTGCTCGGACTCCTTGCCCAGGTAGGCGACGCGGTGCCCGGCCGTGACCCCGGCGCGCCGCAGGGCGTGCGCCGTCCGGTTGCTCGACCGGTGCAGCTGCGCGTAGCTGACCGTACGGTCCTCGCAGTGCACCGCCGGATGGTCGGGCCGCTGCCCGGCGTGGAAGGCGACGACGTCGTGCACCGTGCGCAACTGCGGGTGGTACGCCGTCATCGGCCCGTCCCGTCCGGGACCGCCAGCGTCTCCTCGAGGTACTGCACGATCGCCGGGCCGGACGCGAGGGCCGGCAGCAGGTTCGGGTCGATCTCGATGCCGAACGCGCTCTCCAGCGCCATCATGAGCTGGATCTGGCGCAGCGAGGTCCAGCCCGGGACGGTGTCCGGGTCCAGGCGCTCGGGCAGCTCGTCCGGTGCGACACCGAACACCGAGCCGACCACCTCGCGGACGCGGGTCTCCAACATTGCTACTCCTTGGGTGTCGCGCCGGGGCCCTGCCCCGGGGTGAAGAAACGTCGCGTGATCCGCGAGATGGTGCGGAAGTCGTCCGTGCTCACCTCGTCGAGGGAGATCTCCGTGCCCAGCTCCGCCTCGATCAGGTAGAGCAGCTCGACGAAGTGCATCGAGTTCAGGACGCCCGTGTCCACGAGGTCGTCGTCGAGCCCGACCGAGTCGATGTCCGGACATCTGGCGCGCAGGAACGTGGTGAGGAACTCCGGAACGGTCTCGGTCGTACTCATGACCCCTCCTGGGGGCGCGTCGGTGCGGGGAGGATCTTCGTGGTGAGCCGGGCGGCCGACGGGTCGCCGGCGCACCGGTGTTCGGCCACGGCCCGTCCCGTGGACAGGCCCGTCGGGATGAGCCGGTTGGTGCGCAGCGCGACGGCCGGATCGCGCAGCAGCGGGTTGGTGTCGCGCACGGTGGCGGAGAACAGCGCGAAGACCGGGTCGATGACCTTTGTCGCCCCGTCGGCGTCCTCGACCTCGACCCAGGCGTGGACCAGGTCGAGCATGCCGACCACCCAGCCGATCCGGGTCACCGCCGGGATGCCGGCCCGGTGGCAGAGCTGGGCCAGGTACCGGCTCGCCGAGTCGCAGCTCGCCACGCCGTGCGTGGTCACCAGGTCCACGTCGTTCTGCAGGGCCTCAGGCAGCTTGACCCAGCGCAGGTCCATGGCGGCGAACTCGGCGGCGATCGCGCGCAGCTCCGGGGAGCGCAGCTCGGCCCGCTCACCCGTCGTGTGGACGGTGGCGGTGACGGCGAGCTGCGACGCCGTACGGGTGACGGTGTCGCCGTGCTCGGCGTCCGGCCCGGCGACGCCGCCGGCGGGTTCCACCGTCAGGTCGTGCACCGCGCCGCCGCAGCGTTCGGGGCGCGGCAGCGCCAGCGTGCTGGTCGGCTGCGGGCCGCACGCGTCGGCGGCACACGCGATCCGCAGCGCGAACCGGGAGGCGCGGGGCGCGAGCAGCTCCTCGGTCGACGAGCGCATCCACCGTAGCGAGTAGGCGAAGGCCTGCTCCGGCACGGTCGTGCCGGTGCCCGAGTACAGCGCCAGGTTGAACAGGTCGCGCGAGTCGAAACGCTCCTCGCCCGGGTCACCACTGGCCGGCAGCCCGCGGTCGAGCAACGTGGAGAGCGTGTGGTCGTCGCAGCCGAGGACCTGTCTCGCCGAGGCGCGGTCGACGTCGCCGAGCCGGTGCTCCGGCGGGACCGCGAAGAGCGTGTCCAGCCCTCGGGTCAGTCCGGCCGCCGTCATGACCGCCCCGGGTGGTCGCGCCACATCGTCTTGATGACGCTTCCGGTGCTCAGCACGTACTCGTCCACGGACTTCCAGCCGAGCATCTCGTTGATCTGCACCTGCTCCGGTCCGGCCGAGGTCTCCAGGTAGCCCGGCAGGCCGAGGGCCTCGGCCCGCGCCTGGCCGGCGCGCATGAGGACGTAGCCGACGCCGACCGAGTCGACCCGCCGGCCGAGCACCGCGAACCACACGTGCGGGCTGTCGGGGCGCATCCGGTCCAGCGCGTTGGAGATGCGGACGGCGTGCACCACGGCCCGCGGCCCGGCCAGCAGGCACGCCACCGAGCGCAGTGCCCACCCCCACCACGGCGTGGTGCGCTCGTCGCCGTAGAGGACGAGGATCCCGTCGAGCCGGTCGGCCCGGTACGCGGCGAGGGTGATGCCCGAACTCATCAGCTGGGCGATCACCAGTTCCGCCAGGTAGAGGGCGGTCAGCGCCGACCGGCGCTGCCACCGGGGGAGCGAGCCGGCGGCGGCCCAGATGGCGCCGTTCTCGTACGCCTGGGCGAGCAGCCGGGAGCCCGCCCACAGCTGTCCCCACCCGAGGTCCCGGACCTCGAGCCTGGGCTCCGGGCGCGCGATTGTTCGACTGTTCACATTTCACCCCACGTACAGACGGGAGCCCGCTGACCTGGGTGAATTTAATGGTCTTGGGTAATCGGCCAGTAATAACAAGATCCCTCCGACGGATTGCGCCGTTGCGGCGACCTCAGGGCTGTCGCGCGACGTCGCGCCCCGTCGCCCACGAGGACCGCGCACCTCGCCGGGCAGCTCCCTTCCCCGGGTCGGGTCCGGATGCGAGACTGAGTCGTGTCGCGTGACGACCTCGGGAGCCCGCCGGAGCACCACCGCGCCGGGTCGGTGCCGGCGTGATCGCCGGCCACTGGGAGGTCGTCGTGGTCGGCGGCCGGATCGCCGGAGCGTGCACCGCCTGGGCCCTCGCGCCGTACGCGGAACGCGTCCTCGTCCTCGACGCCTCGCGGCCCACCGCGTACTGGCCGCAGCAGTCCACCTGGGACCGCTCCGGCAACCTCGCCTGGGCCGAGCTCGGTCTGCTGGAGACGGTCCTGGCCTGCGGCGCCCCGCGCACCTACGGCGACACCCAGCGCATCGGCGAGGACGTGGTCGAGCGGGTCTACCCGCGCGAGGACGCGTACTCGTACCGGATGAGCGTGCCCCGCGAGGTGCTGGACCCGGCGCTGCTGGCCGCGGCGCGCGGCCGGGGCAACGTCACCGTGCGGCGCCCGGCCCGGGTGCGGGACCTCACCATCGACGGGGGCAGGGTGCGCGGCGTGACCGTCCGGCACGGTGCCGTCGACAGCGAGGTCACCTGCGACCTGCTGGTGCTGGCGGACGGCCGGCTGTCGCGCAACGCCGAGCGCGTGGGGGCGGAGGCCTACCGGGTCGTCGAGTCACCGTGGTTCGCGCTGCTGGCCTACTACGAGAACCTGCCGCTGCCCACCGACCGCTCCTACTTCTCGTTGCAGGACCGCAGCGTCCTCATCTCGACGCCCTGCGGCGACAAGCAGTGGTGCGTCGCGCTCGACCTGCACCAGAGCCTCATCGACGAGACCGGCCGGCACCCGGCGCGCTCGTACGAGCGGATGGTGCGCGACGACCCGTATCTCGGTCCGGCCGTCGCCGCCGGCCGCCGGAGCACGTCGATCGGCGGCGCCGGGCGGATGCGCATGCTGCGCCGGCCGATGAGCGGGCCCGGCTGGTGCCTGGTCGGCGACGCCGGCTACCACCTGGACCCGGTCACGGCCCAGGGCACCCGGGCCGCCGTGGTCACGGCCCGGATCCTGCGGGACCGGATCGCGGGCGCCGGCCGCGTCGCGGGCGCGGACCTGACCGGCCTGACCGGCGAACGCGACGCCGCCCTCGACGACGACTGGGCCTACACCGAGCAGATCGTGCGCGGCTGACCGACGCCCCCCACCGGCCGACGCCCCCACCGGCCCGCGCCCTCCACCGGCCGACGCGCCCTCACCGGCCGGCGAGCGGATCCGCCGCCGAGCCGGCGCGGGGGTCGGCCCGACCGGCTACGCCACCGGCCGGCTGCCGTTGATGGTCACCCGCTGGCCGTAGCGGGAGTGCGGGTAGTAGTCCCAGACGGCGTGGTGCTGGGTGCAGCGGTTGTCCCAGAACACAAGCGTGTTCGGCGTCCAACGGACCCGGCAGCTCAGGATCGGCTGCTGGGCGACCCAGCCGAAGAGCATGTCCAGCAGCGCCCGGCTCTCGTGGCGGGAGAGCTGCACGATGTGCGACGTGAAGCCGGCGTTGACGAAGAGCAGCTTGCGGCCGGTCTCCGGGTGGCGTACGACGACCGGATGCTCGCTCTTCGGCACGACGTACTCCGGCGGCGGGGTGTGGCCCTGCCACGGGATGAGGCCGTCGTGGATCGCGGTCAGCCCGTCGAGGAAGGCCCGCATCGGCGGGGAGAGCATCTCGTACGCCAGGTGCATGTTCGCCCAGAGGGTGTCGCCGCCGACGCCGATCTCCGGCGTCCTGGTGACGTAGAGCATCGAGCCCAGCGACGGCTCGGCCTCGGCGGTGCCGTCGGTGTGCCAGTCCTCGCCGGCCACGAACCGCGAGTCGCGGCCGGCGCTGATCTCGAGGACGGCGGGATCGCCGCCGTCGAGGTCGGCGAGGGGCTGCCGGCGCAGCTCGCCGAAGAGGCCGGCGAAGCGCTTGTGGTCCTCGGCGGAGAGCACCTGGTCGCGGAAGACCAGCACGTGGTGGGCGAGGAAGGCGCGCCGGACCTCGGCCAGCTGCCCGTCGGACAGCTCGGTGGCGAGGTCGAGGCCGGAGACCTCCGCGCCGATGACCGGAGAGATCGGCCGGACGGTGATGGTGTCGTAGCGCTCCGGCGGGCGGGTCGTCGCCCGCTCGACGGCGGCAAGGACGTGCTCTTCCATGCGTTCCCTCCTGGATTCGGTGTCACAGCCCCCGCGCCAGCAGGTCGGCCACGATCAGCCGGCCGAAGGCGAGGTTGCCGTGGATCGGGTCGTCCGGCTCGCAGAACGCGGCCCGCTGCCGGCCCGCGCCGTCGGTGACCCGGGCCCGCAGGTCCACGATCTCCACGCCGAGCGCGACGAGCGCGCGGCGGACCGTCTCCTGGGCCGCCATGAACACCAGCGGGTCGGACATCCCCGGCACCCGCTGTGGCGGCAGCACCGCGAGGACGCGCAGCCCCAGGTCGAGGGCGTGGCGGTAGAAGGCCAACGCGTCGCGGGCCATGGCGCGCACGATGTCGTCGAAGAGCCCGCTGGCGAGGAAGCCCGCCGGGAAGGCGCCGTCGCCCGCCCGGTAGATCCGCCAGTTCTCGGTGGTGGCGAAGAAGTGGGCGCTGAGCCCGAACGTCGAGACCAGCGGGACGGCGAGCTGCCCGACGTCGGCCACGCCCAACTCGGCCAGGAAGCCGCGGTGGCGTTCCTGCACGGCGGCGTCCCGGAACACCAGGCCGTCGTCGCGGACGTCGAAGAAGCCGACGTTGAAGTCGCGCCCCGAGCCGACCGGCCCGCCGACGAAGGGCAGCCCGGCCGCCGTCGCCGCGCGGGCGATCGGCCCGGCGTGCGAGTCGCCCAGCAGCAAAAATCTAGCCGGCGCGGTAGTGGTCGAGGACGGCGTCGTCACAGTAGAGGTCACCTCCGTCGGCGTCGGCGCGGCGGTCCGCCGCCGGCGCGGTCCGATCACTTGGCCGGGTCCCGTTCCGGTCGCGTTCGAGGGCGTCGAAGAAGTGGCGCATGACGAAGGCGACCCCCGCCGGCGTCACGGCGCGCAGGTTCGGCGCGAAGAAGACCCCCCGGAACGGGAAACCGGTGATCAGCTCGTACGAGGGGAAGTAGTCGACGTGGTCGTGTTCCTGGGCCAGTTGGCCCGCCGCGGCCCGCAGCACGGACTTGGAGTACCCGGTGGCGGTCAACGCGTGCGCCCCGGTCGCCGTCGCGGTGAGCGGCACCGGCGACACGGTCAGCAGCACGGTCAGCCGTGGGTTGGCGGCGCGCAGCAGCGCGACGACGGCGCAGAGGTCCCGGTGCACCTCGGCCACGGTGAAGTTGTGGAAGACGTGCCGCCCGGCGTCGAAGGTGCCCCGGACGGTGCCGGGGCAGACCGGGTGGACGGTGCCGGTGACCGCGTCCCGCCAGGCCTCGGTCAGACCGAGGGTGAAGATGAGACAGCCCGCCTCGGCGACCGCCCTCCGCATCGCCGCCAGGGTGGATCGGCGGGCGGCCAGGGTCGCCTCCGCCGAGTCGTACCCGTCGGGTTCGACCGACGGGCGGTACGGGTCGAAGAACCGGTCGCCTTCGCGCCAGACCTCGTCGGGCCCGGGGTCGTCCGTCAGCGCCCAGGTCAGCCACTGCCGCAGGCTGGCGGCGGTGTAGATGGTGCCGGTGCGGAAGGAGAACGCGCCGTAGTGGCGGGCCTGGCGCTCGGCCTCAGTCAGCCCCGGCGGGGGCAGCTCGGCCTCACACCAGTTCATCCCCTCGTCGCGCAGGGCGGGACCGAGGTGGCGGGCGAAGCAGGAACCGGCGGTGAGGACCGGATCGTCCGGGTCGAGGCCGAACTTCGGCGTCCACACCTCGCCGATGTCCCGCATCTCCGGCTCGGCCACGGCGGTGCGCCAGAACGACCGCGACGGCAACGACTGGTACGGGTTCATCGCGCCGCCCTCGGGTCGGTGGCCGACTCCGCCTCGTTGATGGCCCCGGCCACCGCGTCCACGTGCGGCGCCCCGACGATGCCGTAGTGGGTGGTGTCGACGAGGTGCCAGGCGAGCCCGGTCAGGTGCCCCCGCCACTTACGGGCCTGCTCCTGCGGCGCGCCGAGCGCCGGCAGCCCGGCCGTCGGGCGGCCCGCGAGCCAGAGCCGCCCGGGCGTCCCGGCCAGCCGGGGCAGGGTGTGCTCCGCCATGCTCGCCAGGTTGGCCCGGCAGCAACGCGCCAGCGCGTCCGCGTACGCCGTCGCCGCGGTGTTCGCGCCGGTCGCCGCCCCCAGCTCGTGGGCGAAGAGCGCGGCGAGCCGCTCCTCGTCGTACGCCCCGAGGGCCGGCGCGGCGTCCGGCGGCGGCGGGTCGAGCAGGTACAGCTCGTCCGCCGGCTGGCCGGCCGCCTCGGCCTCCGCCGCCATCCCGAGCGCCACCCAGGCGCCGAACGACCAGCCGGCGAGCCGCCAGCGCCACTCGTCGCGGGGGAAGCGGTCCCGCAGCGCGGCGTGGTAGCGCGCGGCCCGCTCCGCCAGCGACCAGGCCGGCTGCCCGGGGCGTGTCAGCGCGGGATCGGCGATGACGCAGACCGTGAGCTGCGGGTCGAGCGCCGACACCAACGGCCGGTACGCCTGGACGTCGCCGCCGACCGGATGGACCAGGCAGAGCACCGTACGCCCCCGGCCCGCCTGCCAGACCTCCACCGCCACGGCGGGGTCGGCGGGGTCGGCGGCGCGGACCGGCTCGCCGAGGAGCCCCAGCACCTCGGCCAGGCTCACCCGGTGGCTCAGCTGGGACAGGCCGAGGCTGACGCCGAAGTGCTCCTTGACCCGGTCGATCAGGTCCAGCAGCAGCAGCGAGTCGGCCCCCAGGTCGTAGAGGGACGCGGCCGGATCGAGCCGGTCGGCGCCCAGCCAGTCGCAGAGCCACTCGCCGACCTGCTCGGCGGCCGACCGGGGCAGTACGGCGGGTGTCGCGTCCGGCGGGTTGGCCGGTGGCGCGTAGAAATCCCGCGCCCGGTCCAGCGCGGTGGTGCAGACGAGCAGCTGCGGCAGCCGCAGCCGCAGGGCCTGCGCGAAGAGCCGGCGCCCCTCGTCCGCGGAGAGGCCGACCGCCAGGTGTGCCCGGTGCCGGGCGTCGGTGGGCAGGGCGTCCCGGGCCAGGCCCACCTCGCTCCAGACGTCCCAGCCCACGGAGATCCGCAGCGTGGTGTCGGCCCCGTCCGCCCGGTGCCGGGCGAAGCCGTCGAGCAGCCCGTTGGTGGCGGCGTAGTCGAGCTGGCCGACGCCGCCGAGCTGCGCCGACATCGACGAGCAGTAGACGACGAACGACGGCCGGTGGCGCGCGACCAGCCGCTCCACGAGCAGCGCGCCGTACGCCCTGCCGGCCGTGGCCCGCCGCATCGCGGCCGCGTCCCGCCGGCCGATCAGCCCGCCGGCCGCGATCCCCGCGGCGTGGACCACCCCGTCGACCCGGCGGGTGCGGGCGTCGAGCCGGGCCAGCAGTTCGTCGGGTCCGGTCTCGGCCAGGTCGCCCTCGACGAGGTCGACGCGATCGGCCCACCGCGTCAGCCCGGCCGGCAGCCTCCCGCGCCGCGCCAGCAGGACCACCCGGCAGTCGCCCTGCTCCAGCAGCCAGGCGGCGATGCTCCGCCCGATGCCGCCGGTGCCGCCCAGCACCACGTACACGGCCGGTCCGGCCGGCTGCGGATGCGTGGCGGGTACCGCCGGCAGCGGATGCGGGATCGGCCCGGCTGACTGCGGATGCGTGGCCGGCGGGCGGACCGGCAGCAGCGCCTGCTCCCACCAGTAGCCCCCGCGCAGCGCGAGTCGGCGGGGTGGTGGTGCCTCCTCCGCCAGCAGCGCCGCGAGCGCCGGCGCCCAGTCGGCCGGATCGGGGCCCGGCAGGTCCACCCAGTGGCTCGCGACGTCGCCCTCCTGGGGTGCGACCTCGCACACCCCGGCGAGCAGGCCCAGCTCCGGCCGGCGTACGTCGTCGTGCACGGGTTGCGCCTGCTGAGACAGCCACCAGGCCCGCAGCCGGGGCCGGCGGGGCAGCGCGGCGACGGCTGCCAGCAGCGCCGCCGGGGTGTCGACGCAGGCCCGGTACGAGTGGGCGAGCGCGTCCGCGCCGATCGGCCCGTCGACGGCCAGCGGCAGCGCGTGGAGCCAGTCGACACCGCCCTGCCCGGGCGCGGCCGGCGAGCCGGCGTCGGCGCCGGTCAGCGCGTCGAGCAGCCGGCCCAGCGAGCCGGGATCGGCCGGGTCGGCCTGGTAGCTGTCCGGTCCGAGCCGGGCGAAGCCGTCCGCGGCGGTGACGGCCACCACCCGGGCGTGGGACGCCGCGAAGGCGCGCAGCGCGGCCGGCGGGGGCGGTTCCGCCGCCATGATCACGAGCGTCTCCGGGCGGCGGGCACCGGGATCGGCCCCCGCGTGCCGCCAGCGCACCCAGTGCGGCTGGTGCAACCACTCGGCCTCGGGCAGCCGTGCCGGCCACGGCTGATCGGCCGGCGCCGCCCCGGGGGCCGCCGCCACCCCGGGCGACGCCACCTCGGCGGGCGACGCTGCCACGGCTGATGCCACCCCGGCGGGCGGTGCCAGACCGGCTGGCGACGCCACCCCGGGTGTCGCCACCGCGGGCGGTGCCGTCCCGGTCGGGAATGTCGTGCTGGCGGGCGACGTCGTGCTGGCGGGCGACGTCGCCCCGGCCGGCGGGGCGGCGCGGGCGAACTCGTGGTCGACGAGAACGAACGCTGGCGGGGGGAAGTCCCAGGGCGGCTGCGCCGGCCCGGCCGACCACCGGACCGGCCGACCGGCCAGCCAGGCGGCGACGAGGTCGGCCGCCGGCGGCGTACCGGCCGGGCCGGTGACCGCGACGGGTGCCGCCTCGACGGGGGTGACCTCGACGGCGGTCGCGGTGCGCAGCCAGGCCACGGCGGCGGCCGCGTCGGCGCAGACGGCCGCCGCCCGCCACCGGCCCGGCGTGCGGCCCGCCTGGAGGTGGCGCAGCACCCGGTGGTAGGCCTCGGGCCGGGCCGCCAGGTAGTCGGCGATGCGGTCGGCGTCGGCGCGCAGGCCGGCCGCGCTGCCGCTGGCGAGCAGCACCACCGGTACGCCGGGGACCGGCGGAGTGTCCGGGCCGGCGCCGACCTGCTCGATCGCCTCGCAGACCAGGTGGGCGTTGGTGCCGCCGATGCCGAAGCTGCTCACCGCCGCCACGCGTGGCCGGTCGACGGGCCAGGGCCGGGCCTTCGTGGGGATGTGGAACGGGGCCGGATCGGGGCCGAGCCGTGGATTGAGGCGACGGAAGTCGACGTTCGGCGGGATCAGCCCGTGGTGCACGGCCAGCACGGCACGGACCAGGCCGACCACCCCGGCCGCCGCGCCGAGATGACCGATCTGGCTCTTCACCGAGGCCAGCGCGACGCGACCGGATTCGGCCAGGTCGAACGCCTGGCGTAGCGCCGCCACCTCCACCGGATCGCCCAGCTCCGTGCCGGTGCCGTGCGCCTCCACGTAGCCGACGTCGCCGCTGGTACGCCCGCTGCGACGCAGCGCGGTACGGATCACCTCACGCTGGCCGGCGACCGACGGCGCGGCGTAGCCGATCTTCTCCGCGCCGTCGTTGTTGACGGCGGATCCGGTGATCACGGCGTAGACGGTGTCGCCGTCGCGCCGGGCCAGCCGCAGGGGCTTGAGCACGACCACGCCCACCCCGCTGGCGCCGACGGTGCCGCCGGCGTCGTCGCTGAACGGCCGGCAGTGCCCGTCCGGGGAGAAGATGTGCTGCGGCTGGTAGCGGTAGCCGGCCGTCAGCAGCGGGTCCACCAGCACGCCGCCGACCAGCATCACGTCACTGTCGCCCTGGCGCAGCAGCCCGGCCGCGACGTGGACCGCCACCAGCGAGCTGGCGCAGGCCGCCTGCACGGTGAAGGCCGGACCGGTCAGCCGCAGGTGGTAGGCGACCTTCGTGGCCAGGAAGTCCTTCTCGTGGTGCAGCGCCAACTGGAAGGAGTCCGGCAGCCGCGCCGGATCGGCTTCGCGCAGCATCGTCTGGAAGTACGTGTTCTCGCCGCAGCTGGCGAGCAGGCCGACCCGCTGCCCGCCGGGATCGGCGATGCCGGCGTGCGCCAACGCCTCGACGCAGCTCATCAGCAGGTGCCGCTGCTGCGGATCCATCAGCCGCGCCTCCTGCCGGCTGATGCCGAAGTGCCCCGGGTCGAAGCCGAGCACCCCGGCCAGCTGGCTGCGGGCGCCGACCAGGCCGTCGGCGGCGTCGAAGTGCTCGATGCCCCGGTCGCCGGCCTCCACCATCGCCCAGAAGGCGGCCAGGTCGGTCGCGCCGGGCAGCCGGACGGCCATCCCCACCACGGCGACCGGCTCGTCCGCCGGGCCCGCGACGGCCCCGTCCCGCCCGCCCACCGTCGCCTCCGTGGCCCGTCGCTCGGTGAGGAACCGGGCGAGGCGGCGGATGGTGACATGCTCGAACAGGTCGGGGATGCTCAGCGGCAGCCCTTCGGCGGCGCAGCGCAGGTGGAAGCGCATCAGGTCGAGGCTGCCCGCGCCCTGGTCGAAGAAGCGCCGGTCGGGTGCGATCGGCGTCCCGACGACCTCCTCGAAGAGCCCGGCCAGCCGTGACTCCAGGACCGACATGACCGGCGCCGGCGCGGCGACGCCCGGCCGCAGCTCCTCGCCCGGTGCGGTCAACGCGCGGCGGCGGTCCAGCTTCCCGCTGGCGGTACGCGGCAGCTCCGGCAGCCGCCGGAACCGGTCCACCCGCACGTACCCGGGCAGGAGCCCCGCCAGATGACCGGTCAGCTCCTCCGGGGACGGTGGATCCGCCCGCAGCTCCAGACAGGCGACCAGGTGCGGCTCGTCGCGGACCACCACGGCGTTGACCACCGCCGGGTGCGTCAGCAGGGCCGCCTCCACCTGGCCCAGCTCCAGCCGGTGCCCGCTCACCTTCACCTGCTGGTCGTCGCGGCCCAGGTAGTGCAGCAGGCCGTCGCGGTCGAACCGGGCCTGGTCGCCGCTGCGGAAGAACCAGCCGTCACCGGGCAGCTCGACGAAGCGGGCCCGGTCGAGCGCCGGATCGTCCAGGTAGCAGGGCGCCACCAGATCCCCGCCGATCAGCAGCTGCCCGGGGCAGTCCGGCGGCACCACCTCGTCGGCGGAGTCCACCACCCGCAGCCACGTGTTGGCGACCGGGCGGCCGATGGCGGGGCGGGCCGGCCAGGTGGCCGGGTCGCCGTCGAGGCAGAGGCTGCTGACCACGTGGGTCTCGGTCGGGCCGTAGTGGTTGAACAGGCGCGCACCGGGCAGGCCGGCGAACCAGCGGCGGATGCTGTCGGTGCAGATCAGCTGCTCGCCGGCGGTGACGACCTCCCGCAGCCGGGACGGGTACCGGCCGAGGCGGACCCCGTGCTCGGCCAGGAGTTGCAGGGCGACGTACGGCAGGAAGATCCGCTCGATGCCGGCGGTGTCGAGGTGCGCCAGCAGCGCCGGCATGTCCTGCCTGAGCCCGGGACGGGGCAGGTGCAGGGTGCCGCCGCCGCAGAGCGTGCCGAAGATCTCCTGGAAGGAGACGTCGAAGGAGAGCATGGAGAACTGCAGGGTCGCCGCCGCACCCGCCAGGCCGCCGGCCTCGCCCTGCCAGTGCAGGAGGTTGACCAGCAGGGCGTCGCCGACCTGCACCCCCTTGGGCGTGCCGGTCGAGCCCGAGGTGAAGAGCGTGTAGAGCGGGCGGCCGGCGTACGAGGGCGCGACGGGTGCGGCCGACCGGGACAGCACCACCGGGTGCCGGGGGTGAGCGCCCTCGTCGATCACGTCGAGGGCGGGCTCGTCGCCGGGCGCCAGCAGCACGCAGAGCGGGTCGACCTGGCCCAGCACCTGGCGCAGCAGCGCCGGCGGGTAGGCCCGGTCGAGCGGCACGACGGTCAGGTTGAGCCGGGCCGCCGCGAGCAGCGCCACCACGTGCTCCACCGACGGCGCGAAGAACAGGGCGACGCGGTGCCGGTCGCCGGCCGACACCGGATGGTCCCGCAGCAGCTCGGCGGCGAGCCCCGAGGCGTACGCGTCGAGGTCGGCGTAGCTGAGGCGATGGTCGCCGGCCACCAGCGCGGTCGCGGTCGGCTCCGCCCGCACGCGCCGGGCGAAGGCCTCGGCCACGGTGGGGAAGGCCGACGGGGTACGCGAACCCCGGCCGGGCTCGGGCAGGCCGCGGCGGTAGGGCCGCACCAGCTCGGCCAGCGTGCTCGGGCCGTGGCCGGTCAACGCGTCGAGGCCGCGCCGGAACAGCTCGGCCGCCGCCGCCACGTCGCCGGCGTCGAAGTGCTCGTCGGCGTACTCCCAGAGGCAGTCGAAGCCGGTCTCGTGCGCGACGACCGAGAGGGTGAGCGGACACTTGGCCTCGGTCGGGGCCAGCCAGACCGGCCGGGACGCGCAGCCGGGCAGCGCCAGCGCGGAGAAGTCGGTGTTGTCGAGGACGAAGAGGAAGTCGAACAGCGGCGCGTCGGCGCCGAAGTCGTGGTCGGCGACGGCGTGCGCGAGCGCCACGTCCTGCGCGTCGAGCACCGCGCGTACGGCGTCGGCCTGTCGGCGCAGCTGCGCCCGCAGCTCCTCGGCGGGCGCCAGCGCCAGCGGCAGCAGCACCGTGTTGGCGAACATGCCGACGCTCGTCTCGAAGTCGCGTACGGGCCGGTTCGCGACGGGGCTGGCGACGCGCGGGTGGGTGCGGCCGGTCACCCCGTGCACGGCCCAGCCGAAGAGCGTCAGCAGCAGCGGGAAGCGGGTCAGGCCCAGCTCGGCGCCGAGCCGGTCGAGGGCGGCGCGGCGTTCCGGGCCGATCGTGGTGTGGAGCAGGTGGTCCCCGGTGCCGCCGTGCTCCCGGACCGGCCGCAGCGGCGCGGCGACCTCCGTCACGTCGGCGTAGTGGCCGCGCAGGGCGTCGCGTTGAGCCCGGTAGGCCGGTCGGGTGAACCACTCGGCCTGCCACCGGGCGTAGTCCAGCGGGGTCGGGGCGGGCTCGTCCTCGTCCTCGGTCGTGCCGGCCAGCGCCGCCGCGTACGCGGTCGACAGCCCGCGGAACAGGACGTCGAGCGACCAGCCGTCCACCGCGATGTGGTGCAGGTGCAGCAGGAGCACCCCGCCGCCGTCGCGGGCCAGCCAGTACGCCCGCAGCATGCGCGGCTGCGCTAGGTCGAAGGGGGCGGCGAAGAGGGCACGGGCGCGCTCGCGCCACCCGGCCCCATCGCCGGCCCCGGCCCAGTCGTCAGCCCTGGCCCAGTCGCCGTCGCCGGCCCAGTCGTCGGCCCTGGCCCAGTCGTCGGCCCCGTCAGCGGCGGAAGCGGAAGCGGGAGTGGGCTCGCGCCACGGGTCGTAGGGTTCGCCGACCTCCTGGCGCAGCCCCTCCGGCGTGGCCCGGAAGGCGGTCCGCAGCGCCGCGTGACGCGTCACCACCCGGCGCAGCGCGTGCCGCAGCGCGTCGACGTCGACCCGGCCGCGCAGCTCGAAGGCGAGCCCCACGTGGTAGGCGGTGGACGCCGGCGCCCGCTGCTGCAACAGCCAGAGCCGTTGCTGCTCCGAGGTGGCCGGCGCGGACCGGGCACCGGACAGGGGAGCTGGCACCGGGTACGGCGAGCCGGTCGCGGTGCGGGCCGTCGCGACCGCCGCGGCCAGCTCGGCGAGGTCACCGCCCAGCACCACCGCCTGCGGCACCTCGGCGCCCCAGCGCCGCTGGATCTCGAAGCGCAGCCGCAGCGCCTTCAGCGAGTCCCCGCCGCTGGCGATCCACCTGTCGTCCGGTCGCAGGTCGGGCACGCCCAGCACCTCACCGGCCAGCCCGAGCACCGCCCGCTGCCACGCCGCGCCCGCCGCCTCGGCCGGACCGCCGTCGCGCCCGCCGTGCGGGTGCGGGTCGTCTCGCCCAGCACGCCAGGGCGGGTCGTCGCGCCGCAGGAGCGCGTCGGCGTCCACCTTGCCGTTCGCCGTCAGCGGCAGCGCCCCGACCCGGTGGACCCGGTGCGGGCGCAGGTACGGCGGCAGGGTCGCGGCCAGGTGCCTGTCGAACTCCGCGAACGAGAGATCGGGAGCCGTCACCAGGTACGCCAGCAGCTCGTTCGTGCCGTGCACCGGGTCGCGCCGGGTGCACACGTACGCCTGCCGGACCCCCGGGTGGGCGAGGACCTGCCGCTCCACCTCGCCGGGTTCGACCCGGAAGCCCCGGACCTTGACCTGCCGGTCGACCCGGCCGACGTACTCGACGCGGCCGGCGGCGTCGGCGCGCACGAGGTCCCCGGTGCGGTAGTGGCGGCCGGCGGAGCCGTCCAGCCAGGGCAGCCGGACGAAACGCGCGGCGGTCTCCTCGGGCAGGTTGCGGTAGCCGGCCGCCAGCGCCGCGCCGCCCAGGTACAGCTCGGCGACCTCGCCCGGCGCGGCGACACGCTCGCCGTCGACCACCAGGTGCGCGTCGGTGCCCGGCAGCACCCGGCCGATCGGCACCACCTCGGCGTCGAAGTCGCGCGGGATCGGATGGCACAGGGCGAACGTGGTCGCCTCGGTGGGCCCGTAGACGTTGTGCAGCCGGGTGCGGCTGGCGGGGTTGTCGCGGTACCAGCGGCGGATCAGCCGGGCGTTGAGCTGCTCGCCGCCGACGAGCACCTGGCCGACGTCGGCGAAGCAGTGCGGCCGTTCGTCGACCACCGCGTTGAACAGCGCCACGGTGATGAAGAGCGTGTCGATCCGCTCCCGGCGCAGCGCGGCGTCGAGCAGGTGCGGCGTCGACACCGTCTCGTCGTCGAGCACGACGCAGCAGCCGCCGGTCAGCAGCGGCACCCAGACCTCGAAGCTGATCGCGTCGAACGCCGGGTTGGCGAGGCTCGCGTAGCGGGCCGCCGGGGGCAGCACGAGGTAGCCGGGGCGGGCCAGCCGCAGGATGCCCGCGTCGCGCACCTCCACGCCCTTGGGGCGGCCTGTGGTGCCCGAGGTGTAGAAGACGAACGCGACCGGCGCGGGCGGCCCGTCCGACCCGGTCGCCGGGTCTCCCGCCAGCAGGGCCTCCGCCGGCAGCGGCCGCACCCCGTCGGGCAGGTCGCCGGGCGCGTCCGGGCCGTGGACCACCGCCACGGCGCCCGAGTCGCGCAGCATGTGGTCCCGCCGCCCGGGCGGGCTCTGCCGGTCCAGCGGCACCACGGTCGCGCCGAGCCGCAGGACGCCGAGCATGACGCAGACCAGCCGCCAGCCGCGCGGCAGGTGCACCGCGACGGCCTGACCCGGGCGGGTCCCGGCCCGGCGCAGGGACCGGGCGACGGCGGCGCTGGCGGCGTCCAGGTCGGCGTAGCTGAGGCGCCGGTCGCCGTCGGCCACCGCAACCGCGTCGGGGGTACGGCTGGCCTGGGCGAGCACGGCGTGCGCGAGACCGGGACCCTGGACCATCACGCCTCCCGTACGGCCGGCGTCGTCGGACGGGCGTGGGAGAGCCGGTCCATCTCGCCGCGCAGCAGCGCGGCGACCCGCAGCACCACCGCGCTCTCCAGGATGTCCCAGTGGTCGCAGTGCACCCGCTCCAGCAGGAAGTCGGCGTCGCCGCGTCGCCGCCAGAAGGCGCGCACCTCGCGCAGGAAGGCCTCGTCGCGCCCGGCGGTGGCCTGCAACAGCACCAGCCGGGCCGGCGACGCGGGGGTCGGATAGTCGCGCATGGTGGACCGGTTGTGGTTGTAGACGCGGTGGTACTGGTCGATCTGCTCGTCGTCGATGCCCGGGTACATCCCGTTGAACTTGATGAGCTTGTCGCGGAACTCGGCCATGTCCACCGGCTCGATCGCGCCCCGGTGGGCCGGGTCGTCGGTGCCCAGGGTGTCCAGCAGGACCACGCTCAGCCCGGGATGCCCGGCGAGGGCCAGCCGGCGTCCCATCTCGTACGCGACAAGCCCGCCGTAGGAGAGCCCGGTGAGCACCACCGGCCCGTCCAGCAGGTGCGCGACCTGCCCCAGGTACGCCTCGGCCATCGCCTCCACAGTGGGCAGGAACTCCTCGCCCGGGTTCACCCCCGGCGACTGGATCCCGTACACGCCGAGGGACTCCGGCAGCGCCTTGGCCAGCGACAGGTAGCAGAACGCGGTGCCGCCGGCCGGGTGCACGCAGATGACCCGGCCGGCGCCGTCGCCCGCCCGGAACTCGATCAGGTTGCTCGGCGGCCGGCCCGACGCGCCCCGCCGCAGCCGTCCGCCCAGCGCCTCGATCGTCGGGTGCAGCATGATCTCGTGGACCGGCAGCGGTTCGCCGAACGCCTCGCCGATCGCGTGGGCCAGCTTGATCGCCGAGATCGAGGTGCCGCCCACGTCGAAGAACCGGTCGCCGATGCCGATCTCCGGGTGCAGCAGCAGGCGCTTCCAGATCTGGTAGAGGGTCAGCTCGATCTGGTCGCGCGGGCTGGCCAGGTTGACCTGCCAGGGCGCTGCGGTACGGGCCAGCCGCAGCACCTCGTCGCGGTCGAGCTTGCCGTTGGCGGTCAGCGGCAGCCGCGGCAGCTCCACGAAGAGCGACGGGATCATGTAGCCGGGCAACCGTCGCGACAGCGCCTCGCGCCACTCGCTGACCAGCAACGGCGCCGCCCCGTCCCGGGCCACCCCGGCGACCAGCCTCGGCTCGCCGGCGGCGTCGGAGTCGACCAGCACCGCCGCCTCGCGTACGTCCGGCCGGTCCCGCAGCGCGGCCTCGATCTCGCCCAGCTCGATGCGGAAGCCCCGGATCTTGACCTGGCCGTCGCGGCGGCCGAGGTACTCGATGTTCCCGTCGGGCAGCAGCCGGGCCAGGTCGCCGGTGCGGTAGAGCCGTTCCCCGGGCACGAACGGGTCGGGAACGAACCGCTCGGCGGTCGCACCCGGCCGGCCCAGGTAGCCACGGGCGACGCCGACGCCACCGATGTGGATCTCGCCGGTGACCCCGACGGGCACCGGCTCCCGCCGCTCGTCGAGCAGGTGGACGCGGGTGTTGGCGATCGGCCGGCCGATCGGGCACCGCCGGGCGGACGGCTGCGGGTCGAGGTAGGCGGTGCTGTAGACGGTGGTCTCCGTCGGCCCGTACCCGTTGAGGACCCGCAGCCCGGGCAGGGCCTCCTGCATCCGGTGCAGGCCCTGCTCCGGCAGCGGTTCGACCCCGACCAGCAGCTGGCGCAGCGCCGACCCGGCCAGGCGGGCCGCCGGATCCTCGTCGATCCACCGGACGAAGGCCGGCGGCAGGTAGGCCTGCACGACGCGGTGCTCGCGCAGCCAGCCCATCAGCGCCGCCGGGTCGCCGCGCAACTTCTCCGGTACGAGGTGCAGGGCCCCGCCCGTGGTCAGCGGCAGGAAGATCTCCTGCACGGAGACGTCGAAGCCGACGCTCGACCAGAGCGCCGCCGCCTCCCCCTCGGCGGCACCGAGCCGCGACACCCAGTGGTCGAGCAGGTTCACGACGCCGCCGTGGGCGACCGCGACGCCCTTGGGGCGGCCCGTCGAGCCCGACGTGTAGATCACGTACGCCAGGTTGGCGGGGTGCACGACGACGCCGGGCGGACCGTCGTGGCGCCCCTCGGCCTCGACGGCGGCCAGGTCGTCCTCGCCGAGCACCAGGGCCGGCGCCGCGTCGGCGACCATGCCGGCGAGCCGCTCCGGCGGCAGGGCCGGGTCCAGCGGCAGGTAGGCGGCCCCGGCCTTGAGCACGCCCAGGATGGCGACGATCAGCCCGGCCGAGCGCCGCGCGTGCAGGCCCACCACCTGGTCGCGGCGTACGCCCCGGGCGATCAGCGCGTGCGCCAGGCGGTTGGCCCGCCGCTCCAGCGTGGCGTAGTCCAGCCGCTCGTCGTCGTCGGCCACGGCGAGGGACTCGGGGTGCCGCCGCGCCTGCGCCGCGATCCGCCGCACCACGTCCGCCGGGTCGGTGGGCGGTCGCGCGGTGCGGTTCCACTCGACCAGCAGGCGGTGCCGCTCGTCCGCACCGAGCAGCCGCAGCGCGCCGACCGGGGCCGACGGATCGGCCGCCACCTGGGCGAGCAGGTGGACGAAGTGCCCGGCCAGCCGGGCGATCGTCGCGGCGTCGAAGAGGTCGGTGTTGTACTCGAAGACGACGTGCAGCTCGTCGGCGTGCTCCAGCACCTCGACCGACAGGTCGAACTTGGCCGCGCCGGTGCTGCTCGACAGGGGCCGCAGCTCCAGGCCGGGCAGCGCCAGCCGGCCGCGCGGGATGTTCTGGAGCACCAGCATCACCTGGAACAGCGGCGAGTAGCTGGTGTGCCGCTCCGGGTTGAGCGCGTCCACGAGCTGCTCGAACGGCAGGTCGGGATGGGCGTACGCGTCGAGCAGGTGCCGGCGGACGTCGGCCAGCAGCGCCGCGAAGGACTGCTCCGGGTCCAGCCGGTTGCGGATCACCACCGTGTTCACGAAGTGGCCGATCAGGCCCTCCACGTCCCGGTGGTTGCGGTTGGCGAACGGGGTGCCGACGCAGACGTCGTCCTGCCCGCTGTAGCGCCACAGCAGCACCGACAGGGTGGCCATGAGCGTCATGAAGAGCGTGGCGTCGCCGGCCCGGCCCACCTCCCGCAGGCCCCGCAGCACCGCGGCGTCCACGGTCGTGCCGTGGGTCTCGCCCTGGTAGCGCTGCACCGCCGGGCGGGGCCGGTCGGTCGGCAGGGCCAGCAGCGCGGGCGCACCGGCCAGGGTCCGCGTCCAGTAGCCGAGCTGGCGCTCCAGCTCGCCGCCGCCGAGGTGCCGGCGCTGCCACAGCGTGTAGTCCGGGTACTGCACGGGCAGCTCGGCCAGCGCGGGAGCCTCGCCCCCCGCGTACGCGGCGTAGAGCGCGGTGACCTCGCCGATCAGGATGCCGACGGACCAGCCGTCGGCCACCATGTGGTGCACGGTGAGCAGCCAGCGGTGCTCGTCGGGCGCCAGCCGGAGCAGGCAGCTGCGGAGCAGGGGGCCGGCGGCCAGGTCGAACGGCGCCCGCGCCTCGGCCTCGGCGGCCTCGTCGGCCCGGCGGGAGCGCTCCAGGCGGGGGAGCGCGGTGAGGTCCGCGACCGGCAGGGCGACCGGCCCGGCGGGCCGCACCACCTGGCAGGGCTCCTCGTCGATGAGCGCGAAGACGGTACGCAGCGCCTCGTGCCGGCGTACCACCTCGGTCAGGGCGCGGGCCAGCGCGGCCACGTCCAGGGCGCCCACGACGTCGAAGGCGACCGGGTTGTTGTAGAACGGATTGCCGGGGGAGAGCTGGTCGAGGAACCAGAGCTGCCGTTGGGCGAACGCGACCGGCACCGGCGCGTCCGGTCGCGGCCGGCGGGGGATCGTGTCCGCGTCGGCGCCGGTCAGGATCGCGACCAGCTCCTCCTTGTGCAGCTTGAGGTCGGCCAGCAGGTCGGGCGTGAGGACCTCGCGGGAGCCCGTGAGGCGCAGCCGGTCGCCGTCGACCCGCAACCCGACCGCGTGCCGGTTGAGCGTGTCGAGCAGCTCGTAGGCGTTCACAGCTCGACCGTGATCGTGTCGGTGGCGTCGGGCCCGGCCGGCTCCGCCCCGGGACGGCCGCCGCCGAGCAGCGCGTAGACCAGCCGGTGCGAGGGGTCCAGGTCGAACAGGGCGGGCAGCTCCGCCGTGTCCAGGGCGCCGACGCCGCACAGGCCGAGACCGTGCTCGGGGGCGGCCATCGTCAGCAGCTGGGCCATGGCGCCCGCCTCGATCGCGGTGAAGGTCGCACTCTGCTCCTGGTAGAGGGGCTCGATGGCCGCGCGCTGCGCCACGAGGAACAGCGCGAACGCGGCGCCCTCGAAGACCGGCCGGTTGACGAAGTAGTCGAAGGCGTCCGGGCTCAGCTCGCGGTCACGGCCGAGCGCCAGCAGCCGGTGCGCCGCCGGGTCGTGGTAGTACGCCCCGCCCGGCACCCCGTCGATGCGTCCCGCCTTGACCAGGACGTACGTCTGCACGGCGTAGGTGCCGCCGGCCGAGCCGTACTGGAACTTGGCCCGACCGTCGACCTCCCGCTGGGCGAGGGTGGCCAGCAACCCGCCGAGCGCCTCCGCCGGCAGCGGGTCCGCGGCGAAGCGGCGCACCGTGCGGTAGCCGGTGTACCGCCGGTCGTACGCCGGGTCGGCCGGCGCGGTCAGCGCGACCGCCGGGGTGTCGGGCGCGAAGCCGCGACGGCCCCGCCCGTCCGAGGTGAACGCGGCGCGCGCGGCCGGGTCCTCGACCACCGTGGCGGCCCGCTGCGCGGCCGCGACGACGGCCCGCTCGGCGGTGTGTTCGCGGAACATCCGCAGCAGGTCGGCGAGGGTCGGCTGGCGCATCAGCCGGGCGAGCTTCGGCCGGAAGCCCAACTCGCCGGAGAGGGCGTTCGCGATCCGGACGACGTCGATCGACGTGGCGCCGAGCATCAGCAGGTTGGCGTCGGGCGCGACGACGGGCAGGTCGAGGATCTCGGTGACGATCTCCACCAGCCGGTTCTCGGCCGGGTCGGTGAGCACCGGTGCCTCGGCGACGGTCTCCGGCGACGGTTTCGGGTCGGGGAGCTGGCCCCGGTCGACCTTTCCGTTGGCCGACAGCGGCAGCGCGTCGAGGACGGTGAACGACGACGGCACCATGTACGCCGGCAGCCGCTGCTCCAGGTACGCCACGAGGGCGGCCGGCTCGGGGGCGGGACCGTCCGCCACCACGTACGCGGCCAGCCGCTTCTCGCCCTGCGCCTGACCGAGCAGCCGCAGCGCGGCGGCGCGTACGCCCGGGTGGGCCTCCAACGCCGCCTCGATCTCGCCCAGCTCGATCCGGTAGCCGTGCACCTTGACCTGGCCGTCCTCGCGGCCGAGGAACTCGATCGTGCCGTCCGGGCGCAGCCGGCCCAGGTCGCCGGTGCGGTAGAGCCGCTCGCCGCTGACCGGGTGGACGACGAAGCTGGCCGCCGTCGCCGCCTCGTCGCGCCAGTAGCCCCGCGCCAGCCCGGCGCCGCTGATCCAGAGGTCGCCGGTGGCCCAGGTGGGCCGGGGACGCAGGGCGTCGTCCAGCACGTGGACCCCCTGGTGGGCCAGCGCCCGGCCGTACGGGATGCTGCGCCAGGCCGGATCGACCTCGTCGACCGCGTGGTGGATGGACCAGATCGACGCCTCGGTGGCGCCACCGAGGCTCTCGACCCGGATCCCCGGCAGCGCCTTGCGCAGCCGGTCGGGGAGGGTGAGCGGGATCCAGTCCCCGGAGAGCATGGCCAGCCGCAGCGATTCCGGCAGCGGATGGCCGGCGTCGGCGTCGTCGAGCAGCATGCCGGCCAGCGCCGGCACCGAGTTCCAGACGCTGACCCGGTGGGCGTGGGCCACCTCCCGCCAGTGGGCCGGGTCGCGGGCCAGCTCCGGGTCGAGCGTCACGACCGCCGCGCCGGCCGCGAGGGTGCCGAAGATGTCGAAGACGGAGAGGTCGAAGCTGAGCGCGCTGACGGCCAGGACCCGGTCGGCGGGCCCCACGGCGAAGCGCGCGTTGACGTCGAGCAGCGTGTTCACCGCACCGCGGTGGTCGATCGTCACCCCCTTCGGCGTGCCGGTGGACCCGGACGTGTAGATCACGTACGCGACGTCGGTCTCCGCCCGCTCGACCGGCCGGAGCGCCGGCCCGCCCGCACCGACGGCGGCCGCGTCCACCACCAGGCGCGCGACGCCCTCGGGCAGGGCCACCCGGTCCGACCCGGTCAGGACCAGCCCCGCCCCGGCCCGCTGGAGCACCCGGGCCACCCGCTCGGCCGGCCAGTCGGGGTCGAGCGGCAGGTACGCGCCCCCGGCGTGCAGGACCGCGAGGGTGGCGACGACCTGCTTCCAGCCCCGGTCGAGCAGCACCGCGACGAGCTGGCCGGGCCCGACGCCGCGGTCCTGGAGCCGCCCGGCCAGCCGCCGTGCCTCGACGCGTACGGTGGCGTGGTCCAGGTGCCGGTCCGGGGCGAGCACGGCGGGCGCGGCGGGGGTCGCCAGCGCCTGCCGGTCGACAAGCTCGTGCAGGAGCCCGCGATTGGCCGGCGGGGCCATCGGCACGGGCGGGGCGAGCGGCCCGTCCAGCGTGCCGTACCAGGCGTCCGGCTCCGCCAGCCGCCCGAGCAGCTCCCGGTACGCCGCGAACATCTCGGCGACCAGGCCGGCGGGGAAGAGCTCGTCGATGCTGTCCCAGTTGACGTGCAGCCGCCCGCCGGCCTCCAGGACCGTGTGGTCGATCCACACCTGCGGGGTCTGGGTGATGCCGTGCAGCACCTCGCCGCCGAGCGCCGCCGCGAGGCCGCTGTCGCCGACGTCGGGGGCCGATTCGGTGAG
The DNA here is from genome assembly GCF_043198195.1 of Micromonospora sp. NPDC048868. NCBI lineage: Bacteria > Bacillati > Actinomycetota > Actinomycetes > Micromonosporales > Micromonosporaceae > Micromonospora > Micromonospora sp. NPDC048868. The sequence continues at coordinate 36,451 of NZ_JBICUN010000033.1, forward strand.
CGTGCTGTTGAAGACGACCGGCAGGGCCGCGTGGCGGGTGCCCCGGGCGCGGGCGAGTTCGCGGTTGACCCGTACGCCGCTGACCGCCGAGTGGTCGATGTCCTGCCAGAGCTGCTCCTGCACCGCACGGGCCCGGGTCACGAAGTCGACCCCGGCCGCCACGTCGACCTCCAGCAGCACCAGCGACGTGAAGTCGCCGATCACCGCGTTGATGCCGGGATGCAGCGGCAGCCGGTTGAACAGCGGCAGGCTCAGCGTGAACCGCGACTGGCGGCTCCACCGGGCGAGCACCTGCGCGAACGCGGTCACCAGCAGCACCGACGGGGTCACCTGGTGCCGGCCGGCGAGCGCCTTCAACCGGCTCCAACGCTCCGCCGGCACCACCTCGTCGTAGCGGGTGAAGCGCGGCCGTTCGACGCTCTCCGGCTGCCGTTCCAGCGGGAGCTGCGGCGCGGGGGCCAGCGTGCCGACCCGCTCCCGCCAGTAGTCGAGGGCCCGCTCGTAGCGTGGCGTGTGCCGCAGGGCCCGTTCGGCCAGGACGTAGTCGCGGAAGGTCACCGCGAGCGGCGGCAGGTCGACGTCCGGGTCGGCGTAGAGCAGCGCCAACTCGTGTTCCAGGATCTGCCCGCTGGCCGCGTCGAGGATCAGCGCGTCGAGGCTGACGTGCAGCCGCGCCTCGCCGTCGAGCAGCGTCACCGCGAACTCGAACAGCGGCCAGCGGCCGGCGTCGAACACCTGGTGGGACATCCGCTCCCGGGTCTCGCCCAGCCGGCGGTCGGCGGTCTGCGGGTCGAGCCCGCGCAGGTCCTGCCGGGCCATCGCGTAGCGCGGCACGTGCGGCAGGACCCGCTGGACGCCGTCGTGGAAGACCGCGCGGAGCATGTCGTGGCGGTCGACCAGCCGGTGCAGCGCCCGGGTGAAGCGCTCCTCGTCGAAGTCGCGCAGCCGCAGCTCGCTGTAGCCGTGCGCGCCGACGCCGCCGAGCTCGATGGTGGACCCGCGGCCCACCCAGTAGGCCTCCTGGATGTCGGTGAGCGGGAACGGCTCGTACCGGCCGGCGGGATCTGCGACGAGCGACGGCAGGGCGTCGACGGCGGGGGAGCCGGGCCCCGCCAGCTCGGCCGCCAGGTCGGCCAGGACCGGCTTCTGGAAGAGGGTACGCAGCGACAGCCGCGCCGACATCCGCTCGTTGATCGCGTGCACGAGCCGGGTCGCCAGCAGCGAGTGGCCGCCCAGCGCGAAGAAGTCGTCGTGCGCGCCGACCCGGTCGCGGCGCAGCACCTCGGCCCAGATGGTGGCCATCCGGGCCTCCCGGTCGTCGCGCGGCGCGACGTAGGCGGTGGCGAGGTCGGCCTGCTCCGGTGCGCGCAGGGCCCGCCGGTCCAGCTTGCCGTTTGCCGTCAGCGGCAGCCGCTCCAGCACCACCCAGCGGGTCGGCACCAGGTGCTCGGGCAGCCGGCGCCGCAACTGCTCGCGGGCCGCCTCGGCGGTGACGTCACCGACCAGGTAGCCGACCAGGTGCGGGTCGCCGGGGGTGTCCTCGCGCAGCAGCACGGCCGCCTCGCGGACGCCCGGAACGAGCCGCAGGGCGCTCTCCACCTCGCCCGGCTCGACCCGGAAGCCGCGCACCTTGACCTGGTCGTCGGCGCGCCCGACGAACTCGATGGTCCCGTCGACCCGGCGGCGGACCAGGTCGCCGCTGCGGTACATCCGCTCGCCTGGCCCGGCGAACGGGTCCGGCAGGAACCGTTCCGCGGTCGCCGCCGGCCGGTTGAGGTAGCCGCGCGCCAGGCCGGACCCGCCGATGTAGAGCTCGCCGAGCACGCCCGCCGGCACCGGCTCGCACCGCTCGTCGAGCACGTAGAGCCGGGCGTTGGCGATCGGCCGGCCGATCGGCGGCAGGGCCGGCCAGTCGGCCGCCGCCTCGGTGGCCAGCGTGAACTGGCTGACCACGTGGGTCTCGGTCGGACCGTACTGGTTGTAGAGGTACCGGCCGCCCAGCCCCACCACCAGGGCCCGGACGTCGTCGTTGACCCGCAGCGCCTCGCCGGCGGTGACGATCTCGCACCCGGGCGCGAGCGAATCGGCGGCCCCGGTGAGACCGGCCAGCTGGTGCAGCACGGCCGCCGGCAGGAACGCCCGCCGTACGCCCTGCTCGGCCAGGACGTGGCGCAGCCGGCCCAGGTCCCGGCCGCTCTCCTCGCCGATCAGCACCAGCGTGCCGCCCTGGCAGAGGGTGCTCCAGATCTCCTGCGCGGAGACGTCGAAGCCGATCGAGGCGAACTGGAGCACCCGCTGCGGCGCGGGGCTGCCCGGCGCGGCGTAGCGGAGCTGCCAGTCGATCAGGTTGTCCAGGCACCGCCAGGTCTGCGCCACGCCCTTGGGGCGGCCGGTGGAGCCGGAAGTGTGGATGACGTAGGCGAGGTGGTCGGGTCGGGTGCCGGGGTCGGGGCTGGTGGTGGGGTGCTCGGCCCAGCGGTGTGCGTCGGTGTCGAGGTCGACGAGGGGCGCGTCGGTGAGGCCGTCGAGGGTGGCGCGGGTCGCGGCGTGGGCGAGGACGGCGACCGGGGCGCCGTCGGCCAGCAGGTGGGCCAGGCGTTCGGCGGGGTGCGCCGGGTCCAGGGGCAGGTACGCGCCGCCGGCCCGGGCGACGGCCAGGAGCGCGACGATCAGCTCCGGCGACCTGCGCAGGCAGACCGCGACGAGGGTGTCGGGGCCGACGCCGTGCGTGCGCAGGTGGTGGGCGAGCCGGTTGGCGCGCGCGTCGAGGTCGCGGTAGGTGAGGGAGGTGCCCTCGAAGGTGACCGCCGCCGCGTCGGGGGCCGCGGCGACCCGCTGCGCGAAGCGGGCGACGACGCCCTTGTCCACCGGGGACGGCTCGGCCTGGCGCAGCGCCTGCTCCCGTTCCCGCTCGTCGAGCAGGGTCAGCCGGTCGATGGGCTGGTCGGGGTGCGCGACGAGTTGGGTGAGGACGTGGCGCAGGTAGCGGATGTGCCGCTGGGCGGTGGCGGTGTCGAACAGCGCGGTGGCGTATTCGAGGCTGCCGGTGATGCGGCCGTCGTGCTCGGCGAGGGCGAGGGTGAGGTCGAACTTGGCCGTGCTGTGGGGCGGAGGCAGGGCGGTGACCCGCAGGCCCGGGAGGGTCAGCTCGCCGTCGTCGGTGTTCTGCCAGGCGAACATGACCTGGAAGAGGGGGGTGTGGGCGAGGTTGCGGGTGGGGTTGACGGCTTCGACGACTTGTTCGAAGGGGAGGTCC
>NZ_JBICUN010000034.1:0-29713 GCF_043198195.1 Micromonospora sp. NPDC048868
AGGCCCATCTTCAACCCGACCAGCCGCTCACCGCGGTCGAGGCGACGCTGGATCAACGCGGTCTGCACCCCGTACGCCGCATCCACATCCAGACCCGTCTCCGCAGCAAGCTGCGGAATGGCGGTGGCGGTGTCCGCCGCCACGCCGAGGCGCTCGGCGATACCCGCAGTGTCCGGCCCGATCATGGCGTCTCCCTCGTTCGCGACTGCGCGGCTCGCACGCCCGGCTCAATCCTCACGCTCACTGTGCCGCGCCCGTCTGCGCGCGACCGTCGGCGAGGTCCAGTGCCACGTCCACGATCATGTCTTCCTGCCCGCCGACCATGCGGCGGCGACCCAACTCGACCAGGATCGAGCGCACGTCCACCCCGTACTTGTCCGACGCCCGCTCCGCATGCCGCAGGAAACTCGAATACACCCCCGCATAGCCCAGCGACAAGGTCTCCCGGTCGACCTGCACCGGACGGTCCTGCAACGGACGCACAATGTCGTCAGCGGCATCCATCAGCGCGAACACATCACAACCATGCTCCCAGCCGTGCAACTCGGCGACGGCGACGAACACCTCCAACGGCGCATTACCCGCCCCCGCACCCTGCCCCGCCAGCGACGCGTCCACCCGCACCGTGCGCCCCGACGGCGAACCCAGCGGCCCGTCGCCGAGGATCCGCCCGTGCTCGACGGCGATGACGCTGTTGGCGACGCCGAGGGAGAGGTTGTGGTGGGCGTGGATACCGATCTGCGTGCTCGGCTCCAACACCTGCCGGTACGCGTCCACCCGCTCGGCGACGTCGGACATGAGCAGTCGGCCGCCGGAGTCGGTGACGTAGACGCAGTGCGCCCCGTACGACTCCATCAACTTCGCCTGCCCCGCCAGACCGGCCGGATCGTTCATATGCGACATCATCAGGAACCCGGACACGTCCATGCCGTTCTCCCGCGCCCACGCAATGTGCTGCGCCGAAATGTCGGCCTCCGTGCAGTGCGTCGCGATGCGCACACTCGTCACCCCGAGCGCCTTCGCCGCCTTCAAATCGGCGATGGTGCCGATCCCGGGCAGCAGCAGCGTCGTCAGCTTCGCGTTCGTCATCACCTCAGCCGCCGCCGAAATCCAGTCCGCGTCACTGGCCGCACCATGGCCGTAGTTCACACTCGACCCCGCGAGGCCGTCACCGTGCGCCACCTCGATCGCCGCCACCCCAGCCGCGTCCAACGCCGCCGCGATCGTGCGGACCTGCTCGACCGTGTAGCGGTGGGCCACGGCGTGCATGCCGTCGCGCAACGTCACGTCCTGGATGTACAGATCAGTCACGACAGCACCCCCGAAGCAGCCTCGGAACGCACCGCCACCAGCCGTTCCGCCGTGCGCAGCGCCGCCGACGTCATGATGTCCAGATTCCCCGCGTACGCCGGCAGATAGTGCCCCGCGCCGGAGACCTCCAGGAACACCGACACCTGCAACCCGCTCAGGTGCCGACCCAACGACGGCACGTACGCATCGACCCGGTCGAACTGCACGTCCTGCTTCAACCGGTACCCCGGCACGTACTCCTGCACCGCCGCCACCATCCGCCCCACCGACGCGGCGATCGCCACCCGATCGGCGTCGGCGTCCTCGCACAGGCAGTACACCGTGTCACGCATCAACAACGGCGGATCCGCCGGATTCAACACGATGATCGCCTTACCACGCTGCGCGCCACCGACCACCTCGATCGCCCGCGCCGTCGTCTCCGTGAACTCGTCGATGTTCGCCCGCGTCCCCGGCCCCGCCGACCTCGACGCGATCGACGCGACGATCTCGCCGTACGCCACCGGCGTCACCCGACCCACGGCGGCGACGATCGGCACGGTCGCCTGCCCACCACACGTCACCATGTTCACGTTGCGCTCACCCAGGTGCTCGTCCAGATTCACCGGCGGCACCACATACGGACCCACCGCCGCCGGCGTCAGATCCACCACCAGCCGACCATGCGCCGCCAGCACCGCATCGTTGTAACGGTGCGCACCCGCCGACGTGGCATCGAACACCAACTCCACATCCGCGAACTCCGGCATCGCCACCAGGCCATCGACACCCTCGGCAGTGGTCGCCACACCCAACCGCCGGGCCCGCGCCAGACCATCGGAATCGGGGTCGATGCCCACCATCGCCACCATCCGCAGCGACTCCGACAACCGCAACACCTTGATCATCAGATCGGTGCCGATGTTGCCCGACCCGATCACCGCCACACCGGTGGTCACGACGCCTCCTTCGAGAAGCACGTGCGGACAGAGCCCAAGCCGGAGATCCGCGCCTCGTACGCCGCACCCGCCGTCACCGGCACCATCGGACCGAGCGCCCCGGACAGCACCACATCCCCGGCACGCAGCGGATCACCGGAACGTGCGAGGGTCTGCGCCAACCACTGCACCGCATGCAACGGATTACCCAGGCACGCCGCGCCCGCTCCGACAGACACCGGCTCACCAGCCTGTTCGAGGACCATCCCGCACAGCCGCAGATCCACATCCGCCAGCCGGCGCGGCGTCGTGCCCAGTACGAACAGGCCGCTGGAGGCGTTGTCCGCCACCGTGTCCACGATCGAAATGTCCCACCCCGCCACCCGCGAATCCACGATCTCGATCGCCGGCAGCACATGGTCCACCGCCCGGATCACGTCCGCGCCGGTGATCCGCTCGTCGGGCAGGTCCGCGCCCAGGACGAACGCGACCTCCGCCTCCACCCGGGGCTGCAACAGCCGGCCCACCGGCACCTCAGCCCCGTCGGCCACCGCCATGTCATCGGTCAACACCCCGAAATCCGGCTGGAACACACCGAAGCTCTCCTGAACCGCCCGCGACGTCAGCCCGATCTTCGCGCCCACCCGCCGGTGGCCGCGCTGCAACCACTGCCGCACCTGAAGCTGCTGCACGAGGTACGCCGACGTAACGTCGCCCTCCGGCAGCAACCGCCCCCGCAGCGGCGCACACGGCTTACCGTCGTCCCGCGCGCCAGCCAGCTCCCGCGCCGCCGCCTCGTAATCAACGCTCATGTCAGCTCCCCACTCCACTCGGAGCCGCTACCGACAGCCGCGGGTCGACCGGAAGCCGGACGGACACCCCGCGACACTGAGGCCGGCGTCCAAGCGCATACCGGCCCGATGCGCCCGACCCACGATGTACTCGCCACGTCCACCACACCCGCGACGCCGATACGAACGCCGCCGCTCATGTCAGGTCCACGCAGACGTTGGTCAACTCGGAGTAGAAATCGAGGGAGTGCACGCCGCCCTCGCGCCCGATCCCGGACGCCTTCACCCCACCGAACGGCGTCCGCAGGTCCCGCAGGAACCACGTGTTCACCCACACGATCCCCGCGTCCAACCGCATACCGGCCCGGTGCGCCCGACCCACATCGCGCGTCCACACCGCCGCCGCCAACCCGTACTCCGTGCCGTTCGCCAACGCGAACGCCTCATCCTCATCGTCGAACGGCGCCACATGCACCACCGGCCCGAAGATCTCCTCGCGATTGGTCCGCGCATCCGCACCCAACCCCGTCAACACCGTCGGCTGCACATACGCACCACCATCACGGGCGTCACCGAAGGCCGGCACGCCGCCCCCGGCCAGCACCTGCGCGCCCTCACCACGAGCCAGGTCGTAATAGCCCAACACCTTCTCGCGATGCTGATGCGAGATCAGCGGCATGTTCACCGTGGCCTCGTCGGCGGGCCATCCGAACGACAGCTCACCAGCCCGCTGCGCGAGCCGGGCCGTGAACTCCTCAAACACCGGCCGCTGCACATAGACCCGCTCGGTACACAGACACACCTGACCACCATTGGTGAAACTCGACCGCACCGAACCCGCCACCGCCGCGTCCAGATCCGCGTCCGCGAAGACCAGCCCGGCGTTCTTGCCACCCAACTCGAACGACACCGGCCGCACCCCATCGGCAGCCGCCCGCATGATGGCGCTGCCGGTCGACGACTCGCCGGTGAAGGTGATCGCGTCGACATCCGGATGACGGGTCAGGAACTCACCCGCCGAATCCGGACCGAAGCCGTGCACCAGGTTGAACACACCCTCCGGCACCCCCGCGGCGGCCATCACCTCCGCCAACAGGGTCGCCGAGGCGGGCGTCTCCTCACTGGGCTTCACGATCACGGCGTTACCGCAGGCAAGGGCGGGGGCGACCTTCCAGGTAAGCAGCAGCAGCGGCAGGTTCCACGGCACGATCACCGCCACCACACCCACCGGCTTGCGCACCGCATAGTTCAACGCCCGGCCACCGGTCGGGGTGACCGTGGTGAAGGACTCCGTCGGCGCCGTCGCCACGATCTCCGCGAAGGCACGGAAGTTCGCCGCACCACGCGGAATGTCCAGAGTGCGCGCCTGCGAAATCGACTTGCCGGTGTCGGCGACCTCGGCGGTCACCAGGTCGTCGAAACGACGCTCCAACTCGACGGCGACCCGACGCAACACCTCGGCGCGCTCCCGCTCCCCCATCCGGCCCCACGGCCCGCGCAGCGCGGCCCGCGCGGCGGCGACCGCGTCGTCCACACACGCCTGGTCGGCCTCCACCACCTCGAAGACCGGCTCACCGGTGACCGGACTGCGCTTCGTGAACCGCCGCCCCACATCGACGAACTCACCACCGACGAAATTGCGCAGGAGCGGCGGGCCGTCGGGCGCCCGCCCGGCCATCAGCCGGGGATCCCAGGTCACGGTCATCGACGCCTCCCTCGGCTGATCGTGAGGCCGACCGCGCCGGCCAGCAGCGCCACGGCCCCGGCGGCCACCGCCCCGAGCAGGCGGTGCTGCCGGCGGACCCGGCGACGCACCTCCGCGTACGGGGTGGTCGAGAAGGACACCAGCTCGTAGCGGGAGACGTACCGGCCCGGCAGCACCCGCTCCAGCGCGTGCTCGACCTTCCGGCCGGCCTGGAACAGCGGCGAGGCGACCTTGTCCCGCATCTCCACGAAGTTCGCCAGCGCCATCTGCGCGATGGCCTCGGCGTTGGCCTGCCGGCGCTGCTGGAACAGCGGCAGCGTTTCGGACCAGTCGTCGGCGCACTCGTCCAGGCAGCGGTCCAGCTCGACCACGTCCTCGAAGGCGCAGTTCGCGCCCTGGCCGTAGAACGGGACGATGGCGTGTGCCGCGTCGCCGAGCAGGCCGACCTTTCCGTACGCCTGCCAGGGGGTGCAGCGGACGGTGCCGAGCACGCCCACGGGGTTGTGCTGGTAGTCGTCGACGAGGCCCGGGGCGAGCGGCGGCAGGTCCGGGTAGTGCTCGGCGAAGTGCCGCTCGATGGCCGCCGGGCTGCCCAGGGAGGCGAAGCTGGCGGTGCCGTGGGTGGGCCAGAAGAGCGTGCAGGTGAACGAGCGGTCCGGGTTCGGCAGCGCGATCATCATCGAGGTGCCGCGCGGCCAGATGTGCAGCGCCTCCGGGTCGAGGGCGAAGTCCCCGCCCAGCGGCGGGATCGTCAGCTCCTTGTAGCCGTAGTCGAGGAAGTCCACGCTCTCGGTCAGCAGCCCGTACGCCAGCAGCTGCCCGCGCACCGCGGAGCCGGCGCCGTCGGCGCCGAGGACGACCGACGCGGTGGCCGCGACCGTGCCCTGCGGGGTCTCGAAGGTCATCTCGCCGCTGGTCGGATCGAGCCCGACGAGCCGGTGGTCGAAGGCGACCCGCACCCCGGGCAGGCTGGTGGCCGCGTCGAGCAGGGCGTTGTTCAGCGCGCCCCGGCTGATCGAGTTGATCGCCCGGTCGCCGGCGGCGCTGTACGACTGGAACTGCGCCTCGCCGTCGACGGGGTGGATCATCCGGCCGCGCATCGGCAGCCCGTCGGCCAGCACCTGCTCGTCGAGGCCGATGCGGCGCAGCGCGTCCAGGCCCCGCTCGGAGAGCGCCAGGTTGATGGAGCGTCCCCGCTCCACCGTGCCGGTGCGCGGGTCGGGCCGCCGCTCGTAGAGCGCCACCGGGTAGCCGCGCCGGGCCAGGAAGCAGGCCAGCAGGCAGCCGGCGAGGCCCGCGCCGACGACCGCGATCTCGTCCCGCTGGTCGGTCATGAGTTCACCTCCACCGTGGCGGCCAGCGCGTCGGCGACCCGCCAGCAGTCGTGGAACGTGGAATAGAGCGGCACCGGGGCGAACCGGATGATGTCCGGCTCCCGCGCGTCGGCGATCACGCCGTGCTCGTGCCGCAGCCGCTTGGCCAGCCCGGCCGCGCTGCCCGCGCCGATGCGCACCGAGAGCTGGCAGCCGCGCCGCTCCGGCTCGCGCGGGGTGACCACGGTCAGCGGACGGTTCGCGGTCACCTCGTCCAGCAGCTGAGCCAGGTAGCCGGTGAGCCGGACGCTGCGCTCGCGCAGCGCGGGCATCCCGACGGAGTCGAAGAGCTCCAGCGAGGTACGCACCGGACCCATCGCGAAGATCGGCGGGTTGGAGATCTGCCACGCCTCGACGGTGGCCGGCGGCCGGGAGACCGGGGTCATCTCGAACCGGGTGGCCGCCTCGGTGCTCCACCAGCCCTCGAAGCGGGGCAGGTCGGGGTCGCCGAGGTGCCGCTCGTGCACGAAGACGCCGGCCAGCGCGCCGGGGCCGGAGTTCAGGTACTTGTAGGAGCACCAGGCGGCGAAGTCGACGTCCCAGTCGTGCAGGGCGAGCGGGACGTTGCCGGCGGCGTGCGCGAGGTCCCAGCCGACCACGGCCCCCGCCGCGCGGCCGGCGGCGGTGATGGCCGGGATGTCCATCAGCTCACCGGTGAGGTAGTTGACCCCGCCGAGCAGCACCAGCGCCACCGTGTCACCCTCGGCGGCCAGGTAGGCGGTCACGTCCTCGGTGCGCAGGGTGTCCTCGCCGGCGCGCGGGCGCAGCCGGACGACCGTGGTGTCCGGGTCGAGGCCGTGGAAGCGGGCCTGGCTGCGCACGGCGTAGCTGTCCGAGGGAAAGGTGCTGTCCTCGATGACGATCCGGGTGCGCGCCCCGGCCGGCCGGTAGAAGCTGACCATCAGCAGGTGCAGGTTGACCGTCAGGGAGTTCATCACCACGACCTCCGCCGGGGCGGCGCCGACCAGTCGCGCGGCCGGCGCCGTCAGCAGCTCGTGGTACGGCAGCCAGGGCCGCTCGCCCTCCAGGTGTCCCTCGACGCCGAGGCGGCTCCACGCGTCCAGGTCGGCGGCGAGCTCGTCGCGGGTGGCCCGGGGTTGCAGGCCGAGGGAGTTGCCGGCCAGGTAGGCGGCCTCGGGGTACCGGCCGCCGTCGGCCGGCGGCACGTGGAACAGGTGGCGGTGCCCGGGATCGGCGGCGTCGAGGCGGCGCGCCTCGGCCTCACCGGCGGCGAAACCGGACGGATCGGATGCGGGGGTGGTCATGGGGTCGTCTCGCTCTCGGGTCACATCGCTGTCCGGGCCGACCACAGCTCGGGGAAGACCACCCGGGCCATGCTCCGCTGCAACCACGCCAGTCCGGCGGAGCCGCCGCTGCCCACCTTGGCGCCCATTGTGCGCTGCACCGCCTTGACGTGGTGCTGCCGCCAGTCGCCGAACTGCTCGGCCACCTCGGTCAGCGCCTCGCCCAGCATCCGCAGGTGGTTCTCCGGCCCGGGCTCGGCGTAGATCCGCACCCAGGCGGCCTCCACGGCGGCGTGCGGCTGGTGCTCGGCGTTGACGTCCCGGTCGAGCAGGTCGGCCGGCAGGTCGTGGCCGTGCCGGGCCAGCAGGGCGACCACGTCGTCCCAGAGGCTCGGCGCCGCCAGGGTGGCGCGCAGCTCGGCGTGGACGTCGGTCTGCCGCCGGAACGGCCGGATCAGCGTCTCGTCGCGGAGACCGAGCAGGAACTCCAGATGGCGGTACATCGCCGACTGGAAGCCGGAGCCCTCGCCCAGCAGGTTGCGGAACCGGTTGAAGTCGGCCGGGGTCATCCAGCGCAGCCCGTTCCAGGCCGCGTTCAGCCCCTCCAGGTGCAGCGCGGCGCGGCGCAGCGGGGCCAGCGCGTCCCACACCCGGTCGGCCCGCAGCAGCCGCTGCGTCTCACGCAGCTCGTGGCAGGTCAGCTTGAAGTACAGCTCCATGATCTGGCTGACCATCAGGAAGGACATCTCGCCGGGGTCGTCGCTCAGCGGCTGCTGCAGCTGGTGCAGCGTGCTGGCGTGCACGTACGCGTCGTACGGCACCCGCTCGGCGAACTCCAGCGTCGGTTCGCCGCCGTTGCGGGCGGCGCGGGCCGCGCGCTGCCGCGGGGTCACCGGGCGCACCGCCGCCTTGGCGGGTACGCGCACGTCCGTCTGCTCCACCGGTGGCCTCCCTCTGCTCCGTCACCCGGGACGGCCGACGGTCGGCCGTTTTCGGGATGTCGACATGATGTCTCGGCGGAACCCCCGGATGGAATGCCGGATCAACGGCGCTCACCCCGTCTGACCTGCTACGCAGAAGGCATGAGCCGGATTCGGCTTCGAGAAAGTAAGGTCGCCTCATGGACGACATGGACTGGGCGCTGCTGCGGGAACTGCAGGCCGACGCGCGCCTCTCCTTCAGCGAACTCTCCCGACGGGTGCACCTGTCGCCGCCGGCCGTGGCCGAGCGGGTGCGCCGGCTGGAGGAGTCCGGGGTGATCACCGGCTACCACGCCCACGTCGACCTGACCCGGGCCGGCCGCACCGTGGTCGCGCTGATCCGGATGTCCTGTTACGGAGCGCGGTGCATCCTGCGGGACCCGGACGTGGCGAACTGGCCCGAGATCCTGGAGATCCACCGGATCACCGGCGACGCGTGCAGCATGCTCAAGGTGGCCGCCGGGTCGATCGACGACTTCGAGGGCGTCATCGACCGGCTCGCCCCGTACGGCCAGCCGTCCAGCACGATGGTGCTCTCCACCCCGCTGGAATGGCAGCCCGTCACCCCGCTGCCCCCCGCCGACCGGCAGCGCTGACCCGCCCCGGGTTTGCCCCCCGGCCAGCGGGAAAGCAGGCCCCTGTTGCCCGGGGAGGATTCCGGTGATCGTCACCGGAAGGGGGGATCATGCCGGTGCTCACAGCGTTCCAACGTGCCCTGACCCGCGCTCTGACCGTCTTGGGGCTGGTCGGGGCCTTCGTCCTGACGACTCTCGCACCCGCCTGGGCGGGTGAGAACACCTTCGTCGAGGTGGTGCCCAACAGCGCGCAGGCCGGCACCCGGGTCAGCATCCGGGCCGGTTGCGACAACGCCAACAACCGCCAGGCCGACGTGCACTCCGACGCCTTCGGGCGGGTGATGCTGCGGCCGGACAACGGCTTCCTGACCGGCCAGGTCACCATCCCGGGCAGCAAGGAGCCCGGCGACTACCCGGTGGACCTGCGCTGCGACAACGGCAAGACCGCGACCACCACGCTCACGGTGCTGAGCATGGAGCAGCCCAGCAAGGGCCCGGCCACCGGGGGCGGCGGCACCGCCGGCGCCTCGGGCACCGGCTCGATGCTGATGATCGGCGGCCTCGCGGTCGTGGCCCTGGCCGTGGGCTTCGGCTTCTTCGGCAACCGCCGCCGGACCGGGTCCGGTTCCTGACCCGCCGTCGCCATGGCCGGCTCCCTGAGGCGTACCAGGCGATCGGATCCGGGCCGGGTCCGGGCGACCACCCGGCGGGCGCTGCGGGCGTCCCGCCGGGCGGCGGCCGCGACCGCCCGCCGGCTGCGCCGGGTGGCCGGGGAGGCGGTGTCGGCGAGCGTCGCCACCACCGACCCGGCCGCCGGTCCGCTGCCCGCCCGACCCCGCTACCGCCGGATCCCGGCCGGCCGCCGGCTGGCCCCGGGGCGGGGGCCGGGCCTGCCGGTGCTGGTGATCGGGACGTTGATGGCGCTGATCGTCACGATGCTCGGCGTGGAGCGGATCGCCGGCGTGAGCGTGCTGCCGGAGCGGTTCCTCGCGGGGCTGCGGCCCGCGCCGAAGAAGTTCCCGGTGCTGCCCGCCAGCCGGCCCGTCGGCATCGCCATCGACCCGATCGACGTCCGGGCGCCCGTGCACGGGGTCGGCATCGCCCCGGACGGCAGCATCGCGGTGCCGGACGCCGCCCGCGCCCAGGAGGCCGGCTGGTACGACCAGGGCCCGACTCCCGGGCAGTACGGCCCGGCGGTGATCGTCGGGCACGTCGACACGACCAGCGGGCCGGCGGTCTTCCACAAGCTGCGGGACCTGGACGACGGTGACCGGATCGAGGTCGCCCGGCAGGACCGTTCGGTGGCCGTCTTCGAGGTGGACTCCGTCGAGCGCTTCGACAAGGACCGGCTGCCGGTGGACGAGGTCTTCGGCGACTTCGACCGCCCCCGGCTGCGTCTGATCACCTGCGGCGGGCGCTGGGTGGGCGGGGAGACCGGTTACGCCGACAACGTGGTGGTCTTCGCGTCCCTGGTCCGGGCGCGCACGACGTGACCGGCCCGCCCGCGCGCCGGGTCGTGCGGGCGCGGGCGACGGGTCAGGCGGCCTCGGGCTCCCGGCTCAGGCGGCCTTCGGGCTCGCGCAGGTCGAGCCAGTCGGACCAGCGGGGGTCCGGCGCCCGGTGGCCGAGCACCCGCCAGGCGGTGCCCTTCGGGGCCGCCGGCAGCGCGTGCAGCCGCCAGCCCAGCTCGGCCGGCGTCTTGTCGCCCTTGGTGTGGTTGCACCGGGCGCAGGCCGCGACGACGTTCTCCCAGGCGTGCCGGCCGCCCCGGCTGCGCGGGAAGACGTGGTCGATGGTCTCGGCGGGCCCCCGGCAGTAGGCGCACCGCCAGCCGTCCCGGGCGAAGATGGCGCGGCGGGAGAGCCCGACGTGGGTGCGGTAGGGCACGCGTACGAAGCGGGTGAGGCGGACGACCGACGGCACCGGCAGCGCGTCGCGGGCGCTGTGCAGAATGCCGTCGCCGTCGGCGACGCAGACCGCCTTGGCGGAGAGCACGAGGATGGCGGCGCGGCGCACCGACACGACACACAGCGGCTCGTAGGTGGCGTTGAGGACCAGCGCACCGGAGCCCACCGTGGGTCGTATGTCAGGCATCGCGTTCACCCTCCCGGTTCAGCGGCCCCCTGCTCGCCACCGCCGACCGGAAACGGGCGCAGTCGCCCACCACGGCCGACGCCGGCCGGATCACCGACGTCCGTGCGCCCATCGTCCCTGATCGGCTCCCGGATTGCACGCACTAATGTCGGAAGCCGGCCAGGCATCACCCGGAAACGGGCGGATCCGCCCCTGAGCAGGGGCGGACTCCCCGGCGCCGCTCGCCGCCCGGCACCCGCCGCCCATTCCCACGCGCCGCATTCCGGGCCCCGATGATCATGTTTACGCATTGAAGCCGATGAACGCGATCACGATGATTTGATCAATGCCGCACCGGCGGGTGCGACCTCCCGCGCGCATCATCGGCCGCGCCGGGCGTCGATCGGCCCACCGGCCCGTCAGACCCGGGCCAGGGAGGAGAGCAGTGCTGCGGTCTCCCCGGGGCGGACCAGCACCGCGGCGTGGCTGACGTCGAGGGACCACACGTCGAACGGGTTGTCGGGGGTGAGCGCGTCGGCGTCGGCGATGAACCGGTCCTGGAGCGCGATCGGCATCGACCGGTCGGCGGTGAGCCGCAGGTAGGTGCGGGGGACACGGCCCCAGGTCTGCGGGTCGGCCCGCTCCTCGCCGGCGTCCAGGCTCTCGTCCGGCTCCAGGGTGTTCAGGTAGCCGTGGAACTCGTCGTCGGTGCCGTCGGCCAGGATCGCCTCCCGGAGGGTGGCGAGCAGCGCGGGGTCGGCGGTGCGCCAGTTGAACCGCAGCGCGCCGAGTTCCATCGGGTTCGCGGCGAGCAGGCCGCCGACGCCGTTCAGGGCGCTCGACGCGTTCTCCGCCGAGGCCTGGTAGCCGGCCGGGGTGTCGGCGGCACAGCACCACGCCGAGATGTAGACCAGCCGGTCCAGCAGCTCCGGGGCGGCGTTGGCGACCCCGGTCAGGGTGAGCCCGCCCCGGCTGTGGCCGACCAGGATGACCGGTCCGTGCTCGCGTACCCGCCGCACGACGTCCAGGACGTGGGCCACGTTGTCGGCGTGGCCGACGCCGGCCATCGCGCTCGGCGCGGCCGCCAGGGCGGCGAGGTCCTGCGGGGCCTGGTACGCCGCCGGGAACGTCGCGCCGAAGCCGTGCCCGGGCAGGTCGACGGCAAGCGAGCGGTGCCCCCGCAGGGCCAGCTCCCGCTGCATGGGCGCCCAGGTGAACGAGTTGCTGCCGGCACCGGGCACGAAGACGAAGGTGGAAGCTGTCATTTGATCATGATAGTTGCGCCGTCAGCTCGTACTCCCGGGGTGCCACCTGACCGGTGCGACCGCGCCCGGCCGGCACGCGCCACCGGGGGCCGGGTCACGACGCGGAGGGTCGGGGGGTCGGGGCCCCGCCGGGTGCGGTACGAAGACAGCGTGACCGCTGCCAGCCTGACGCCGCCCGCCCTGCCCGCCGTCGAGGCGCCGGACCCGGCTCCGTCGCCGACCTGCCTGGACGACGCCCTCTGCAAGAGCGTCTACGACATGACCGGCTCGGTGTGGTTCGCCGAGGGCAGCTACTGGATCCTGCTCAAGCCGCTGCGGATCGTGATGATCCTGCTGCTGGCGGTCGCCGCCCGGTGGCTGGTGCACCGCACGATCCGCCGGCTGGTGCGCACCACCACCGACGCGGGCGTGCCGACCATGCTGCGTCCGCTGCGCGAGCGGATCCCCACCGCCGCCGTCGAGCCCGGCGAGTTCGTTCCGGAGCGGCGCCGGCAGCGGGCCGAGGCGATCGGTTCGGTGCTGCGCAGCCTGAGCACCGCGTTCATCTTCGGCATCGCGCTGCTGATGATCCTCAAGGAGTTCAGCTTCGACCTGGCCCCGCTGCTGGCCAGCGCCGGCATCGCGGGCGTGGCCCTCGGCTTCGGCGCGCAGAGCCTGGTCAAGGACCTGATCGCCGGCCTGTTCATGCTGATCGAGGACCAGTACGGCGTCGGCGACACCGTGGACCTCGGCGAGGCGACAGGCGTGGTGGAGTCGGTCGGGCTGCGGGTCACCACCGTCCGCGACGGGCGGGGCGTGCTCTGGTACATCCGCAACGGCGAGATCGTCCGGGTGGGCAACAAGAGCCAGGGATGGGCCCTGGTGGTGGTCGACCTGCCGATCGGCTTCGCCGGCACGGAGGAGGCCACTGCCGTGCTGCGTACCGCCGCCGCCTCGGTGGCGATCGACCCCGACCTGGCACCGGAGATCGTCGAGGCGCCGGAGGTGCTGGGCGTCGAGCAGATGACTGTCGACGGCGCGGTGATCCGTACGGTGGTCAAGACGTCCGCGGACGGGCAGTTCGCCGTGGGCCGGGAGCTGCGTCGCCGGCTCGCCGAGGCGCTGGAGAACTCCGGCATCACCGCGAAGATCGCCGCCGCCCGGTTCTACCCCGGCATGCCGGTCCCCACCCCCGGCGAGACCGGGCAGGGCGGCGCCACCTGAGGCGCCCAGAACGCCGGGCGGCGGGGGTCGCGAGCCGGGTGGCCCCTCGGGTATCGTCCGTTCGTTCAGTCGGAGATGCGACGATCAACCCCTTCGCCCTAGCCACTCGTCGGACGATCGGGCAAAATCCGGTGCAACGCGCTCCCCCGGAGCGTGATCACGTCCTCGCTGATCCGTAGATCTGACGACGGTTCCCGGGCCGTCCATCACGAGTGGCCCGCTCAGGGGAACGATGGAGGCGACGGTGCCTGACGAGCGACCATCCCCGGAAGGGCCGGCAACCTTCCGCGAGGTGTTCGCCAACCGCGAATACGGCGCCGTCTTCACGGCCAGCGCGCTCTCCTGGATCGGCGACTACATCGCCAAGGCCGCGGTCACCCTGCTGGTCTACGAGGAGACCCGTTCCGTCGCGCTCTCGGCCGCCGCCTTCGCGGTGAGCTACCTGCCCTGGCTGGTCGGCGGCCCCCTGCTCGCCACGCTCGCGGAGCGGCACCGCTACCGGCAGGTCATGGTGATCTGCGACCTCGTCCGGATGGTGCTGATGGTGTGCATCGCCATCCCCGGCGTGCCCGTCCCGATGATCCTGGCCCTGCTCTTCGCCACCACGCTGGCCAACCCACCGAGCCAGGCCGCCAAGTCGGCGCTGATCCCCCTGGTCCTCACCGGGGACCGCCTGGTGGTCGGGCTGTCGATGATCAGCAGCGTCGGCCAGGCCGCCCAGGTCGTCGGCTACCTGGCGGGCGCGGCCATCGCCGCCTTCAACCCGACCACCGCGCTCCTGGTCAACGCGGCGACGTTCGCCCTGTCGGCCGCGCTGGTCCGCTTCGGCGTGGCCGACCGGCCGACGGCGATGACCGCCGCGCACCGCAGCCACCTGCTGCGGGAGACCGCGCAGGGCTTCCAGATCGTGTTCGGCACCCCGGTGCTGCGGGCCATCGCCGTGCTGGTCTTCGCCGCCATGCTCTTCTCCGTGGTGCCGGAGGGCCTCGCCGCCGCCTGGGCGAGCGAGCACGCCGGCCAGCTGGACGCCGGCGCCGCGCAGGCGATCATCATGGCGGCGAACCCCGTCGGCTTCATCCTCGGCGGCCTCGTCGTCAGCCGGGCGTTCGGGCCGGACCGCCGGCTGAGCCTGATGCGGCCGTTGGCGGTGCTCTCCCCGCTGGCCCTGGTGCCCGCCCTGTTCGACCCGCCGCCCCTGGTGGTGGCGCTGCTCGCCGCGGCCTGCGGGTTCGCCGTCGCCGGCATGCTGCCGGTGGCCAACGGGCTCTTCGTCCGGGCGCTGCCCGACGGCTTCCGGGCCCGCGCCTTCGGCGTCATGGCGACCGGCGTCCAGGTCATCCAGGGCGTGGCCGTCCTGGTCACCGGGTTGCTGGCCGAGCGATACTCCATCCCGCTCGTGGTCGGGGTGTGGAGCGCCGTCGGAGTGCTGCTGATGACGCTCGCCGCCCTGCGCTGGCCGAGCCGGTCGACGATCGACGCGGCGATCGAGGCGGCCCAGCAGGCGGGCGGCGCGGCCCAGCAGGCGGGCGGCGCGGCCCAGCAGGCGGGCGGCGCGGCCCCCCGGCAGGCAGCCGGTCCCGCCGCCCCGGCGGGCGCGCCGGGGCGGCCCGCGGAGGAGCGGTCCGGCGGGCCGGCGGCCCGTTGGGCGGTCGCCCCGGCGAGGCGGGACGGCGGCGGCACGCGGTGACCCGACCCACAGCCGGCACCCCCCGCTCGCCCGACATGGCACCTGGCAGGATGGAACGGTGAATGCCGCAGGTGAGTCCGACCGTCCCGGTGCGTCGATGACCCTCTTCGAAGCGGTCGGCGGCGAGCCCACATTCCGCAAGCTGGTGGACGAGTTCTACGCCGGGGTCGCCGACGACCCGCTGCTGCGCCCCATGTATCCGGAGGAGGACCTGGGCCCGGCCGCGGACCGGTTGGCCCTGTTCCTCATGCAGTACTGGGGCGGCCCCAACACGTACTCGGCGCAACGGGGGCACCCGCGACTGCGGATGCGCCACGCGCCCTACCGGATCGGCGCCGCCGAGCGGGACGCGTGGCTGCTGCACATGCGCCGCGCAGTGGACCGGCTCGACCTGCCGCCGGACATCGCCACCGCGCTGTGGGACTACCTGGAGCGGGCCGCCTACTTCATGGTCAACGCGATGGAGGACCCGGCGGGGCCGGCCTGACCGGGCCGACCCTCGGGTGCCCGGCGGGTGCCGGGCCGTCCGTCGGCGTTCGCCCGGGCACCGGATCGCCCGGCGGGCGTCCGGTGCCTCAGAGCAGGGCGCCCTCGTCGTGCAGCCAGTCCACGAAGCTGGTGGCGACCGCCGCGCCGCAGTCGAGCATCTCGACCAGCAGCGCGTCGTGCGCCCCGGCACCGAACGGCACCTGCAACTCCGCGTAGATCGGCAGCTGGCCGCGCTCGGTCGGGTCGCCGATGTAGGCCTTGCAGAAGCGGCGGGTGTGGTTCCACTCGTTGACCACGCGGTAGGCGCGGTCGGCCCAGTCCGGCGGCACCGTCGCGTGTGGACGGGCCCGCATCACCAGGATCTCGTCCTCCGGACCCTCCAGTGTGACCAGCACGGCGTGCCGCTCCCACATGGCCAGCAGGTTGCCGTCGCCGTCGGCCAGGTAGCGCACGTCGAGCATGTCGAGTGCGTCGCAGACGCGGCGTAGGGTGACCGGCTCGACCGTGGCGGGCATGTCCGCGATCACGGCTCGCTCCGTCGGCGGGCAGTCGTCTCCCGGCTGACGGGGGGTCGGTGGTCCGACCCGGACGGTGCTCTCCACTGTGACCCCGCTCCGCCTTTCCGGGTCGCCGCCGCCGTTGGCGGGACCGGGGCGCCATGACCACCACGGCATCGCTCGCGCACCTCACTCCCCAGCGGATCCACTCGCCTACGTTGCGTTGGATCCGAGGATGGACGGTACCCGGACAGCCGGGTTGAAGCACCCCCCCAACGGCAGCCCCAGGACAGAAGAATGACCGAGGGTCAGCCGAACGGATGAATTCAGAGGGGCCGCACGGCAAGTTCGGTGGCCTTCTGCGACCATATCGCTCCGTACGGTCCCACCAGGCCGACCCATCGACCAACCGTTCGCACCTGGACGTCGCCCCCGCCGACCGTCCCGGCCGACCCCTCGGCGGGTCCCAGGAAGCCCATCCGGATCAACCCCTGGACCATCCGCTGGGTCACCTCGACCGGCTCGCCCGGCGGGTCCTCGGGGGTGACCACCACGGGCACGTGGTCGAGCAGCGCGTCCCGCAGCGCCCGCTGCCCCACCGCACGCCCGCCGACGCCGTGGGTGCTGGCGTCGCGCAGGGCTCCCGCCGCCGCCGCCGCGATCCGCCGCAGCTCCACGCCCGGCAGCGTCTCCACCCGGCGGCTCGCCGCGGGCGGCAGCGGCCACCGCCACCGCTCGTCCCGCCGCGTCGGCAGGGCCGCACCGTTCGCCGCCAGCTCGGCCAGCAACTCGCGGGCCGGGACCGTGGCGTCGCCGGGGCCGTCGCCGGCCACCGTGCGGACGACCAGCACGCCCCACGGCAGACGCCCCCAGAGGGCCGTACGGCCCGTCGCGCCGGCCGACCTGAGCCGGACCGGCGCGTCGCCGTCCAGCCGGACGAGACGGGCCAGGAAGGCCCCCGCGTCGGCCGCGTCGGCGATCCCGTGCCCGCCGGCGACCGTCCCGCCGCCACCGGCCCCCGCCGGGGCGAGGGGCCCGCCGGCCGCCGTCACGCCACCCCGCCCTGCGGCGCGTACGTGAGCAGGAACGTCCGCTCCTCCGGGGTGATCCGCCGGGGCCGCTGCCGGGCCAGGTCGAACGGCACCAGCACCGAACGGGCCCGGCTGGCCAGCACCTCGCCGTCGAAGAGCTCGTAGGCGACGGTGAACGACGCGCCCCGGATCTCCTCCACCCACAGCTCGATGCGCACGGTGGGGGCGGCCTCCGCGGTGGCCCGGCCGAGGGCGTACTCGACCGGGCGCACGTAGTCGATCTCGTGCCGACTGATCACGACGCCGTCGGCGAACGAGCCCACCCCCCACGCCCGGCCGCCGGCGAACATCAACGCCACCCGCGCCTCCTCGTAGAGGGTGAGGAAGCGCGAGTTGTTGATGTGGCCGTACGCGTCCAGGTCGGACCACCGCAGGGTGCAGTGGTAGACGAAGCGGTCGCTCATGATCGGCTGCGGTCCGCGCGCTCAGTCACGGGTCAGCTTGCGGTAGGTCACCCGGTGCGGGCGGGCCGCCTCCGCGCCGAGCCGGTCGATCTTGTTCTTCTCGTACGCCTCGAAGTTGCCCTCGAACCAGAACCACTTGGCGGGGTTCTCGTCGTCGCCCTCCCAGGCCAGGATGTGCGTGGAGACCCGGTCGAGGAACATCCGGTCGTGGGAGATGACCACGGCGCAGCCGGGGAACTCCAGCAGCGCGTTCTCCAGGCTGGAGAGGGTCTCGACGTCCAGGTCGTTGGTCGGCTCGTCGAGCAGGATCACGTTGCCGCCGATCTTCAGCGTCAGCGCGAGGTTGAGCCGGTTGCGCTCGCCGCCGGAGAGCACCTTGGTCGGCTTCTGCTGGTCCGGCCCCTTGAATCCGAACGCCGCGATGTACGCCCGCGACGGCATCTCGACCTTGCCCACCATGAGGTAGTCCAGGCCGTCGGAGACGACCTCCCAGACGCTCTTGTCGCCGTCGAGGCCCTGCCGGTTCTGGTCGACGTACGACAGCGAGACGGTGGGGCCGACCCGGACCTCGCCGCCGGTCGGCTGCTCCAGCCCGACGATGGTCTTGAACAGCGTGGTCTTGCCGACGCCGTTGGGGCCGATGATGCCGACGATGCCGTTGCGCGGCAGCGAGAACGACAGGTTGTCGATCAACAGCCGGTCGCCGAAGCCCTTGCTGAGGTTCTGCGCCTCGATCACCGTGTTGCCCAGGCGCGGGCCCGGCGGGATCTGGATCTCCTCGAAGTCGAGCTTGCGGGTCTTCTCCGCCTCGTTGGCCATCTCGTCGTAGCGGTCGAGTCGGGCCTTGGACTTGGTCTGCCGCGCCTTGGCGTTGGAGCGGACCCACTCCAGTTCCTCGGTGAGCCGCTTCTTCATCTTGGCGTCGCGGCGGCCCTCGACGGCCAGCCGGGCCGCCTTCTTCTCCAGGTAGGTGGAGTAGTTGCCCTCGTAGCCGATGGCCCGGCCGCGGTCCAGCTCGAGGATCCAGCCGGCCACCTTGTCCAGGAAGTACCGGTCGTGGGTGATCGCCATGACGGTGCCGGCGTACTTGGCCAGGTGCTGCTCCAGCCAGGAGACGCTCTCCGCGTCCAGGTGGTTGGTGGGCTCGTCGAGCAGCAGCAGGTCGGGCGCCTCCAGCAGCAGCTTGCACAGCGCCACCCGGCGGCGCTCACCACCGGAGAGCTGGGTGACGTCGGCGTCCGGCGGCGGGCAGCGCAGCGCGTCCATCGCCAGTTCGAGCTTGGAGTCGATGTCCCACGCGTCGAGGTGGTCCAGCTCCTCCTGGAGCCGGCCCATCTCCTCCATCAGCTCGTCGGAGTAGTCGGTGGCCATCTGCTCGGCGATCTTGTTGAACCGCTCCAGCTTGGCCTTGGTCTCGGCGACCGCCTCCTCGACGTTGCCGAGCACGGTCTTGGCGTCGTTGAGCGGGGGCTCCTGGGCGAGCATGCCGACGGTGTAGCCGGGCATGAGCCGGGCCTCGCCGTTGCTCGGCTTGTCCAGCCCTGCCATGATCTTGAGGAGGCTGGACTTGCCGGCGCCGTTGGGGCCGACCACACCTATCTTGGCCCCCGGCAGGAAGCTCAGCGTCACGTTGTCGAGCACGACCTTGTCGCCGTGCGCCTTGCGCGCCTTTTCCAGGACGTAGATGTACTGGGCCACGGTGCGGGCTACCTCCGTAGGGTTGCGACTGAGTCGGCGGGCGCGGGCGCGGGCTTCGACCTCCGCCCGCCGCCGCCGGCCGGTGGCCGGCCGCACGCACGCCATCCTCAATCCTGACAGGTACGCGGCGTCGCGCCCACATCACCCCGCCCCCGAAGCTCCGGACGCGTCGCGCCACCCCTGCTTCCGAGCAGGGGTATCGACAAGATCACGCCAAGGGTTGGACCATCGTGGGAAGGGTAGGTGACTCCGGCACGGGGCCCCAGAAGCCGCAGCTACGCTCAGTACGCTCATTCGCGGTTGACCCGTCAGCACCCGGAGGTGGCCGAACGTGACCGTCCGCAGCTCCTTTGTCGTAGTGGCGAACCGGCTACCCGTCGACGAGGTGAGCACCCCCGAAGGACGGCAGTGGCGTCGCAGCCCCGGGGGGCTGGTGACCGCACTGCACCCCGTCCTCGCCGAGCACCAGGGCACCTGGGTCGGCTGGGCCGGCGGCACCGGTGCCGCCCCCGAGCCCTTCGACCTGGAGGGCATCCGGCTGCACCCGGTGCCGCTGAGCGCGGAGGAGCTGGAGCGCTACTACGAGGGCCAGTCCAACGCGACGATCTGGCCGCTCTACCACGACGCGGTGGAGACGCCCGCCTACAAGCGCCGCTGGCGTGAGGCGTACCGCCTGGTCAACGCCCGCTTCGCGGAGGCCGCGGCGGAGGTCGCGGCCGAGGGGGCGACGGTCTGGGTGCAGGACTACCAGCTCCAGCTCGTCCCGGCGATGCTCCGCGAGCTGCGGCCCGACCTGCGGATCGGCTTCTTCCTGCACATCCCGTTCCCGCCCATCGAGCTGTTCATGCAGATGCCGTTCCGCACCGAGATCCTGCGCGGCCTGCTCGGCGCCGACCTGGTCGGGTTCCAGCAGCGCCTCGCCGCGCAGAACTTCGTCCGGCTGGCCCGGCACCTGCTCGGGCTGCGCTACGAGGGGCAGATGATCCAGGTCGACGGGCGCCAGGTGAAGGCCGGCGCGTTCCCGATCTCCATCGACACGAAGGAGATGGAGCGGCTGGCCGCCGACCCGGCGATCCAGGCCCGGGCGAAGGAGATCCGCGAGGAGCTGGGCAACCCGAAGACGATCATCCTGGGCGTCGACCGGCTCGACTACACCAAGGGCATCGAGTTGCGGCTCAAGGCCTTCCGCGAACTGCTGGCTGACGGAAAGTTGACAGTTCCCGACGCGGTCATGGTGCAGGTCGCCACGCCCAGCCGTGAGCGCGTGGAGCACTACCAGGCACTACGCGTGAAGGTGGAGCGGGAGGTCGGCCGGATTAATGGCGAATTCGGCAGGGTCGGCGTGCCGGCGGTGCATTATCTGCATCAGTCGTACAGTCGCACTGAACTCGCCGCGATGTACGCCGCCGCCGACGTGATGATGGTGACCCCGCTGCGAGACGGAATGAACCTGGTAGCCAAGGAGTACGTCGCATCGCGCGCCGACCAGGGCGGTGCACTCGTGCTCAGCGAGTTCGCCGGCGCCGCCACCGAGCTGCGTCAGGCGTTCCTGTGTAACCCGCACGACCCTGACGCGGTCAAGGACGCCCTGCTGAGGGCCGTGCACGTCGAGAAGCCGGAGGCACGCCGCAGAATGCGGACAATGCAACGCCATCTTCGCACCCACGACGTGGGGCACTGGGCGAAGTCCTTCCTCACCGAGCTCGGTGTGCCTCAACCGGAGGACGCGTGAACGCCGCCAGCGAGATCGTCACCCCGGCGGCCGGCACGATGGACCCGGAACTGCGGGCGGCCATCGGCCGCATCGCCCGGGTACCCCAGCTTCTGATCGCCTGCGACTACGACGGCACCCTGGCGCCGATCGTGGAGGACCCGAGCAAGGCCGTGCCGCTGCCGGAGTCGGTGGCGGCCGTCCGGGCGCTGGCCGCCCTGCCCCAGACCACCGTGGCGGTGGTCTCCGGGCGGGCCCTGCGCGACCTGGCCGCCCTCTCCCGGCTGCCCAGCGAGGTCCACCTCGTCGGCAGCCACGGCTCCGAGTTCGACATCGGCTTCGTCGAGCGGCTCTCCCCCGAGCTGATCGCGGTCCGCACCCGGCTGCGCGACGCCCTGCGCGAGATCGCCTCGTCCCACCCGGGCATCCGGCTGGAGCGCAAGCCGGCGAGCGTCGCGGTGCACACCCGCGGGGTGGCCCCCGAGATCGCGGCTGCCGCCATCGAGGCGGTCCGCAGCGGCCCCGCCACCTGGGACGACGTCACGGTCACCCAGGGCAAGGAGGTCATCGAACTGTCGGTGGTCGCCACGCACAAGGGCACGGCCGTCGACCAGCTGCGCACCCAGCTCTCCGCCAGCGCGGTGCTCTTCATCGGCGACGACGTCACCGACGAGAACGCCTTCGGCAACCTGCACGGGCCGGACGTCGGCATCAAGATCGGCCCCGGCGACACCCGGGCCGGCTACCGGGTCGCCGAGCCGATCGAGGCCGCCCGCGCCCTCGGCCTGCTGCTGGAGACCCGGCGGCACTGGCTCTTCGGCGAGCGCGCGGTGCCCATCGAGCGGCACTCGATGCTGGCCAACGGGCGGACCGTGGCCCTGCTCACCCCCGAGGCCAAGGTCACCTGGCTCTGCCACCCCAAGCCGGACTCGGCGGCGATCTTCGCCGACCTGGTCGGCGGCAGCCCCGCCGGGCACTTCAGCGTGGCCCCGGAACGCGGGGGCATCCCGCTCGGGCAGCGCTACCGCTCGGGGACGATGACCGTCGAGACCCGGTGGTCGGGTCTGACCGTCACCGACTGGCTGGACAAGCCGGCCCGGGAGACCACGCCGGACGGCCCGGCCGTCGTGACCGGCGACTCGACAATGGTCCGGGTGCTCACCGGCTCGGGCCGGGCCCGCCTGGAGTTCGCGCCCCGGCCCGAGTTCGGTCAGGTCGCGGTGCAGTTGCAGCCGGTCGGCGACGGCCTGCTGGTGCTCGGCTCCAACGAGCCGGTCGCGCTCTACTCGCCCGGGGTCGAGTGGCAGGTCACCAACGACGGCGGCTACGAGACGGCCAAGGCGGTCGTCGACCTCTCCGCCTCCGGTGGGCAGGTCGTGCTGGAGCTGCGCTTCGGCACGCACAGCCTGGAACACCACCGGATGTCGGTCCACGAGCGGCAGGCCCTGGCCGAGCAGCCCTGGAAGGACTGGGTGGCCACCCTGCGGCTGCCGAGCACCGCCCGGGACCTGGTGGTCCGCAGCGCGCTGACCCTGCGCGGGCTCTGCCACGAGGCCACCGGCTCGATCCTGGCCGCCGCGACCACCTCGCTGCCGGAGGAGCTGGGCGGCGTCCGCAACTGGGACTACCGCTACTGCTGGCTGCGGGACGCGGCGATGACCGCGCGGTCCCTGGTCGACCTGGGCTCGATCGAGGAGGCCGAGGCGCTGCTGCGCTGGGTCGACGGGTGCATCGAGCGCACCGGCGGGCACCCGGAGCGGCTGCACCCGCTCTACACGGTGGACGGCTACGAGCTGGGCGCCGAGGCGGTCATCGACACCCTGCCCGGTTACGCCGGCTCCCGGCCCGTCCGGGTCGGCAACCTCGCCAACCACCAGCTCCAGCTCGACGTCTTCGGCCCGATCGCGGACCTGATCGCGGCCGTGGCCGACGCCCGCGGCTCCGTCCGCGAGGACGAGTGGCGGGTGCTCGACAACATGGTCGAGGCGGTCCGCCGCCGCTGGCACGAGCCCGACCACGGCATCTGGGAGGCCCGCCTCCCCCCACGGCACCACATCTTCTCGAAGGTGATGTGCTGGATGACCGTCGACCGGGCGCTGCACGTCATGCGCCAGCACGGCGGCGAGGACCGGCCGGAGTGGGTGGAACTGCGCGACCGCATCGGCGCCAACGTGCTGGAGTACGGCTGGCACGAGACCGTCGAGGCCTACAGCGTGGCGTACGGGGACGAGGACATGGACGCCTCGTCGCTGTGGATCGGGCTCTCCGGCCTGCTCCCCGGCGACGACCCGCGCTTCCTCTCCACCGTCCTGCGGATCGAGGCGGACCTGCGCAGCGGCCCGGTCGTCTACCGCTACCACTGGGACGACGGCCTGCCCGGGCGCGAGGGCGGCTTCCACATCTGCACGGCGTGGCTCATCGAGGCGTACCTGCGCACCGGGCGGCGTACCGACGCCGAGGAGCTGTTCTCGCAGATGGTGGACACCGCCGGCCCGACCGGCCTGCTGCCCGAGCAGTACGACCCGATGGCCGAGCGCGGGCTGGGCAACCACCCGCAGGCCTACAGCCACCTCGGCCTGATCCGCTGCGCCCTGCTGCTGGACAACATGCTCAAGCAGTGACCTGACCAGCAAGAACGGCGGCCGGAGACTCCCCAGAGTCTCCGGCCGCCGTCGTTCATCCCATCACTCTGCCCGGTCGAACCCGAGCCGCCTTACGGGCAACGCCCACCGGGGATTTCCGGGCAGCCCGCTCGCGGAGGGATCAAGCCTGACCGCCCGGAGCGAGCGGGCTCCCCGGAAATCCCTCAAGCCCAGCCCCGTCGGCGAGGGCCTCGACCACGTCCCCCAGCACCACCACCGCGGGCGGGCGCAGCCCGGCGGCCGCCACGTCGGCGGCCACCGCGCCGAGCGTGGAGCGGAGCGCCTGCTGCGCCCCGGTCGTCGCCTCCTGCACCACGGCGGCCGGTGTCTCCGCGGGCTTGCCGTGCGCGATCAGCGTCGCGGTGATCGCCGCGAGGTTCTTCAGCCCCATCAGCACGACAAGCGTGCCGCGCAGCCCGGCCAGCGCCTCCCACCGGACCAGGGAGGCCGGCGAGTCGGGTGCGACGTGCCCGGAGACCACGGTGAACTCGTGGGCCACCCCCCGATGGGTGACCGGGACGCCCGCCGCGGCCGGAGCCGCGATCGAGCTGGTCACGCCGGGCACCACGGTCACCGGCACGCCGGCCGCCGCGCAGGCCAGCAGCTCCTCGCCGCCCCGGCCGAAGACGTACGGGTCGCCGCCCTTGAGCCGTACCACGAACTTCCCGGCCAGGGCGCGGTCCACGAGGATCCGGTTGATCTCCTCCTGGCCCCGGGACGGGCCGTACGGGATCTTGGAGGCGTCCACGAGTTCGACGTCGGGACGCAGCTCGTCGAGGAGCAGCCCCGGGACGAGCCGGTCGGCGACCACCACGTCCGCCTCGGTGAGCAGCCGCCAGCCCTTGACGGTGATCAGCTCCGGGTCCCCCGGACCGGCCCCCACCAACGCGACCCGCCCACCCTGTGTGGAAGGAAGGGACCCTTCCTCTGCCGCAGGCGTTGACAGGGGGCCCTTCCTCACATCCAGGAGGGCGCGGACGGCGTCGCGGACGGCCATCGCCCGGCGCGGGTCGCCTCCGCCGAGCACCGCCACGGTCACCGGCCCGTGCCGGGTCACCGCCGGCGTCCAGGCGGTGGCGGCGGCCCGGTCGTCGGCGCGTACGCAGAAGATGCGGCGCTCGGCGGCGGCGGCGCTGACCGACGCGGCGGCGAGCGGGTCGTCGACCGCGACCTGGACCAGCCACGCGCCGTCCAGGTCGTCGGGGGCGAACCGGCGCGGCGCCCAGTGCAGCCGTCCGGCGTCGACATGCGCGCGCAGCGCCGGGGTCAGCTCGGGCGCGACGAGGAAGACGTGCGCGCCGGCGTCGAGCAGGGCCGGCACCCGCCGGGTGGCCACCGCTCCCCCGCCCACCACGACCACCCGGCGGCCGGCGAGCCGCAGGCCGAGCGGGTACGGGTTGCCGCTCACGCCGCCGCCCCGCCCTGCTCGCCGGCGGCGGGACGCGACACGCCTGCGGGCCGGTCGGTCCGCTCGCTCCGGTCGCTCACTTCTCGGCCACCCCCGCCGAGTCGAACGTGGCCACCTCGTGCAGCACCCGGACCGCGCCGGTGACCACCGGCAGCGCGAGCAGCGCGCCGGTGCCCTCGCCCAGGCGCAGCCCGAGGTCGATCAGCGGCTCCAGGCCCAGCCGGCGCAGCGCGACCGTGGCCCCCGGCTCGGCGGAGCGGTGCCCGGCCACCATGGCGGCCACGGCGTGCGGCGCGAGGGCCGCCGCGGCGAGGGCCGCCGCGACCGCGATCACCCCGTCCAGCAGCACCGGCGTGCGGCGGGCGGCGGCGCCCAGGATCAGCCCGGCCAGCGCGGCGTGCTCCAGCCCGCCGACGGCGGCCAGCACGCCCAGCGGGTCGGCCGGGTCGGGGGCGTGCCGGCGCAGCGCTGCCCGCACCACGTCGACCTTGCGGGCGTACGTCGGGTCGTCGACCCCGGTGCCCCGGCCCGTCGTCTCCGCCGGGTCGATGCCGGTGAACGCGGCGATCAGGGCGGCGGCCGGCGTGGTGTTGCCGATGCCCATGTCCCCGGTGAGCAGGATGCCGGCGCCCGCGTCGATCAGCTCGTCGGCCACCCGGATGCCGGTCTCGACGGCCGCGCGGGCCTCGTCGCGGGTGAGCGCGGCGGTCACCGCCAGGTCCCGGGTGCCGGGGCGGACGTTCGCCGCCACCAGCCGGGGCGCGTCGCGGGCCGGTGGG
This sequence comes from Micromonospora sp. NPDC048868, assembly GCF_043198195.1. NCBI lineage: Bacteria > Bacillati > Actinomycetota > Actinomycetes > Micromonosporales > Micromonosporaceae > Micromonospora > Micromonospora sp. NPDC048868. The sequence continues at coordinate 25,844 of NZ_JBICUN010000034.1, forward strand.
GCTCCAACGGCCTCCCCGCCCGGCTCGGCGACCGTGAGCGGGGTGGCCACGCCGACGTCGACCACGGTGACCGAGGCGCCGGCCTGCCGGGCGAACGCGTTGACCACCGCGCCGCCGGCCAGGAAGTTGCCGATCATCTGCGCGGTGACCTCCTGCGGCCAGGGGGTCACCCCCTGGGCGTGCACGCCGTGGTCACCGGCGAAGATCGCGACCGCGGCCGGCTCGGGCAGCGGCGGCGGGCAGTGCCCGGCCAGCCCTGCGAGGCGTACGGCGAGCTCCTCCAGGGCGCCGAGGGAGCCGGCGGGCTTCGTCAGCCGCCCCTGCAACTCCCGGGCGGCGGCCATGGCCGGCTCGTCGGGCGGCCGGATCGCCGCGATCGTGGTCTCCAGCATCACGCCTCCAGGATCTCTGCCAGTACCTCGGTGAACGCGTCGGTGGTGGCCGTGTCGCGCACGGCGATGCGTAGCCAGTCCGGGCCTAGGCCGGGGAACGTGTCGCCCCGGCGTACCGCCCAGCCGCGCTCCCGCAGGGCGACCCGCACGTCGGCGGCCCCGGGGACGTGCACCAGCACGAACGCGCTGGCGGGGCGGCCGGCGACGCGTACGCCGGGCAGGGCCGACAGGCGGGCGACCAGGTGGTCGCGGTCGGCGGCGAGCCGGGCGGCGATGGCGCGCTCGGCCTCGACCGCGACGGGCGTGGCGCAGGCCGACGCGGCGGCCAGGGCGGGGGTGGAGACGGCCCAGAGTGGCTGGACGGCGGCCAGCCGCGCCAGCAGGTCCGCCTCGCCGAGCAGGTAGCCGATGCGCAGGCCGGCCAGGCCCCAGGTCTTGGTGAGGCTGCGGACCACCAGCAGGCCGGGCAGGTCCCGCCTCGCGGCCAGCGACTCCGGTTCGCCGGCCACGCCGGGGGCGACGGTGGTGTCGGCGAACGCCTCGTCGACCACCAGCACCCGGCCGGGTCGGGCCAGGGCGGCCAGGTCGCCGGCGGGGTGCAGCACCGACGTCGGGTTGGTCGGGTTGCCGATCATCACGAGCTCGGCGTCGGCGGGCACCCGGGCCGGGTCGAGCCGGAAGTCGTCGTCCGCGTCGAGCAGCACCCGCTCGACCTGGTGTCCGGCGGCGCGCAACGCCGCCTCGGGCTCGGTGAACTGCGGGTGCACCACCACCGGTCGGCGTACGCCGGCCAGCGCCCGGGCGAGCAGCACGAAGCCCTCGGCCGCGCCGGCGGTCAGCAGCACCTCGGCCGGCGGGCGGCCGTGCCGGGCCGCGACGGCGGCCCGGGCCGGCCCCGGGTCGGGGTACGCGGCGAGGTCGCCGAGCGCGGCGGTGATCGGGTCGGCCAGCCAGTCGGGCATCGCGTCGCGTCGCACGTTGACGGCGAGGTCGACGAGCCCCGGCCCCACCTCGGCGTCGCCGTGGTGGGTGAGGTCGGGTTCGGGGAGGGTCCCGCTCGGCTGACCACGCATGTCCGCGATCCTGCCGGGAAGGTGCCGCGCGGGACAGCGGATCCCGGCGTGGGCCGCATCACCACACGGGCGTTTATGAATATTTCTCAGGTACGAATCGGAAATGTCATAACTTGAGCGTGTGAGCAATCGACCCCTTGCTGCCGCTGGTCGTCTCGTCCCCCTCCTCCGCGCCGGACTGATCGCCGGGATCGTGGTCGCCGCCGTGGCGTACCCCGTGGCCGCCGCCACCGGCCTCGGCGCCAAGGTCACGGCGCACGCCATGGAACACAAGACCCAGATCCTCACCACCGCGCTGCCGGCCGAGACGTCGTACGTCTACGCGCCGGACGGCAAGACCGTGCTGACGATGTTCTACGAGGAGTACCGGCAGTACACGAAGCTGGCCGACATCTCCCCGAACATGCAGCAGGCGATCGTCGCCGCCGAGGACAACCGCTTCTACCAGCACCGGGGCGTCGACCCGAAGGGCGTCGCCCGCGCCTTCGTGGCCAACGCCCGCTCCAGCGGCGTCTCCCAGGGCGCCTCCACGCTCACCATGCAGTACGTGCGGATGGCGCTGCGGGACAGCGCGAAGACGCCGAAGGAGGTGCAGGAGGCCACCCAGCAGACCAGCCTGCGCAAGGTCCGCGAGATGCGGATGGCGATGGACCTGGAGAAGGAACTCAGCAAGGACGACGTCCTGGAGCGCTACCTCAACTCCGCGTACTTCGGGCACCGCGCGTACGGCATCTACGCGGCCAGCGAGATCTTCTTCTCCAAGGCCCCCAAGGACCTCAGCCCCGTCGAGGCGGCCACCCTCGCCGGCCTGGTCAAGTCCCCGTCCGAGTACGACCCGGCCAGCTCCGACCAGAAGGACGCCACCGGCCGACGCAACTACGTGCTCGACCGGATGGCCCAGCTCGGCTACCTCTCGCCGGACGCCGTCACGCAGGCGAAGACCGAGCCGATCCGGCTGAAGCTGACGTACCCGCCGAACGACTGCGCCTCCGTGCCCGAGAAGTGGAACAGCTGGGGCTTCGCCTGCGACTACCTGAAGAACTGGTGGAGCACGCAGCCCGCGTTCGGCGAGAACCGGCTGGAGCGGTTGGACAAGCTGCGCCGGGGCGGCTACCGGATCGTGCTCAGCCTCGACCCCAAGATCCAGGCGGCGGCCGAGCAGAACGTCGGCACCAAGGAGAACACCGGCAGCCCCTTCGCCAACGGCATCGTGGTCTCCGAGCCCGGCACCGGGCGGGTCAAGGCGATGGCGGTGAACCGGACGTACTCGCTGGACCTGAGCGAGAACGGGCAGAGCTCCAACCCCGAGGCCGGGCCGAAGGTCAAGGCCAACTACCCGAACACCGTGGCGCCCCTGCTCGGCGGCGGCGACCTGGCGGGCTACCAGGCCGGCTCGACGTTCAAGATGTTCCCCATGCTGGCCGCGCTCGACGCGGGCATGCCGCTGTCCACCTCGTTCAACGCACCGCACCGGTACCGCTCCGAGGTCTACGACGGCTGGTCGCCGTCCAACGCCAGCGGCGCGATGAGCGGCAACCAGACCATGTGGTCCGGCTTCGGCAAGTCGGTGAACACGTACTTCGTGTGGCTGGAGGAGCAGGTCGGCGCGGACAAGGCGGTCCGCCTGGCCGAGCAGCTCGGGCTGCGTTGGCGCACCGACGTCGACCGGGAGCACGCGTCCCCGGCCAAGGCGAAACAGTGGGGCGCGTTCACCCTCGGCGTCTCCGACGCCACGCCACTGGAGATGGCCAACGCGTACGCCGCGATCGCCGCGGACGGCCGCTACTGCGAGGCGATCCCGGTGCAGGCGATCTACAACCGGGACGGCACGCCGACCACCTGGAAGACCGCCTCCGGGATCGAACGCGAGGTCGCCAAGCCGCGCTGCCGGCAGGTGGTGGACGCCGACGCCGCCCGCGCCGCCACCGACGCCGCCCGCTGCCCGACCGGCGACACCCCGGCCCGCGGCAGCTGCGGCGGCTGGTCGACCGCGGACAGCGTGCGGGGCACCGTCGGCCGCCCGGTGGCCGGCAAGACGGGCACCACCGACAGCACCCGGTCGGCCTGGTTCGTCGGCTACACCCCGGAGCTGGCGGCGGCGAGCTTCATCTCCGACCCGGACAACCCGTTCAACGCGGTCGGCGACGGCCAGTCGCAGATCCCGATCAAGGCGGTGGCGCAGACCCTCCGCGACGGCCTCAAGGGCCAGCCCACCCGCCAGTTCACCCCACCGTCGGACCGCATCGTCGGCTGAGCCGGGCCGCGCGGCCCCCGCCGGTCGCGGCGCCGCCCGGGGGCCGGGGTGGATCGGGGTGGGACGCTCCTATGCCGCGTCAAGTGGTTGGGGTGGGGTTTCGAGGCGCCGGTAGAGCTCTCGGGCGACGTAGCGTGTGAGGCAGCGTTTG
>NZ_JBICUN010000035.1:0-25846 GCF_043198195.1 Micromonospora sp. NPDC048868
GGGGGGGGGGGGGGGGGGGGGGGGGGGGGGGGGGGGGGGGGGGGGGGGGGGGGGCCGGGGGGGGGGGGGGGGGGGGGGGGGGGGGGGGGGCCGGGGGCGCGGGGGGGGGGCCCCCCGCCGCCCCCCCCCGGCCCGCGGGTGCGGGCCGGTCGCCGGATCGTCGGTGGGTGTGCGCCTCAGAAGGGCGACCCCTCGCCGGCCTCCGACACCGGCACGGCGCTGCCCTTGACGAACTCGGACCAGCTCTGGCTCCACGCCGTCCAGCCGTTGCCCGGTGCCAGCTTGCGCTCGGTGCCCTTGATGGTGATCGGGTCGCCCACCTTGGTCTTCCCGAACAGCCAGCGGGCGTTCGCCATGGAGACGTTGACGCAGCCGTGCGAGACGTTCTGCCGGCCCTGCACGTGCTCCGACCAGGGCGCCGCGTGGATGTACTCGCCGCCCCAGGTGAGCCGCTGGGCGAAGTCGATCTCCGTCACGTAGCGGTTCGCCGGGTCCGGATCGTCGCGGGTGTCGAAGACCGTGGACTCCTTCTTCTCCATCACGACCATCGTGCCGCTGGAGGAGGGGGTCTTCTTCTTGCCCAGGCTCACCGGCAGGGTGCGGACCACCTGGCCGTCCTCGTACACCGTCATCTTCTTGGTGGCGTTGTCCACCTGCATCTCGAACGCCCGGCCGATCTTGGCGGTCGCCGCACGGTCGACGTTGCCGTAGCGGCCGTTGCTCAGCGGGATGCCGGCCAGGGCGATCCGGACGGTGAGCGTGGTGCCGGCCTTCCAGTACTCCGGCGCGCGGTAGTAGGCCTGGGTGCCGTTCTCCACCCAGTGCCAGGCGCCCGGCTGCGGCGGATCGGTCTGCACGAACATGCGCTTCTGCACCGCCGCCCGGTCCTTCTTCGGGATCCCCGGGTGGAACTCGGTGACCACCGGCATCGCCACGCCGTAGGTCTTGTCGTCGAAGAGGTAGAGGCCGGAACTGATCACCGACTTGGGCTTCGCCATCGTCGTGAAGGTGCTCTTGCCCTGGCTGGTCGTCCCGTCAGGGCCGGTGGCGGTGACCGTGGCCGTGTAACGGGTGCCGTACTTCAGCGGCTTCGACGGCACCCAGGACGAGCCGTCAGCGCGCAGGCGCCCCTCGACCTGGCCGCCGTTGGCGGCGGCCAGCGTGACGCTGGACACCTTCCCGCCGCCGGGCACCTCGGCGCTGATCTCGGAGCTGACCGGCCGGTTCTTCCCCCCGTCGGCCGGGCTCACCGTCAGCGGCGGACCGCTCGGCGCGGCCGGGGTGCCCGGCTCGGCCGCCGTGCCCGCCGCACCCGGTGTGGCGGACGTGGCCGGCGCGGTGCCGCCGACGAACTCCGCCTGCTTCTTCTGCTCCGCGCCGCAGCCCGTCAGAGCCAGCGACGCCACCAGGCCGAGGGCGCCCACCATCGCCCCGGCCCGCGCGAACATGCCCATCCCCACCTCTGTTCTCGCGTACCTGGCGCACATCGTGCCGCATGGTCGCCGTTTGTCCGCCCCCTGTCCTCGTGCGCCCGGCCGATTCGTCCACGAATGCCCGGTAAGCTCGGCCGAAGGGGGGAGCCGGGGATCGGATTGGAACCCCCCTCGGGAGGCATGCTAATCTTCTCCCCGTTGCCAACGAGCGCCGCTAGCTCAACTGGCAGAGCAGCGGACTCTTAATCCGCGGGTTCGGGGTTCGAGTCCCTGGCGGCGCACCAGCATCAAGCTGCGCGTTCTTCCCTGAGGGAAGGGCGCGCAGCTTCGTTTCGGCCTAAGGGGAACCGAGCGTCCCGGTCGCCGCCTCCGGTATCACCTGGACGGCGCGAGGGATGCCATGGGCGACCCGTTACGGCCTCCGCGCCTGCGAGCCGGGAGACACGCTGGTGTAGGTGTCCCGGGTCAGGCCCACCCAACCGTTCATCCGGTAGCGCGTCCAGGCTCGTGGCACGTACCCGACGCCGCCGGCCTTCGCCAGCTCCGGTAGACCGATGTGTTTCGCTGGGTGTTCACTACTTATTTAGCTGCTGCAACACGCCAGTACGGGAATCGGTAAGGGCCTGGAAGTGCGCGACGAGTTTTCGCGCCACCTCCGGATCGTGGAGCACCACGCCGACCTCGATGTTGTGAGACAGTGCCCGGTCGGTGAGGTTGGCGCTGCTGATCAGCGCGACCCTGCTGTCGGCGGCGATGAGTTTCGCGTGCAACGCAGCGTGCGCGTTTCCGGCGAGGAGGGGCAGACCTACTACGCGAAGTGGGAAGCAGACGGGGCCACGCAGCGGATCCACGATCTGCTGCGGGAACGGGTGCACGGCCCGGGGTAGCAACGCGAGCCCGTCAGCGGTGGTCCTGGACTCGCAGATGGTGCGCCACGTCAGACCCGGGCCATGCTCAGGAGAGCGGATGAACCTTGCCCAACGTGACTCCGCCTGAGATGTGACCCGCCTGGATCACGTGGCCGCCCGCGGTGCCGGTCATCATGTTGTTGACCTGTCCATCGGTACGGCGGAGATCGATGACCTCCTGCCATGCGCCCCGCAGCTGCTCGTCGAAGCCTCGGTCGCGCTGCCGCAGCGCAGTGAGGATCTCGCTGAGGTGGTTGATCTGGTTCGCGCCCAGTTCGGTCAGTGCTGATCCCTGGAGCAACTCTGAGCCGTCGTGATCGCGGCGGAGGCGTTCCTTGACGATCTGCGTCAGACGCCGCCAGGCGCGCGATCCGTGGTCGATGGCCAGCTCGCTGCCTTTCGACGCGATGCCGGTGGCGATCGCCAGGCTGATCGGGTCCATCTTCAGACTCCTTTACAGTGACGCCGACGGGTCGCCGGCGGCGATCTCGGCCAGGCCAAATTCGGTGGACATGAGTTCGAGGTCTTTGATCAGGTCGCCATAGTCGATTCGGTTGGCCAACAACATCGCCGACCGCCATGCCGTTATGGCTACTTCGAGGTTTCCATCACGGATGCAGATGCGGCACAGCTCATGCCAGATCTCGGCCTCGCTGTGGTGGTCACCGATATCGCGGCAGATCTTTTGGGCCTCAAGGTAGTGGTCGCAGGCGAGATCGTGACGGTTCAGCCGGTTGAAGTAGACCCCGGCGATCAGGCGTTCCGTAGATGCGATGCTGCTCCGAGCGTCGGCCTGGTGGAACAACAGGAGCCCACGGTTGAACTGGTCGAGCGCCCCGTCGATGTTGCCGGCCTTCTCCAGCGCTACGCCGATCGATATCTGGATATTTCCCTGCTGCAGGACGTCGCTGGCGTCCACAGCGATCTGGAGCGCGGCGCGATAGTGTTTGAGAGAGGTTGCGATGTTGCCGAGATGGGAGTGCGCTGCTCCCAGCTCGCGCATGATGACCCCCTCGAACCTTCGGTTGCCGAGCGTGGCGGCGATATCGGCGGCCCTGGTCAGATGGCCGAGACACTCCTGTTCCCGGCCGAGGAACACCAGGGTGCCCGCAAGGTCGCACCGGAGCGTGGCTTCATACTCGGGATACCTCTGGTGCGCCGACCTGATCCCCATCTCCACTATGGTTGCCGCCTCGGCCCACCGCCTGGTGTCTCTGAGGTGGTGGCTGACGTTGCTGGCCAACTGGGCCGCAAACAGGTGAGAGCCGTACCGCTGCGCGATGTCGACCACTTCGATCAGCGCTGTCCGCTCGATGGCCAACCATGTCGAGAACGTGTTTCTGTGCTCGACGTTGTCCGCCGAGTTGTCATGGCGCGAGGACAACATGTCGAGGCACTTTTCCACGATCGCGTAGTATTCGACGAGCATCCTTTCGATGGCGTCGTCCACCTCTTCCGGCGAGTCCTCCTGTGCCGACTTCTCCGTGGCATAGAGCCGGATCAGGTCGTGGAACTGGTACCAGCCCCGGATGTCGGAACGGTGCAGCATGCTCGCCCGACACAGCGCAGCCAGCAACCTGGTGGCGTCGTGGGTCTGGATGCCGGCCAGCGCCCCTGCGGTCCAGTCGCTGACCCGCTGCCCGGGAGCGTGTGAGAGCAGCCGGAACATCCGGCGCTCGGCAACAGAGAGTCGAGCGTAGGACAGGTCGAACGCCGCCCGTACGGCGAGATCGTCGCCGTACTCCAGCTCTGCCAGCCGATGGCGTTCGTCCCGTAGCGCCCTCGCCACTTCGGACACCGGCCGACCAGGGTCGTCCAACAACAGTGCCGTCACGATCCGCAGCGCTAAGGGTAGGTGGCCGCACAGCGCGGCGACTTCGCGCATCGCGGCTGACTCCCGACGAAGCCGGTCGTCCCGCGATTCGCCGGCAGCCAACAGGGAGACAGCCTCGTCGACATCGAGCACGTCAAGGTGCACCGGACGCAGGCCGTCGAGGTCGGCGAGTCGGTGGCGGCTCGTCACCACCACGCGATGCGAGCCGGAGCCCGGCAACAACGGACGGATCTGGGCAGCGGATGACGCGTTGTCCAGTACGACCAACACGCTCCCGGCGTCGGCACCGTGCCGAGCAAGCAATGAACGGTATGCCGTCTCCAGGGCACCATGCCCGACCGGGATCTGGTCATGTGGTAGTCCGAGTGACTGCACGAACGTCGTCAGCGTTTCTGTCGGGTCGGTGGGCGCCGGGTGATAGCCGCGCAGGTCCGCGAAGAGCACACCACCAGGGAACCGGCCATGGCGGATGGCCGCATGCGCGACATGGAGAGCGAGAGCGGTCTTGCCGACGCCGGGTGCCCCGGACATCACGATCGGCCCCTCGTCATCGAGCAGCGTGGCAATCTCAGTCAGCAGGCGGACCCGGCCAACGAACCTCGTCGTGCCTGCCGGCAACCCGGACATTGTCAGAGGTGGCGCAGCATTGACGGTGACCTGGCCAATGTGGCCCGCCTGAACGACATTGCCGACCACCGTACCGCTGACCTCGTTGTGGGTGCTGGTCACGTACTAAGTTCTACCCCTTGGGTGCCAACCGGCCGGAAACTGACCGGAGAAGAACGACCGTTGCTGGAGCTGGCTCCCCGGCCAGCGGCGGTCGGTGCTCGGCGATTACCGTCACCCGCTCCACGCCGGAGACCCTGACCAGGGCGCAAGTCCCCCGCCAGAGCTTTCGATATTTCAAGATCAACGATTACCCGCGTGCCAATGACGTGCCATTGGCGCCGGCCGACTGGGGTCTTCTGCGCGGGTTCGAAATTAGTGGTGCTAACAGGCACATCGTTGGTCGATCGACGTCGTGCACGAGTTTCGCTGACCGGTCGGTTGGGCTCGGAGGCGGACAGCAGGGCCATGAACCCGAACAGACGGACTCCAGCGACCGGCATGGACTGAAAGACTCGACGTAGACCAATTTTTGATCCGTGGGTTCGGCCGGTTGTGGGCCGCGAGGCGCGCGGGTAGACAGATGGGGTGGTCGATCACCAGTACGCCGATCCCGATCTCGCCGAGCTGTACGACGTGTTCTGCTCCTGGGACCAGCGCGACGACTTGGCCTTCTACCTGCCCTGGGTGATGTCGGCGCGTGCCGTGCTCGACGTGGGGTGCGGGACGGGCCTGTTGCTGCACCGGGCGCGTGCGGCCGGGTACCAGGGGCGTCTGTGCGGGCTGGACCCGGGCGCCGGCATGCTGGCGCGGGCCCGCAGCCGTTCCGACGTCCAGTGGGTGCTGGGTGACCTGGGCTCGGTGCGCTGGAAGCGGGAGTTCGACCTCGTCGTGATGACCGGCCACGCGTTTCAGGTGTTCGTCGACGACGAGGAGCTGCGATCCGCGTTGGCGGCGGTCCGGTCGGCACTGACCGACGACGGCCGGTTCCTGTTCGAGACCCGTAACCCGGCGGCGCGGGCCTGGGAGCGGTGGACGCCGGAGCACGCGGTGGAGGGCGTCGACGCCCGTGGTGCCACCGTCCGGATGGAGTACGACGCCGAGCCGCCGGTCGAGCCCGGCACGGTGCGGTTCACCACGACGTTCTCCAGCCCGCGTTGGCCGGGACCGCGTACCAGCCACAGCGTGCTGAGGTTCCTGGACGTGGCGACGCTGTCGTCGTTTCTGACCGGCGCCGGTCTGGTCGTCGAGGAGCGGTTCGGCGACTGGCAGGGCGGCGCGTTCACCGAGACGAGCCCGGAGATCATCACCGTTGCCCGGCGGGGGTGAACCGACGCGGGTGGCCGCTCGGCGGGCCGTCCGCACACCCGGCGGCACCGCTCACACCAGCGAGCCGGACGACCCGCCGTCGAAGTTCCGGCGCGGATACCACACGCGTACGCGGAAAACGGTGCGCCGACCAGGCCGGGTCGCCCTGCGGCGGCCGGTTGGTCGGGGTGTGTCCGTGCCGGCACCGGGCTGAATTGGCACCCGTCCGTCGTGGGCGTCGGTGCCGAATGGACACCGACTCGCGACCGTTCCCACGCAGGCGATCGGGGCCGCGCGCGGGTGATCCAGAGCCGACGGGGAGGGGCGTTTGCGGGTGGTCGAGTCACCGGGCGGGATCGACGCGTCGGCCCGGTCGGCGATCTCCTTCAGCCTGCGCAGGCTCTGGCGGCACAGACTCACCCTCACCCTGCTCTGCCTGGTGCTGCTCGGCGGCGCGCCGACGCTGACCACTGCGGCCACCCTCCGCCCGGAGGCACCCACCACGCGCTGGTCGACGGCATCATCCTGGTGGCCGACGACGCCCCGCCGGAACTGGTCAGAAAACAGGCCGGCGCCGGTGCGCCACTCGTGCTGCTCGGCGAGAGCAGCGACCACCGGTGGGACCACATCACCGTCGATCACGCCGGGGCGACCCAGGACGCCACCGAGCACCTCCTGCGCGCGGGCTGCCGACAGATCGCCGCGATCGGCGTCGGTCCGGACGAGTCCTCCACCCGGGCGCAACGTCGGATGGTCGGCTACCGAAGGGCCCTGCGGCGGGCCGGCCTCGCCGAGTCGTCGGGGCACCTCCAACCCGCGCTACTGCACCGCCGTGACCACGGCTACCGTGCCGCCCGGACGCTGCTGGCACAGGACTTGCGTCCGGACGGGCTGCTGTGCTTTTCGGACCTGCTGGCGATCGGCGCGATGCGGGCCGTCTTCGACGCGGGCCTGCGCGTCCCGGAAGACGTCGCCGTGGTCGGCATCGGCGACAGCGAGGAGGCGCGGTACGCGCGGCCCGCCCTGAGCACCGTCAGCGTCGACACCGCCTTCATCGCCCGCGAGGCCGTCGCCCGGGTTACGAGCCGGATCGCCCTGCCCGACGCGGCCCCGACCCGGATCATCGCGCCGCACACGGTGCTGGTCCGGGAGAGCAGCGCGGTGCTGGGCGGGCCGTCCCGGTCCGCGCCCCGGGACGGCGAGCCGGCCGGCACCCGATAGGTCAGGAGGTCGAGCGGGCTGGCGCGGCGGGCGCGAGTCGGGCCGTCCCGGGCGGCACCCGACCATCCTGCAACGGGGTGAGCAGGCGGCGCAGCGACAGCCCCACCGCCGAGGCCAGCAGGCAACCACCGACGACCATGACCACCCAGGCCGTGGCGTTGCCGGTGCCGATCAGCGGACCGGCGGTGACCGGGCCGATCACCCCGCTGATGCCGGTGGTCATCGAGTTCATCGCGTTGTAGCGGCCGCGCAACTCGTCGCGGGCGAGAATGTTCGTCAGCATCGGAAGCACCGGGGCGAGCATCGTCTCGCCCAACGCGAAGATCGTCGCGCAGGCCACCACACAGCAGGCCGCGAGGAGGGCGTTGTCCCGGCCCGCCAGGCCACCGATGCCAAGCGCCAGCCAGGTGATGGCGAACACGAGGCCGACAGCGGCGAGGGCCCGCGAACGGCTGCGCCCGTTGAGTCGGCCGATCACCAGCAGTTGCAGTACGACGATGACCACCGCGTTGCTCGCCAGCGCCCACGCCATCACCCGGGGTGTCACCTCCGCGACCTGCACCGAGAAGGCGGTGAATCCCACCTCGAGTTGGGCGTAGCCGCAGATCGTGATCACCAGGGCGAAGAGGACCAGCCGCCGGAACGGCCGGTCCCGCAGGACGGCGAGATAACCCGCCGGACGGGGGTGCGTCGTCTCGGGGCGTGGCCCGGCCCGAGGGTGTCCCAACGAGGCCGAGACTGTCAAGATTGCCGATGGCTCTATGCGTCGTCGCCGCCCTGGGCCTGACCGTACGCACCGGCTGACCGGAAGGGAGCACTATGGACGCCGACGCCGACGCCGACGCCGTCCCGACCGGCAGCGCGGACACGATCCTCGTCTGCGTTCGGGGCAACTCCGGCTCGGGTAAGAGCAGCATCGCCCGGGAGTTGCGGCGTCGGCACGGCCGGGGCTGTGCGCTGGTAGAACAGGACTACCTGCGCCGCATCGTGCTGGGCGAGCGCGACAAGCCCGGCGGCGCGGCCCCGGCGTTGATCGAGCAGACCGTACGGTTCGCGCTCGACCACGGTTACCACGTCGTGCTGGAGGGCATCCTGCACACCGGCCGCCACCGGGCCCTGCTGACGGCGCTGCGGGACGGTCACCGGGGGCGGTCGCTCTTCGTCTACCTCGACGTGTCCCTGCCCGAGACCCTGCGCCGGCACCTGACGCGCCCGCAGGTCGGCGAGTTCACCGCCACGCAGATGAGCGGCTGGTACGCCGCCCACGACGTCCTCGGCTGGCCTGACGAACTCGTCCTCCCGGAGGCCACCACGCTGGAGGACGCCGTCCAGGTCGTCGCCGCAGCCGCCGGGCTGCCCCAGACCGGGGGCGACGCCGACGTGCTCCCGATCGTCCCGTAGCCCACGCGAGGCGTTCTCGCTGCCCTGCGGGCCGGCAACCGCGTCTCCGTGCTGGTTGAACGACAACTACACGGTCACGTTCGTGGTGAGTCGGCAGTTCCGGGTCCTCGAGGCGGCCGTTGGCATCGCCGACGAGTCCCCGAAGGGCGTGCCGCTGCGGTTCACCGTGCTCTCCGACCGCAAGGAGGTCTTCACCACCACGGTCGGCCTCGGGAGGACCCGCCCGGTCAAGGTGGACATCAGCGACTCGACCCAGGTGTCGCTGCGGGTCGGCACCACAAGCGTCGAGCAGTGCCACGGCGACAGCCTCGGCGCCTGGATCGCGCCGCGGGTACGCCGGTGAGCGCCGGCCCGTCGATGTGACGGTGACCGGCGCCCGCGCGTCCCCGAGCGTGCCGGGCTCCGACCCGGCGGCCGGTGGGCGGGCCCCCACCGGCCGTTCCCGCGCCCGCCTGTCGGGGGCGTGGTGGAGGATGTCCGACCCGGTGGCCGGTGGGCGGGCCCCCACCGGCCACCGGGTCGGGGCTCAGTGGGTCGGCCGGGGGGTGATGACGAAGGCCAGGACGGCGGCGGCGACGGCGATGACGGCGCCGGTGGTGAAGCCGCGGGAGAAGCCTTCGGTGCTGGTGCCCGCGATGCTGGCCGCGGCCATGCTCGACACGACGGCGGCGCCGAGCGAGGCGCCGAACTCGTGGAAGGTGCTGACGATGCCGGACGCCAGACCGGCCTCCTGCGGCGCGACCTGACCGAGCGCGACGGCGGAGGCCACGACGAAGAGGACGCCCGTGCCGGAGGCGGCGACGGCCACCCCGACGACGAGGGCCAGGGTCCCGTCGACGAAGGCGGGCACCGCCATGCCGGCCGCCGCGACGAGCAGGCCGAGGACGCCGAGCGTGCGCGCCCCGATCCGGCCGATGACGCGGCCGGCGGCGTTCGCGCCGAGCATGGTCGTGATCGCCACGGGCAGGAAGAGCAGCCCGGTGCGCAGGGCGCCGTAGCCCTGGTAGTTCTGGAGGTAGAACGTGCCCAGGAAGAAGACGGTGATCATCAGCGCGGTCGCGACGAGGATCAGCAGCGCCCCGGTCGCCACCGGCCGGCGGAACAGCAGCCGTACGTCCATCAGCGGGCTCGCGGCGCGGCGCTGCCAGACGACGAACGCGGCGTAGAGGAGCACGGCGGCCAGCAGCAGCGCCAGGATCGTCGGGTCGGCCCAGCCGACGTCGCCGGCGCGGATCAGCGCGTAGATCAGCGATCCGGTGGCGGCCGTCACCAGCACCGCGCCGGGCACGTCGAGCCGGCCCGGCACGCCGGTGGGCGCCTGGGGCGGCAGCTGCATCCGGAGGGCCAGCAGCAGGATGATGCCGACCGGCACGTTGACGAAGAACACCCAGGGCCAGCCCGGCCCGGCGGTGAGTAGGCCGCCGAGGAGGACGCCCAGGGCGGCGCCGCCGCCGCCGAGCGCCGACCAGATGCCGAGCGCCTTGTTGCGCTCGTCGCCGTCGAAGATCGTGACGACCAGGGACAGGGCGGCGGGGGAGAGGAGCGCCGCCGCGAGGCCCTGCCCGACGCGACCGCCCAGCAGCATGGGGCCGCTGGTCGCCAGCCCCGCCGTCAGGGACGCGGCGCTGAACAGCAGGAGCCCGGCGAGGACGAGGCGCCGGGCGCCGAACAGGTCCGCGGCGCGCCCGCCGAGCAGCAGCAGGCCGCCGAAGGTGAGGGTGTATCCACTCACCACCCACGTGAGGGCTTCCCGATCCATCCCCAGGTCCGACCCCATGTGCGGCAGGGCGATCGCGACGACGGTGACGTCCAGGATCAGCATCAGTTGGGCGATGCCGACGAGGCCCAGGATCCGCCAGCGCTGCGGATGCGGACTCGCGGGTGTGGGAGTTTCGGTTGCGGTCACAGGTTCCGCCATGGCTGCCAGGCTCCTCCGCCAAGTCGAACGGTAGTGTTCAAGTTACGGAGACACGTTAACTCATGCACGCCTGTTCGACTTAGGGGAAGTTCCATGACTCGCCCACTCGCCAAGCCGACCCGCCGGGCCGACGCCCAGCAGAACGTGGAGAGGATCCTGGAGGCGGCGGTGAGCTGCCTGAGTCGCGACCCCGACGCCAGCGTCAGCGACATCGCGCAGGCGGCGCGGGTGGGCCGGGTGACCCTCTACGGTCACTTCCCGTCCCGGGACGCCCTGGTCGAGGCCGCGCTGACCCGGGTGCTGGCCGAGGGGGAGGAACTCCTGGCGGGCCTCGACCTGACCGGCGACCCGCGGGACGCCCTGCGCGTGCTGATCCGGTCGAGCTGGCTGCTGATCGCCCAGTCGAGCGCCGTGCTGGAGGCGGCCCAGGCGTCGCTGCCGCCCGAACGCGTGCACCAGCTGCACGCCGAGCCGGCGCGACGCGTCGACCAGTTGATCCGCCGGGGCCAGGACGAGGGGGTGTTCCGGGTCGACCTGCCGGCCAGCTGGCTGACCAGCGTCCTGCACCACATCATGAAGGGCGCCGCCGCCGACGTGGCCAGCGGGCAGGTGGACCGGGCGGCCGCCCCCCGCCTCATCTCCGAGACGGTTCTCGCCGCCTACCAGGTGAACGGATAGCGGACGTGCCGGCGCCGGGCGTCGTCGCTGGTGCTCCATCGGAACCCCACCGGATTGCGAGGACACGCCTCGATACTGCGGAGATGCGTGGGAAGGAGTGCGCGATGTCCGTAGCCGAGTCCGTAACGGTACTGCTCGCGGCACCGCGTGCGTTCTGCGCCGGTGTCGAGCGTGCGATCGAGATCGTCGAGCGTGCGCTCGCCAGCCGGGGCAGCCCGGTGTACGTCCGCAAACAGATCGTCCACAACGCGCACGTCGTCGCCGACCTGGAGTCGCGCGGCGCCGTGTTCGTCGAGGAACTCGCCGAGGTGCCCGCCGGCGCGACTGTGGTGTTCTCGGCGCACGGGGTGTCGCCCGTGGTGCGCGCCGAGGCCGACCGGCTCGGCCTGGAGGTGTTCGACGCGACGTGTCCGCTGGTGGCGAAGGTGCACACGGAGGCGCGCCGGTACGCCGACCGTGGGGACACCGTCCTGCTCGTGGGGCACGCGGGGCACGAGGAGACCGAGGGCACCCTGGGTGAGGCGCCGGAACGGATGCTGCTCGTGCAGTCGCTGGAGGACGCGCACACGGTCCAGGTGCCCGACCCGGACCGGGTGTCGTACCTGACCCAGACCACGCTCGCCGTGGACGAGACCGCCGAGGTGCTCGACGTGCTGCGCCAACGGTTCCCCGCGCTGCGCGGGCCGTCCTCGGCCGACATCTGCTACGCCTCGACCAACCGGCAGGCGGCGTTGCGTACGGTCGCCGAGGAGTCCGACCTCGTGCTCGTGGTCGGCTCGACCAACTCGGCGAACACGCAACGGCTCGTCGAGCTGGCCCGCCGCGCCGGCCGACCGGCCCACCTCATCGAGGACGCGGCGGAGATCCTGCCGGAGTGGCTGGCGGGTGTCAGCACGGTCGGGGTCACCGCGGGTGCGTCCGCCCCGCCGCGCCTGGTCGAGGGCGTGGTCGAGGCGCTGCGGGCGCGCGGGCCGGTGACGGTGGTGGAGCGCGAGGTCGCCCGCGAGACCATCGAGTTCACCGTGCCGGGCGCGGTGCGTTCCCTCTGACACCGGACCGCCGCCCGGCGGACCGCCCGTCGCCGATGCGCCGCGCGCCGGAAGCGCCCGGCGGCCCGCCCACCGCGCGGCGCCCGGCGGACCGCGTCTGCGGGGCGGTCCGGCGGGCGCCGCGGGGTCGGCTACGCGGAAGCCTGGTACGTCGACTGCATCTTGTGCGAGAACCACTCGCCGACGGTCACCCGGTCGAGCCCGGCCTCGGCGCTCTCCTGGGCCAGCGGGCGCATGGGCTCGATGGTGGTGTCGTGGTTGGGCAGGTAGAAGAAGGGGATGGAGACGCGCGACGGCGCGTCCGTCCCCTCCGGGTTGACCACCCGGTGCACGGTCGACGCCCACCGGCCGCCGGTCCAGAACGCCATCAGGTCGCCGATGTTCACCACGAAGCTGCCGGGGATGGCGGGCACGTCCAGCCAGTCGTCGTCGCCGCGGCGCACCTGGAGCCCGCCCAGCTCGTCCTCCACGTAGAGCACCGTCAGGCTGCCCCAGTCGGTGTGCATCTCCCGCCGCAGCACGCCGTCGTCGGGCGTCGGGTAGTAGTAGTTGGCGATGATCAGGGACACGTGCTCGTCGAACTTGCTGTCGAAGAAGTCCTCCGGCAGCCCGAGGGCGAGCGCGAACAGCCGCATGATGTCCGCCGACAGCTCGGTCATGGCGGCGATGTACTCGTACCAGACCGCCTTGAAGTCGTCGTCCGGCCAGATGTTCGCCGCCTTCCAGGTGGCCGGGTGCGTGCCCAGCCGGGCGCGCTCCTCGTCGCTCAGGTCGCCCGTCACGTGCGCGGCGAACGCCTCGTACGGGCCGCCCGGGCGGCGCAGGCCCGACACCCCGGAGCCGCGGTTCGCGCTCCGGTCCTTCTCCTCCTCGGGTCGGGTGAAGAAGGTCTTCGTGGTGGTGTACATCCGGTTCACCAGCTCCCGGGGCACGCCGTGCCCCACGACGGTGAAGAACCCCGAACCCTCGCACGCCTTGCCGATGGCTGCCGCGATGGCCGCGCGCCCCTCGGCGGTGGTGC
Source organism: Micromonospora sp. NPDC048868 (assembly GCF_043198195.1). NCBI lineage: Bacteria > Bacillati > Actinomycetota > Actinomycetes > Micromonosporales > Micromonosporaceae > Micromonospora > Micromonospora sp. NPDC048868. The sequence goes on from NZ_JBICUN010000035.1 coordinate 13,378, forward strand.
GGCCCGACAGGTCGATCGCCGGTACGAAATCCTGGACCACAACGGGTTCCACAACTGCCCGCCTCTCTCGCGACGTCATTACATTGATCGAAGCAATCCCCGGTCACCCGCCGGCAAGTCGCTGCGGTGTCGCTTCCCCCACGTGCGGGTAATTGCTCGGCGTACCTGGTGGTAAGGCAATGTTGAGACCGGCAGACATTCACGTGCACGATTGCGTCGTGGCATACGAGGACGAGCAGTTGTCGCAGATGGTCGGGGCGCTCGCCGCGGCGGGCCGCCCGCTGTCCGGGGACACCGTGGGTCGGCTCGTCGCCGATCCGCCCGGTGTCGTGGCGGATCCTGCCATGCGCCTGCTCGTCGCCGCCGCGGCGGGGGACCCGCTGCTGCTGGCCGCGCTGCGCGAGGGGATCCGCGTCGAGGGCGTCACCGACGGGCCCGGCCGGGCGCGGACGCCGAAGCGGGTCCAGGAGCTGGTCCGTGCCACGTTGCGCGGCGCGCCGACCGGAGCGTGGCAGCTGCTGCGGGTGGCCGCCGTGCTCGGTCGGTCCTGCCAGCTCGCGGAGCTGACGGCGATGACCCGGCGGAACACCGCCCAGCTGCTGCCGGACCTGGACGCGCTGCTCGACGCCGGCCTGCTCGACTGGGTGGGCGACGACCTCGCCTTCCGGCACGAACTGGTGTGGTGGGCGGTGCTCGACGCCCTGCCGCCCGCTGTGCGGCAGGCGCTCCGCGTCGACCGCGACCGCCTGCGCCGGCGCCGGGCCGTGACCGGTGCGTCCCGCGCCGCCGACCCGTCGGCGGAGCCCGTGGCCCCCGCCGACCTGCGGCGCAGGATCGGGCTGCGCTCCGCGCCCGCCGCCCGCGAGCACCGCCCGGACGCCGGCGGCGCGTGGGAGTCGTTCAGCGGCGTCGAGCGGGCCATCGCGCGGCTCGTCGCCGAGGGCATGACCAACCGGCAGATCGCGACCCGGGTACGGCTGTCGCCGCACACGGTCAACTACCACCTGCGCGGCCTGTTCCGCCGGCTGGGCATCTCCTCGCGGGCCGAACTCGTCCGCCACGTGCCGGTCTCCTCCGCGGCGTAGCGGGCGCTCCGGACCTTCCGGACAGCACTGCCACATAGCGATTTCCGGCGTCCTTCACGTTGAATTCGACGACGGGTGGACCGCGCCTAAAGGACTACCCTGATGAGTAGTGTCAATTCTGGTTCCATGCTCATTCTGGTAGTCGGGGGAACCGCCCTCAGGCAGTAGTGTCGCCCGTATCGAATTTCGTTGGGTCAGCGGCAGGTAAATCCACGGGTACGACCGTGCTCACACCCGAGGGAAAACATGAACATCCGTACGCAACCGCGTGTCCACGAACTCATCGCCGTCCGCGCGGCGTCGCAGCCCGACCGGACCGCGGTCGTGCAGGGCGACGCGCACGTCAGCTACGCGGACCTGGAGCGCCGGGCGAACGGCCTGGCCCGCCACCTCGTCGACGAGGGCGTCGGCGCGGACTCCGTGGTCATGGTCCACCTGGAACGCTCCATCGACGCCATCGTCGGTCTGCTCGCCATCTGGAAGGCGGGCGCGGCCTACCTGCCCGTGGATCCGGGGCTGCCGGACAGCCGGGTCGAGGCGTTCGTGAAGGAGACCGACTGCACCACCGTCATCACCCACGGGCGCGACCTGGCGCGCTTCGCCGACCTGCCGGTCAGGGCGCTCACCGCGAGCGTCACGGACGGCGCCGCGACCGCCCCGGCCGTGGCGGAGGGCGGCGGGGACGCCGCCTACATCATCTACACGTCGGGATCCACGGGTACGCCGAAGGGCGTCGTGGTCAACCACGACTCGCTGAGCCACCTGTGCGGGGAGCTGGTGGGCCGCTACGGCGTCGCCCCCGACGACCGGGTGCTGCAGTTCGGCGCGCTCTCCTTCGACACCTCCATCGAGCAGATCACGGTCGCGCTGCTGGGCGGGGCGACGCTGGTGCTGCCCGAGCTGAGCTGGGCGCCCAGCGAGCTGCCGGAGCGGCTGCGCCACCACGGGGTCACCGTGATGGACCTGACCCCCGCGTACTGGCGCCGCTTCCTCGCCGAGGCCGGCGCGCAGGCCGGTGACCTGCCGGTCCGGCTGGTGATCGTGGGCGGCGAGGCGGTCAACGCGGAGGACTGCCGCACGGCGCTGGACCTGATGCCCGGGGTACGGCTGGTAAACGCCTACGGGCTCACCGAGACCACGATCACCTCCTGCCTGATGGACCTGACCGCCGACGTGCTGCCCGCCCGCGGCGCGGCTCCCGTCGGCCGGCCGCTGCCCGGCACCGTCGTGTACGTCCTCGACGAGCACGGCCGGCCGGTCGGCCCCGGCGAGCGCGGTGAGATCCACATCGGCGGTCGAGGCGTGGCGCGCGGCTACCTGACCGAGGACGACGCCGGCCGCTTCCGCGCGGACCCGTTCGCGTCCGAGCCCGGCGCGCGGATGTACCGGACCGGTGACCTGGGCGCCTGGACCGCCGAGGGCAACCTCGAGGTGATCGGGCGCATCGACCGGCAGGTCAAGATCCGTGGTTTCCGGGTGGAGCCCGGCGAGATCGAGGCGGCGCTGGCGGCGCACGACGGCGTCGACACGGTCGCCGTCACCACGTACGAGCACGACGGCCAGCGGCGCCTGGTCGCGTACCACACCGGCCCACGGCCCCTGGACGTCGCGGAGCTGCGCGAGTTCGTCGGCCGCCACCTGCCCGACTACATGGTGCCGACGGCGTTCGTCGCCCTCGACGAGCTGCCGCTGAAGACCAACGGCAAGGTCGACCTGGCCGCGCTGCCCGCGCCGAGCACCGCGACGGTCGCCGCCGAGGCGGCGGACGACACGCCCGTGGACCTGGTGGAGCGCGGCGTGACCCGGCTGTGGGGGCAGGTGCTCGGCGTGCCCCGGGTGCTGCCGGACGACAACTTCTTCGCGCAGGGCGGCAACTCGATCCTCGCCGCCGAGCTGCTCGCGAAGATCCGCGGCTCCTTCGGCGTGCTCATCACCCAGGTACGTCCGCTGATCCGGCTGCTGCTGGAGGACGCGACGCCGCGCGGCCTGGCGCGGGCGGTGCGCGAGGCCCGGGAGGGCACGCTCGCCGGCGACGACACCCGCAAGCGTGTCGACTTCGCCGCCGAGACGGAGCTGGACGTGCAGGTCCGGCGCGACGTGTCCGACGAGCCGCGCTGGCAGGACCCCCGCCACGTGTTCCTCACCGGCGCCACCGGCTTCCTGGGCATCTACCTGCTGCGGGAACTGCTGACGAGCACGGACGCCGTGGTGCACTGCCTCGTGCGCGCCGACGGGCCGGAGCAGGGCCTGGCCCGCATCCAGGCCAACGCGCGGCACTACTTCGGCGAGGACCTCGCCGGTCACCAGGCGGCGGGCCGGATCGTCGCCGTCCCCGGGGATCTCGCGGCACCCGGGCTCGGCCTGTCCGAGGCGGCCTTCGACGAGCTGGCGCGCACGGTCGACGTCATCCACCACCCCGGCGGGGCCGTCAACTTCATCTACCCGTACTCGCACATGCGGCCGGCGAACGTCGAAGGCACCCGCGAGATCATCCGGATGGCCGCGCGACACCGCAACGTCCCCGTCCACTACACGTCGACGATGGCCGTCGTCGCGGGCTTCGGCACCGCCGGCGTCCGGCACGTCGACGAGGACACCCCGCTGGCGTACGCCGACCACCTCTCCGTCGGCTACGTGGAGAGCAAGTGGGTGGCCGAGGCGCTGCTACACCGGGCGGCGGAGCAGGGGCTGCCGGTGGCGATCTACCGGGCCGCCGACATCTCCGGCGACCGGGTCAACGGCGCGTGGAACATCGCCACGGAGATGTGCGCGATGAAGAAGTTCGTGGTGGACACCGGCACCGCCCCCGTCGCGGAGCTGCCGCTGGACTACACGCCCGTCGACGTGTTCGCCGCCGCGGTCGCGCACATCGCCCGGGCGTCCCGGCCCGCCGGCGAGGTCTACCACCTCACCAATCCCGGGAAGGTCAACATCTCGGTGCTGGTCGAGCGCCTGCGGGCGCACGGGCACGACATCCGCGAGGTGACCTGGGCCGAGTGGCTCGACGAGATGGTGCGGGTCGCGGTCGAACAGCCCGACCATCCGATGACCCCGTTCGCGCCGCTGTTCATCGACCGCTGCGCGACGGGCCAGATGAGCGTCGCGGAGATGTACCTGGAGACGACGTTCCCCGTCTTCTCCCGCACCAACGTGGAGCACGCGTTACGCGGCAGCGGCATCGAGATCCCGACGGTGGACGCGGAGATGCTCGACCGCTACATCGGCTACCTGACCCGCACCGGGTTCCTGCGGGCCGCGTGATGGGCTGGGAGACGCTCGACCTCACCCACGCCCCCACCGAGGGCCCGGTCGCGTTCGGCGACGACCTGTCCGCGACGACGCTCCTCGGCGCCTACCGGCACGGGCTGTTCCCGTTCCCGGCCGACACCGAGGAGCGGAAGATCGTCAGCGAGTTCACCTACGAGGCGGACGTCGCCGCCGGCCGGATCGCGGTGCTCGCCGGGAGCGCGGACCCGTACGCCGTCGCCTGGTGCTCGCCCGACCCGCGCCCGGTGATCCGCGTCGACCAGGCCCGCATCCAGCGCAGCCTGCGGCGGCAGTTGCGCAACAAGGTCGAGTGGACGACGACGCTCGACGTCTGCTTCGACCGGGTGGTCCAGCACTGCCGCGTGGGCCGCGAGCCGCGGTGGCTGACCGACCGGCTCGTGTCGGCGCTGCGCGAGCTGCACGCGGCGGGGCACGCCCACAGCGTCGAGGTGTGGGAGGGCGACGAGCTGATCGGCGGCACGTTCGGCGTACGGGTCGGTGGCGTGTTCAGCGCCGACTCCCAGTTCGCGCTGCGCAGCGGCGCCGCGAAGGTCGCGGTCGCGTGCCTGGTGCGGCGCGTCGCGGAGAGCGGCGGCGTGGCGGTCGACGTCCAGCACGACGGCGACCACGCGAAGCTCATCGGCGCGGTCGTGGTGCCCCGTACCGAATACCTGGCGCTGCTGCGCAGGCACGCCGACGACCAATGCGCCATGCCCGCGGACCCGCTGCCCGCGCGCAGCCTGGCCGCCTGACCGAGGGAGGTGACCCCGTGCGCGTGTTGACGCTCGCCGAGCGACCGGACCTGCGGGACGCGATGCTCCACATGGAGGCCTCGTGGCCCGAGTACATCCCGCCCGAGCCGATGGTGATCGGCTGGGCCTTCGACCGGTACCCGGAGCACCAGCTCGTCGTCGTCGAATCCGACGACACGGTGGTGGCCCGCGCGGCCGGCGTGCCGTTCGCCTGGGACGGTGACCCGGCGAGCCTGCCCGACACCGGCTGGGACGCGGTGCTGGGGATGAGCATGCTCGACACCTCCGCCGGCCGCGAGCTCACCGCGCTCTGCGCACTGGAGATCGCCGTGGTGCCGGGCATGCAGGCCCGGAACATGTCGGGGCGTGTCCTGGACGCGGTCAAGGACAACGCCCGCCGGCACGGCTACCGCGACGTCGTCGGGCCGGTCCGGCCCAGCGGCAAGCACGCCGAGCCGCACGAGCCGATGCCGGGGTACGCGGCCCGGACCCGCGACGACGGGCTGCCGGCCGACCCGTGGCTGCGCGTGCACGTCCGGGCGGGCGGGCAGGTGCTCCAGGTCTGCCCGGCCTCCATGACGATCTCCGGCAGCCTCGCGCAGTGGCGCGACTGGACCGGGTTGCCCTTCGACACCAGCGGACCGGTCGTCGTGCCGGGTGCCCTGACCCCGGTCGCGGTGAACGTCGACCACGACCACGCCGTCTACGTCGAGCCCAACGTGTGGGTTCGACACCCCCTCGCGGAAAGGCATGCCTCATGACCAGCACCGTTCCGGCCACCCTGGCCTCCAGGATCCGCAACCGCGCCGCCCTGATCGAGATCATCGGCGGCTACATGGCCTCGCAGTCGCTCGCGCTCGCCGCCGAGCTGAAGCTCGCCGACCACATCCACGACGGCCGGGTCACGAGCGCGCAGCTCGCCGAGGCGACGGGCACCCACGCGCCGTCGCTGCACCGGCTGCTGCGGACCCTCGTGGCCATCGGCGTGCTGGTCGAGCCGACGCCGGGCGAGTTCCGCCTGACCGAGGTGGGCGAGCAGCTGCGCACCGACTCGCCGAACTCGCTGTGGGCGTTCACCCGGTTCTTCACCAACCCCACGCTGTTCGCGTCCTGGCAGCAGGTGCGGCACACCATCGAGACCGGCGAGTGCGCCTTCGACCACGTGCACGGCAAGAACGCGTACGTGCACCTCGCCGAGAACCCCGAGCTGTCCGCGCTGTTCAACGTGGCGATGGGACAGGAGTCGAGGGCGTCCGCCCAGCTCGTCGCCGACGGGTACGACTACTCCGGCGTGCGTACCGTCGTCGATGTCGGCGGCGGCGACGGGACGCTGCTCGCCGCGATCCTCGGCACCCACGCCCACCTGCGGGGGGTGTGCTTCGACAGCGCCGCGGGCGTGGCCGAGGCCGCCGGCGTGCTCGCCACCGCCGGTGTCGCCGACCGGTGCGAGATCGTGGCCGGCGACTTCTTCTCGTCGGTCCCCGAGGGCGGCGACCTGTACATCATCAAGAGCGTCTTCCAGGACTGGGACGACGAGAACGCCCGGAAGCTGCTGGCCACGGTGCGTGCCCACATCCCCGCCGACGCCACGCTGCTGATCGTCGGATCCGTCCTGCCGGACACCGCGAACACCGACAACCCGGTGATGTTCTACACGGACATCAACATGCTGGTGACCGCCGGCGGCCGGGAGCGGACCGAGAGCGAGTTCCGGTCCCTGCTCGCCGAGACCGGCTTCACCGTCGAGTCCTGCGGCCACGGCGCCGCGGGCCCGCTCTCGCTGATCAAGGCCGTGCCGGCGAGCTGAATCACGTCGAGGACCGGGCCACGGGCGCACCCGCTCACGCGAGTCGAACGTGGCCCGGCCCGTGTCCCGATCCAGACCCACCCGCGCAACGGGGAGGCAACGATGACCAGACCGAGTTTCGGCAGCGAACTCCTGCGCGGCAGGCTGCGGGTCGACCTGCTCGACCCGCTGCCCGACGCCGGGCTCGACGCCGACGCCGAGGCGTTCCTCGCGCGGCTGCGCGCGTTCTGCACCGACAAGGTGGACGGCCGGCTCATCGAGCGCGAGGACCGGATCCCCGACGAGGTGGTCGACGGCCTGCGCGACCTCGGCGCGTTCGCCATCAAGCTCCCCAGGGAGTACGGCGGGCTCGGCCTGTCGGGGGTCTGCTACCACCGGGCGCTGATGATTGTCAGCACGGCGCACTCCTCGCTCGGTGAGCTGCTCGGCGCGCACCAGGCGATCGGCCTCATCCAGCCGCTGCGGCTGTTCGGCACCGACGCGCAGAAGCGCGAGCTGCTGCCGAGGTGCGTACGCGAGATCTCCGCCTTCGCCCTCACCGAGCCCGACATCGGCAACGACCCCTTCCGGATGCGGACCACCGCCACCCCCACCGGCGACGGCGGTTACCGCCTCGACGGGGTGAAACTGTGGACGACCAACGGCACCATCGCCCATCTGATCGTGGTGATGGCCCTGGTCCCGCCGTCGGAGAGCGGCCCGGGAGGCATGTCCGCGTTCGTGGTGGAGGCCGACGCGCCGGGGGTCACGGTGGAGCACCGCAGCTCCTTCCTGGGGCTGCGCGGCCTGGAGAACGGGGTCGTCCGGCTGCACCGGGTCGTGGTGCCCGCGAGCCGCCGGATCGGTCCGGAGGGGCAGGGGCTCCAGGTGGCGCTCGCCGCGCAGGACACCGGCCGGCTGTCGATGCCCGCCGTCTGCGCCGCCGCCGCCAAGTGGAGCCTGCGGATCGCCCGCGAGTGGTCCGGCGTACGCGTGCAGTGGGACCGGCCGATCGGCGAGCACGAGGCGGTGGCGGGCAAGATCGCCTACATCGCGGCGACCGCCTTCGCGCTGGAGGCCATGGTCGAGGTGTCCGGCCGGCACGCCGACGCCGGCGTGCTGGACACGCACACCGAGGCCGAGCTCGCGAAGCTGTTCGCGTCGGAGCAGGCGTGGCGGATCGTCGACGAGCTGATGCAGATCCGGGGCGGTCGCGGGTACGAGACCGCCGAGTCGGCCGCCGCGCGTGGCGAGCGCGGCGTCCCCGTCGAGCAGCTGTTCCGGGACCTGCGCATCGGTCGGATCTTCGACGGCTCCAGCGAGGCGCTGCGCGTCTTCGTCGGGACCGACGCCCTCGCCGACGAGGCGCCTCCGGCCGACGGGCCGGGTACGCCGTCCGCGCCACAGCCCGACTACGGCGTGCTGGCCGGGCACCTGTCGTCCGCCGCCGCGACGTGCGCCGAGCTGGCCCGGCACCTCGACCGGGGCCGGGAGCGGTGGGGCGAGGCGGTCGCCGAGCGGCAGCTGTTCCTCGGCCGCGTCGTGGACGTCGCCGCCGAGCTGTACGCGATGACCGCCGCCTGCGTGTACGCCAGGGCGCTCGGCGGCACCGCTGTCGAGTTGGCCGACGCGTTCTGCCGCCAGTCCCGGCAGCGGGTGGCCGAACTCTGCCGAGGGCTGTGGGCCAACACCGACGGCGACGACGTCGCGGTCGCCCGGCGGGTGCTGGGCGGCAGCTTCACCTGGTTGGAAGAGGGCGTGCTCGACGCGTCCATCGAGGGGCCGTGGATCGCCGAGCCCGTACCGGGACCGGCGAGCGGCCCGAACCTGCACCGCACGATTCGGAGGTGACTAGTGGACGAGCACGTGGCAGAGCTGGTGGCACAGGGCCGGCGGTCGCTGGAGCTGGCGCCCAACCGGTTCCTGGAGCTGCTGGAGCGCGGTGAGGTGTCGGCCGACCGGCTGCGCGCCCTGGCCGGCGAGCTGTACCACCTGGTGTCCAGCGACCGGAGCAGCTTCGCGTTCCTGGCGGCCCGCTTCCCCGAGCCGCTGTTCCTGGCCATGGCGGGCGCCGAGGAGGAGGCGCTGGGCCTGCTGCCGGCCTTCGCCGCCGCCGTGGGCCTGGGGGAGAAGGAGCTGCGGGCGCACGAGCCGCGACCGCTGGCTCAGGCGTACCCCTCCTTCATCGTCCGGACCGCCGTGTTCGGGCCGCGGTCGGCGATCCCGCTGGCCCTGCTGGTCAACGTCGAGGAGTCGGGCGGCTTCTACGCCCGGATGGCCGACGCCCTCCAAACGCGCTACGGGTTCTCCGACGAGGCGGTCGCGCACTTCCGCTACTTCGCCGAGACGCCGGACGAGGTGCTGGAGCAGGCGGCCGGGGTGGTGTCGACCGGCCTCGCGGCGGGCGACGACCCGGTGGAGGCCCTGCGCGCGGCGCGGATGGTGCACGCCTACGAGGCGGTGTTCTGGGCGACGATGGCCGAGTGACCCCGGGACCGGGGTGGACCCGCCCCGCTCAGGGCAGGTCCACCTCGATCCGGCGGTCGATCCGGTCCTCGATCCAGGTGCTGGTGTCGACGAGCCACACGCGGTCCACCGAGATCTGGTAGATGCGGTGCTCCGCCGGCGGCAGCAGCGCCGACACGGGCAGGGTGTACTCCGCCCTGCTCGCCTCGTCCGGCAGCAGGGCGTCGTAGAACGTCGCGTGGTGTGCGCGTACCTCGTCGGCGGTCAGCTCCCGGCAGGTGCCGGTGAACTGGGCGCCGTCGACCTCGGTGAGCCCGCCGTCGCCGGTGACGAAGAGGGCCCCGCTCACCGTCGGGCGGGCCGCCACGTGCCTGCTGTGCCGGGACTGGGTCGCGGAGCCGAACAGGAAGCGCAGCGGGTCGGGCAGCCACGCGTACTGCAGCACCGCCGTCCACGGCCGGCGGTCGGGGGAGACGGTGGACAGGGACAGGTACTTCGCGTCGGCGACGACGCGGTGCAGACGGTCGACGAGGTCCATGGTTCAGCCCACCTCCGCAGGGGACGTTGCGGCGGCGTACGCGCTCATCGCCCGTACTCGTAGAAACCCCGGCCGCACTTCTTGCCGAGCATGCCGCCGGCCACCATGCGGGCGAGCAGCGGCGGCGGCGAGTAGTGCGGCTCCCGGAACTCCCGGTACAGCGACTCGCTGATCGCGGCCACGATGTCGAGCCCGATCAGGTCGACGAGGCGCAGCGGGCCCATCGGGTGCGCGCAGCCGAGCGTCATCGCCTTGTCGATGTCGGCCACCGACGCCATCCCGGACTCCACCATCCGCACGGCGGAGAGCAGGTACGGGATCAGCAGCGCGTTCACCACGAAGCCCGCGCGGTCCTTGGCGCGGACGACCTGCTTGCCGAGCACCTCGGTGACGAACGCGTCGACGGTCTCGACGGTCCGCGGGTCCGTACGCACCGAGCCGACGACCTCCACGAGGGGGAGCACCGGCGCGGGGTTGAAGAAGTGGATGCCCACCACCTGCTCGGGCCGGGCGGTGACGCCGCCGAGCTTCACGATGGGCAGTGAGGACGTGTTCGAGCCGAGGATCGCGTCCTCGTCCTCGACGACCTTGTCGAGGGTGGCGAACACGTCGAGCTTGATCGACTCCTGCTCCGAGGCGGCCTCGACCACCAGCTGCCGGTCGGCGAAGTCCGTCAGGTCGGCGGTGAAGGACACCCGACCCAGCGTCGCGTCCCGATCCGCCTCGCTGAGCTTGCCCCGGCCCACCGCGCGGTCCAGCGACGCGGTCAGCCGCGCCCGGCCCGGTACGAGGGAGGCCGGCCGCGACACCGCGACGAGCACGTCCAAGCCGGCCCTCGCGCACGTCTCGGCGATCCCGGCGCCCATGACCCCGCATCCGACGACGCCGACCCGGCGAATCCTGTCCATGTTTCTGCCTCCGCACACGCGTTAACAAATGGGGTTGCCGCGGAATTCGGTGAGTAGGGCGGGATCGCCGCTCCCTGACACGTGTCGTGGTAGGACGATAGGTTGGTCGGCCGGCACGACGCAATGATCTGCGCCTTTGTCCAGGCGAATTCGTGACAGCTGCGAGAAAGCGGTTACCCGGCAGTTCCCGATCGACAGTTACCTTTCTCTGCGTTCCCTCACCATCGTAGGAGGCGCACTATGGTCGACTTCAGCGCTGCCCCCACCACCCAGATCGACAGTCGCGGCGGCAAGTGCCTGTACGCGCAGATCGACGAGTTCCGCGCGGCCGGCCCCGCGGTGGCCGTCGAGCTGCCGGAAGGCATGTTGGCCTGGTCGATCACCCGCGGCGACGTGGTCCGGCGCCTGCTGACCCACCCCGGGGTCTCCCGCAACGTCAAGAAGAACGTGCCCAGCTACACCCCCGGCGAGATCAAGTGGCTGTCGCCGTGGGTGGACGTCGAGTCCATGTCCACGGCGGAGGGTCGCGAGCACCAGCGCCTGCGGCAGCTCGTGGCGCCGGCGCTGACCCCGAAGCGGATCGACGCCATGCGCCCGCACGTGGAGCTCGTCGCCCGGCGGCTGCTCGACGACCTGGCGACGCACCCGGCGGACGAGCCGGTCGACCTGCACACCATCTACTCCCAGCAGTTGCCGACCAGGGTGATCTGCGACCTGTTCGGGGTGCCGGACGACCTGCGGCCCGAGGTGCTGCGCATCCTGCGCGTGGTGCTGAACACCGACAACGTGCCGGAGGAGGAGTCGGCTGCGGTCTACGTCGACATGAACGTCGCCATGCGTACGCTGATCGACCTCAAGCGCCGCGAACCGTCCGACGACCTGACGAGCTTCCTGATGGCGGCCCGGGTGGAGGGCGAGGAGCCGCTCAGCGAGCAGGAGCTGGTCGACATGCTGCTGCTGCTCATCGGCGGCGGCAGCCAGACGACCGTGACGCTGATCGACCACACGGTCCGCGAGCTGCTCGCCAACCCGGACCAGCTGGCGACCCTGCTGGCCGACCCGGCCCGCTGGCCGGACGCGATCGAGGAGGCGCTGCGGGCGCACTGCCCGGTGGCGGCACTGCCGATGCGCTGGGCCAAGGAGGACATCGACCTCGGCGAGGGGGTCGTCATCCGGGCGGGCGACGCCATCCTCATCAGCTACCTGGCGCACGGCCGCGACCCGGCCGTCCACGAGAACCCGGACGTGTTCGACATCGACCGGGAGAACAAGGAGCACCTCGCGTTCGGGGCGGGTCCGCACTTCTGCCCCGGCGCCCGCCTGGCGCGCCTGGAGGCGGTCGTGGCGGTGCCGGCGCTGTTCGCCCGCTTCCCGCAGCTCGCGCTGGCCGTGGCGCCGGATGAGATCCAGCCGCTGCGCTCGTTCATGGCGAACGACGTGGCGTCGCTGCCGGTGCTGCTGAACCACCGGTAGGCGGACACGACGCCGCCCGGCCCGCGTCGCGGGCCGGGCGGCGGTGCGTCCGGGGGCCGTCGGCGCGGTGCCGGCAGGCGGTCACGGCCGCGGATCAGCGGGTGAGTGCGGGGATTTGGATTTTGGCGTCGTGTTCGAGGATGCGTTGTTGGAGTTCTTGGAGGCTGCGGCCGGGTTCGAGGCCGAGGCCGTCG
>NZ_JBICUN010000036.1:0-17941 GCF_043198195.1 Micromonospora sp. NPDC048868
GCACGAAGCCAGTCAGGGCAAGAGTCACGTCCGCTGCCACCAGCCATCAGCCCATCACCTTCGGGCCGACCCGGCCAGCCTCACAGTCAGGCCAGGCGGGCGGCCTGGACGGCTTCCGCCGTCACCTCGGTCAGGCGGTCGGTGGGGAGGGCGCCCAGCTCGTCGCGGCCGAACCAGCGGGCCTCGCAGGTGGAGCCGCCGACGTCGGCGACGGTGGGCGGGGCCGGCTTGTCGACCACGACCCGGTAGAAGGCGCGGACGCCGTGCCAGTCGATCGGGTAGCCCTCGGGGCCGAGGGAGGCCGCGTCCCGGTGGCTGGCCACCCCGAGCAGCTCGACGAGGCGCCCGGTCTGCCCGGTCTCCTCGACCAGCTCCCGGATCAGGGCGGCGCCGGGCTGCTCGCCGTAGTCGGTGCCGCCGCCGGGCAGGTGCCAGCAGCCCGCGCCCGGGTAGCCGTCGGAGACCCGGGTGAGCAGCACCCGGTCGTCCGGGTCGGTCACCACGGCGTACGCAGCGAAGCGCTGGGCCCGGTGCAGCCCGTCGGGGCCGGGCACGGCGTAGAACGAGGGGAACTCCGGCGCCTCGTCCGGGACGATGTCGGCGGACGAGGCGGGCAAACCCAGGGCGCGCGCGGTGAACGACCGCAGCGGCAGCTCGCGGGCCTCCGCCGGGGTGAACCAGCGAACCAGGTCGGTGGGCCGGTCGACCCGGTCGGCGAGCGTCCCGCCCCGGACCGAGACCTGGTAGATCAGGCGGTCGGTGTGGATGGTGATGCCCCGCTCCGGCAGCGCCCGCATGTCGGCGAGCACGTCGTGCAGGCCCGCGACGGTGACGGAGAGGCCGGTCTCGGCGGCGGTCTCCCGGACGACGGTGTGGTGGGGATCCTCACCGTGGTCGACCGCCCCGCCGGGCAGCGACCACGTGCCGGGGGTGCCGGAGCGCTCCGATGCGCGGACCAGCAACACCCGGCCGACTGAATCAGCACAAACTGCGTATGCCGCGATCCTGCGGAGCGGCTCCAGCATGGTGGTCACGGGGGCAAATTCTCCCCGGCCCGGGTTACCTCCATCGAAAAGAGTCAGATTCCTGACTGAATGCTCGCGCCTCAGGGGCGGGTCAGGGTAGGGATCCGGGCGGTCACCGAGGACGGCCCGACGACCGGCGCGGACCGTGGAGACATGACCTACACCGCCCCTCCCCAGCCCCCGTACAAGCAGCTCCGTCGCCCCGTCACGGACCGGATGGTCGCCGGAGTGGCCAGCGGCCTCGGCCGGTACTTCGCCGTCGACCCCACCCTGGTCCGGGTGGTCTTCGCGGTCACCGGCCTGCTCACCGGCGGGCTCGCGCTGCTCGCGTACCCGATCATGTGGTTCCTGATGCCCGAGGAGCCGGCCGACGCGCCCGCCTGGCCGCACCCGGCGCAGGCCCCGCCGCCCACGGTGGCGCAGCCGACCGTGGCGCCGCCGACCTACCCGCCGGCGGCGTGAGGCGGGATCACTCCCACTCGATCGTGCCCGGCGGCTTGCTCGTGACGTCCAGCACCACGCGGTTGACCTCGGCGACCTCGTTGGTGATCCGGGTGGAGATCCGCGCCACCACCTCGTAGGGCAGCCGGGACCAGTCGGCGGTCATGGCGTCCTCGCTGGAGACGGGCCGCAGCACCACGGGGTGCCCGTAGCTGCGGCCGTCGCCCTGCACGCCGACGCTGCGCACGTCGGCCAGGAGCACGACCGGGAACTGCCAGACGCCCCGGTCCAGGCCGGCGGCGGTCAGCTCCTCGCGGGCGATCAGGTCGGCCCGCCGGAGCAGGTCGAGCCGCTCCCGGTCGACCGCGCCGATGATCCGGATGGCCAGGCCCGGGCCCGGGAACGGGTGCCGCCAGACCATCGCCTCGGGCAGGCCGAGCTGGAGGCCGAGCGCCCGGACCTCGTCCTTGAACAGCGTGCGCAGCGGCTCGACCAGTGCGAACTTCAGGTCCTCCGGCAGGCCGCCGACGTTGTGGTGGCTCTTGATGTTGGCGGTGCCGGTGCCGCCGCCGGACTCCACGACGTCCGGGTAGAGGGTGCCCTGGACGAGGAACTCGACGTCGCCGTGGGCGGCGACCTCCCGCGCCGCGGCCTCGAAGACCCGGATGAACTCCCGACCGATGATCTTGCGCTTCTGCTCCGGGTCGGTGACCCCGGCCAGGGCGCCGAGGAACCGGTCGGCCGCGTCGACCACCTTGAGCTTGATGCCGGTGGCGGCGACGTAGTCCTTCTCCACCTGCTCGGCCTCGCCGGCGCGCAGCAGGCCGTGGTCGACGAAGACGCAGGTGAGCTGGTCGCCGACGGCCCTGTGCACCAGCGCGGCGGCGACGGCCGAGTCGACCCCGCCGCTCAGGCCGCAGATGACCTCCTTGTCGCCGACCTGCTCGCGGATCCGGGCGACCTGCTCGTCGATGATGTTCTCGGGCGTCCAGGTCGGCGCGATGCCGGCGATGTCGTGCAGGAAGCGGCGCAGCATCTCCTGGCCGTGCGCGGTGTGCCCGACCTCCGGGTGGAACTGCACGCCGGCCCGGCGGCCGGCGACGTCCTCGAACGCGGCGACCGGCGCCCCCGCCGACTCGGCGGTGACCGTGAAGCCCTCGGGGGCCTCGGTCACGCAGTCGCCGTGGCTCATCCAGACCGGCAGGTCGGCCGGCAGGTCGCGGAGCAGCACGCCCGGGTCGAGCAGGCGGGGGCGCAGCGGGGTGCCGCCGTACTCGCGGTTGCCGGTGCGGGCCACCGTGCCGCCGAGCGCCTGGGCCATCGCCTGGAAGCCGTAGCAGATGCCGAAGACCGGCACCCCGGCGGAGAACATGCCGGCGTCGATCTGCGGGGCACCCGGCGCGTAGACGCTGGACGGGCCGCCGGAGAGGATGATCGCCGCTGGGTCCTTCGCCAGCATCTCGGCGACCGGCATCGAGTGCGGCACGATCTCGGAATAGACGTTGGCCTCACGCACCCGACGCGCGATGAGCTGGGCGTACTGGGCTCCGAAGTCCACCACGAGGACGGGGCGAGGCGTGCTCATGGCAGCAAATCCTACCGACGGCACCGCCGCGTCCCCCGCCGGTCCGCCCCCACGCCGCCGTCGCGGCGGAGGTGACGTCGGCCACCGTACGGACGGTCGGGCGCGCCACCGCCCTTCCGGGGGGAGCTGTTAGACCTATATGCGCCTTTTGACGCGTATACGGTGTCCGTACCGCCCGCTGCCGGCGTACGCACGGGACTCGACGGGTTCGGGCGGCTGCCCGGCCGTACGCCCGGGGTCGTCAGCAGCGGCAGCCGGCGGGCGCGGGGGCGCCGGGAGCCGGCCGGAGGGTGGGCATGACCGAGTGGTGGCTGTGGATGTACGTCGCCGCCATGGCGGGCGGGGTCGTGCTGTTCATCCGGTGGCGCGCGGACCCGCGGGGCGTCCCGCGCAGCGAGTACCGGGTGGCGATCGCCATCCCGCTCTGGTCCGGCTCCTGGTACCTGCTCATGGCGCTGGGCGGCGGACGCACGGAGGTGGCCGGCCACACGCTCTACTGGGCGCGGTACGTCGACTGGGTGGTCACCGCCCCACTGTTGCTGGTGGCCCTGATGCTGACCGCGACGCACTCCCTGCCCGGACGCTGCTGGCGGCTGATGGGCGTCCTCGCCGGGGCGAACGTGGTGGTGATCCTCAGCGGCCTGTTCGCCGACCTCACGGCCGACGGCGCGGCCCGCTACACCCTGTACGCGATCGGGGTGCTGGCCCTGCTCGCGGTCTACGCCCTGATCTGGGGACCGCTGCGCGCCCACGCGCACCGCCAGCCGGAAGAGATCGCGGGGGTGTACACGGAGGCCGCGCTGCTGCTCAGCGCGCTCTGGGCGGGCTATCCCGTGTTCTGGATCCTCGGTCCGTCCGGGGTCGGCCTGTTCAGTTCCGCCACCACCAGCCTGCTCCTCGTCGTGCTGTCCATCGTGTCGAAGGTGGGCTGGAGCATCCTCGATCTCGGCCGGCTACGCGCCCTGTCCGCCCGTGGCCGGCTCACGGTCGTCTGACCCGGTGTCCGGGGTCGGCCCCCGGGTGCCGGCGGAGGACGGCCGCGCACCCGCCCGGACCCGACGACCGCCGACGCCCGCGACCGGCGCGACGGAGGGCCCGGGGCGGCCGGACCGGCTGCTGCGAGGTGCCGGGACCGCCTCGCAGTTCACGCTCGGCGGGCTGCTGGCGCTGGCGCCGCTGATCGGCGCCGCCGGGCCGGGCGGCTCACCGGCCTTCCTGGTCGCGGGGCTGCTCCTCGGGCTGCCGCACGGCGCGGTCGACCATCTCGTGCCGGCCCGGCTGTCGGCGCGCGCCCGGCCGCTGGCGGCGCGCGTGGCGCTGCTGGTGGTCTACACCGCCGTGGCCGGTGCCGGGCTGGTGGCCTTCCGGGCCGCACCGGACCTGGCGCTGGTCGGGTTCCTCCTCGTGTCGGTCGTCCACTTCGGCACCGCCGACGTGGCGTTCCACGCCGAGCGGGACCGCCGGCCGGTCCGGGCGAGGGTGCCGGCCGTGCTCGCGTACGGGGGACCGCCGGTGGTCGTCCCGTTGGCGCTGTGGCGGGACCAGGTCGACCCGCTGCTGGCGGCGGTGGCGCCTCGGGCACCGGCGCTGCTCACCGTCGAGGTGCGCGCGCTGGCCCTGGCCACCGTGCTGGGCGCGGTCGCGGTCACCGCGATCCGGGAGGCCCGCGCCGGACGCGCCCGCGACGCCGTCGAGCCCGTCCTCCTCGTCGGGCTGTTCGGCACCGTGCCGCCGGCCCTGGCCGTGGGGGCGTACTTCGCGGCCTGGCACTCCTGCCGCCACGTCGCCCGGCTGCTGCGGCACGACCCGCGCAACACGGCCGACCTGGCGGCCGGACGGGTCGGACCGCCGCTGCGGCGCTTCGCCCGGCAGGCGGCGGCTCCCACGGCGGTGGCCGTCGCCGCGCTGATCGCCCTGGTCGCCTGGCCCGGCCACCGGTCGGACCCGCTGCCCGCGACGTTCGCCGTGCTGGCCGCGCTGACCCTCCCGCACGCGGTGCTGGTCGCCTGGGCGGACCGACGCGCGCGGGAGCCCTCAGGCCGGACACGTTGACCGCGGGGCCCTGGTCAGCTGCGCAGGGCGCCGGGGGCGTCGGCCGGCACCGCCGGGCGGCGCGGTGGCACCGGCTCCAGCCGGCGGTACGGCTCACCGAGCGGCGGCCTCGGGTCCGCGTCGCCCCTGTTGGGCCAGAAGGACATCGCGCGTTCCGCCTGGGCGGTGATGGTCAGCGACGGATTCACCCCGAGGTTCGCCGAGACCGCCGCGCCGTCGACCACGTGCAGCCCCGGGTGGCCGAACACCCGGTGCCACGGGTCGATCACGCCGTCGGCCGGGGTGGCGCCGATCACCGCCCCGCCGAGGATGTGGGCGGTCATCGGGATGTCGAACGGCTCGGTCAGGGCGCCGCCGGGCGTACCGCCGATCTCCTCGGCCAGCAGGCGGGCCGCCTGGTTGCCGGCCGGGATCCAGGTCGGGTTGGGCGCGCCGTGACCCGGCCCGGAGACCAGGTGCCGGCCGAACAGGCCGCGCCGCAGCCGGGTGGTCAGCGAGTTGTCCACCGACTGCATGACCAGGGCGATCACCGTCCGCTCCGACCAGCCGCGCACCGACAGCAGCCGGGCCGCCGTGCCGGGCTGGCGCAGCAGGACCCCCAGCCAGCGGCGGACCCGGCGCGGCCCGCCGTCGACCAGCAGCGACTGGAGCAGGCCCATCGCGTTCGAGCCCCGGCCGTAGCGGACCGGCTCCACGTGGGTCTGCGGGTCGGGGTGGAACGAGCTGGTGATCGCCACCCCCTCGGTGAAGTCGAGCCCCTGGGCGCGGGCCTGCCGGCGGGGCACCGAGGCGCCGAGGATCGCCTCCGAGTTGGTCCGGGTCAGCTCGCCGAGGCGGGGCGAGAGCGCGGGCAGGGCACCCTCCGCCTTCATCGCGTGCAGCAGCCGCTGGGTGCCGAGCGCGCCGGCCGCGAAGACCACCTGGTCGGCGTGGATCACCTGCTGCCGCGCGCGCAGCCAGGCCCCCGTGCGCACCGTGTGCACCGCGTATCCGCCGTCGCCGGCCGGGCGGACGGCCGTGACCGTCGTCAGCGGGTGCACCCGCGCGCCGAGTCGCTCGGCCAGCCAGAGATAGTTCTTGACCAGCGTGTTCTTCGCGCCCTGCCGGCAGCCGGTCATGCACGCGCCGCAGTGCGTGCAGCCGGTGCGCTCCGGCCCGGCGCCACCGAAGTAGGGGTCGGTGGCCCGCTGGCCGGGGCGGCCGATGAACACGCCGACCGGGGTGGCGTGGTGGGTGTGCCCCACCCCCATCCGGTCGGCCACCGCCCGCATCGCCCGGTCCGCGCGGGTGACGAGCGGGTACGTGGTGGCGCCGAGCATCCGCTTCGCCTGGTCGTAGTGGCCGGCCAGCTCGTCGCGCCAGTCGGTGACGTCCCGCCACTGCGGGTCGGTGTAGAAGGCGTCCAGCGGCTCGTAGAGGGTGTTGGCGTAGACCAGTGAGCCGCCGCCGACCCCGGCGCCGGAGAGCACCAGCACGCCGCCGCCGGCCTTCCGGTCGGCCGGACGCAGCAGGGTGAGCCGCTGGAGGCCGTAACAGCCGAGGCGGGGCGCCCACAGGAAGCGCCGCAGCCGCCAGGAGGTCTGCGGGAACTCGTCGTCGGCGAAGCGACGCCCGGCCTCCAGCACCCCGACCGAGTAGCCCTTCTCGGCCAGCCGGAGCGCGGTGACGCTGCCGCCGAAGCCGGACCCGATGACGAGCACGTCGTACCGCATGACCGCATCATTACCGCTCGGTAGCCATCGCGCCAGCGCCCGATTTCGCGGGATCATGCTCCGGTCCACGATCCCGGGGGCGCCCGCCCACAACTCGGCGCCCCCGTCGAGGCGTTGTCATCACCGGGGGTGTCGCATGACTCAGCGGACAGGGGCGCCACGCCCACGATGGGTGCTGGGGCTGGCCGCCCTGGCGGCCGTGGTCCTGGTGGCCGTGGGCGCCCTGGTGGTCACCCGGCTCGTCCGCGACGACGGGCCGCGGCGCGCGATCGGGCCGACGGGCGCCACCGGGACGCCGCAGGCGAGCCCCACCCCGAGCCCGAGCCCGACCGCGACGCCGGGCGCCGGCATCACCGGCCCGCTCAACCTCCTGCTCGTCGGGGTGGACACCCGGGTCAGCGTGCCGGGCTGGGAGCCGCACGGCGACGCCGTGCTGGTGCTGCACGTGCCGAAGGGACTCGACCGGGCGTACCTCTTCTCCCTCCCCCGCGACCTGCTTGTCGACATCCCGGCCTTCCCGAAGGCCGGCTACCGCGGCGGCAGGACCAAGCTCACCCACGCGATGAGCTACGGCAGCCGGGTGCCCGGCAAGCCGAAGCAGCCGAGCACCGCCCAGGGGTACGAGCTGCTGCGCAGCACGGTCAGCGGCTACACGGGGCTGCGCTTCGACGCCGGCGCGGTGCTCACCTTCAACGGCTTCGACCGGCTGGTGGACAGCCTCGGCGGGGTGGACCTCTACGTCGACCAGCGGGTCGTCTCGCTGCACCGCCGCCCCGACGGCCGGCACCGGGAACCCGCGCCGGGCGGTGGCGGCTACACCGGGCCGCAGATGGTCTACGAGAAGGGCGAGCGGCACCTCACCGGCTGGCAGGCGCTGGACTACGCCCGGCAGCGCTACGTCACCGGCGGTGGCTACGCCCGGCAGCGCCACCAGCAGCAGCTGATCAAGGCGCTGGCCACGAAGATCCTCGGCGAGGACCTGGCCCGGCAGCCGGAGCGCGTCCAGCAGGTGGTCGACGCGCTCGGCGACACCCTGGTCTACGCGGGCGGGCCGCGCGTCGTGGACGTCGCGTACGCCCTCGGCGGGCTCACGCCGGAGCGGTTCGTGCTTGTCGACCTGCCCGGCGCGGGCGTCGGCCGGGGCAGCGCCTACCGGGGCGAGGAGCTCACGCAGACCGGGCGGAAGTTCCTCACCGAGCTGCGCGCCGGCCGGGCCGACGCCTACCTCGCCGCCAACCCGAAGCTGCGCGTCACGCGCTGAGCGCCGTCACACCCGCCCGGGACGGTCCGGCCGCTGCTTGCCGTACAGCCACGCCTCGAAGAGGTCGTCGAGCTGCTTGCCCGAGACCCGCTCGGCCAGCGCGACGAACTCGGCAGTGGTCGCGTTCGCGTCGCGGTTCTGCGCCGCCCAGGTCTTCAGGATCTCGAAGAACGCCTTGTCGCCGACGGCCACCCGCAGCGCGTGCACGGTCATCCCGCCGCGCTGGTAGACCGACTCGCTGAACAGGTTCGGCACCCCCGGCTCGCCCGGCGGCGTCCGCCACACCTGGCCCGAGGAGCCCGCGTACCGGTCGTCGAACTCCTGCTGGGCGGTGCGCCCGCCGTCGTGCTCGGCCCACAGCCACTCGGCGTAGGTGGCCAGGCCCTCGTTGAGCCAGATGTCCTGCCACCTCGCCAGCGACACGCTGTTGCCGAACCACTGGTGCGCCATCTCGTGGGCGACCACGGCCGTGTTCTCGCCGCGGGAGAAGAAGCTCGCGGAGTAGACCGGGCGGCTCTGCGTCTCCAGGGCGTACCGGATCCGGGCGTCGGAGATCACCACGCCGCCGTACGCCTCGAACGGGTACGGCCCGAAGACGCTCTCCAGGTAGTCGGTCACCTCGACCGTGTCGGCGATCGACCGGTCCGCCGCGCCCGAGGGCAGGTCGGTGGTGACCGCGTGGAACACCGGCCGTCCCTTGTGCTCGCCCTCGGTGATCCGGAACTTCCCGATGACCACGGTGCTCAGGTAACTCGCCATCGGGCTGCGCTCGGCCCACTTCCAGGTGGTCCAGTCGCCGGTCGTGCTCTTTCCCGCCGGCACACCGTTGCTGACCGCCGTCAGCCCCTTCGGCACGGTGATCTCGAAGTCGTAGGTGGCCTTGTCCGAGGGATGGTCGTTGACGGGGAACCACGTGCTCGCCGACTCGGGCTGGCCGAGCGCGATCGCCCCCTCGTCGGTGTGCAGGAAGCCGCCGCTGCCGAGGACCTCGTTGCGCAGCGGCTCCGGCTTGCCGTCGTACGCGATCTCGACGACGAAGCCGTTGCCCGCGATCAGACCACGGGCCGGGGTCACGACCAGCTCGTCGCCCTTGCGGCCGTGCTTCGCCGGGGCCCCGTCCACCGTCACGGACCGCACGGTCAGCCCGGCCAGGTCCAGGTTGAACGCGGACAGGTCGCCGGTCGCCGCCGCCTGCACGGTGGTGGTTCCGGTCAACCGGTCCTCCGCCGGGTCGTAGCGCACCTTGACCGTGTAGCGGCTGACGTCGTACCCGCCGTTGCCGTAGGTCGGGAAGTAGGCGTCGCCGACGCCGGCCGCGCCGAGGAGGAACTGGCGCGGCGCGGCCGGCGCGGCCGGCGCGGCGGAGCTCGGGGCCGGAGCCGGGTCCTCGGCCGACCCGCAG
Source organism: Micromonospora sp. NPDC048868 (assembly GCF_043198195.1). NCBI lineage: Bacteria > Bacillati > Actinomycetota > Actinomycetes > Micromonosporales > Micromonosporaceae > Micromonospora > Micromonospora sp. NPDC048868. The sequence goes on from NZ_JBICUN010000036.1 coordinate 9,479, forward strand.
CCGGCCAGCCCCAGCATCCCGGCCAGCAACAGGCCGGTGCCCGCGCACAGCGTCCGCCGCGACAGCGTCATCGCCTCTTCTCCTCCCTGCGTCGCCGGCTGCCCCACCGGCGAGCGTGGTGGACCCGCGCCGGCCGGTGCCGCCGGCCCCGCCGCACGGGGCGGGCGGGCAGGCGGTGCCGCGCCGGGTCCGGCCGCAGCCTACCGAGCGCCGACGGGGAGCCGCGTCAGGGCAGGGCGGGGGCGCTCCCACCGACGAGCCAGGCGTCGAAGAACGGGCGCAGGGGCTTGCCGGCGACCCGCTCGGCCAGGGCGATCAGGTCGTCGGTGGTGGCGTTGCCGTCGCGCCGCTCGGCCGTCCAGGTCCGCAGGATGCGGAAGAACGTCTCGTCGCCGACCGTGCGGCGCAGCGCGTGCACGGCGAGCGCGCCACGCTTGTAGACGGCCGCGCCGAACAACCGGGACCGTCCGGGATCGACGGACGGCCGGGACCAGTCGGTCGCGGCGTACTCCAGCTCGAAGTTGCGCTGCGCGGTGCGGCCGCCGTCGTGCTCCTCCCACAGCCACTCCGCGTAGCTGGCGAAGCCCTCGTTGAGCCAGATGTCGCTCCACCGGCTCAGCGCCACGCTGTTGCCGAACCACTGGTGGGCCAGCTCGTGCGCGACCACCCCCGGGTTGGGGCGCCCGCCCCGGAAGAAGCCCGGCCCGTAGACCGGCCGGGACTGGGTCTCCAGCGCGTAGCCGATCCGGTCGTCGGTGACCACGACCCCGCCGTAGGAGTCGAACGGGTACGGCCCGAAGCGGCTGGCCAGGAAGTCGGCGATCTCGCCGGTGCGGGCCAGCGAGGCGGCCGCCGGCCCGTCCTCCGGCAGGCTCGCCGGCACCGCCGTGACCATCGGCCTGCCGGCGTGCGTGCCGCTGCGCACCCGGTAGTCGCCGATCACCAGGGTCGTGAGGTAGCTGGCCATCGGCGACCGCTCGGCCCAGCGCCAGGTGGTCCAGCCGCCGGCGCTGGTCCGCTCCCCCGGCACCCCGTTGCTCAGCGCGGCCAGCCCGTCCGGGACGGTCACCTCGATGTCGTACGTGGCCTTGTCGGACGGGTGGTCGTTGACCGGGAACCAGGTGGCCGCCGACCAGGGCTGGCCGAGGGCGATCGCGCCGTCGTCGGTGTGCAGGAAGCCGCCGCTGCCGAGCTGCCCGTCGGCCCTGGCCGCCGGCACGCCGGAGTAGTCCACCTCGACCACGAACCGGGCGCCCCGGGCAAGGCCGTCGCGCGGGGTGACCACCAGCTCGTCGCCGTCGCGGGCGGACCCGGCCGGTCGGCCGTCGACGGCCACCCGCGACACGTCCAGCCCGGCGAGGTCCAGGTTGAACCGGGACAGCCCGGTGGTCGCGGTGGCCGTCAGCGCGGCCCGCCCGGCGAGCCGGTCGGTCGCCGGGTCGTAGCGGACCGCGAGCCGGTAGCCCGCGACGTCGTAGCCGCCATTGCCGGCCCCCGGGACGTACGGGTCGCCGAGGTCGGCCGCCCCGGGCCGGAGGCCGCCCCGCTCGCCGCCGCTCGTGCAGGCCGGGGAGAGCAGGGCCGCGACGACGGCGACGGCGAGCGCGGGGCGGATCCGACGGCGGGTACGACGCACCGGCCGAGCCTATCGGCGCGGCCGGTGCGGGTGGTGCTGCTTGCGCAGGTCAGCGGTCGAGGACCAGGCCGACCTTCTGGAACTCCTTCAGGTCGCGGTAGCCGCACTTGGCCATCGCGCGGCGCAGGCCACCGAAGAGGTTGAGCTGGCCGTCCGGCTCGTCGGCCGGGCCGAAGAGCAGCTGCTCCATCGAGCCGAGCGGGTCGCCGGCGGTCTCGAACGCGCCCCGGGGCAGCGACGGGTGGCTGGCGGCGGAGTGCCACCAGGCGCCACCGGCCGGCGCCTCGGCGCAGAGCGACAACGGCTCGCCGAGCATCACCGCGTCGGCGCCGCAGCCGAGCGCCTTGGCGATGTCGCCCGAGGTCTCGATGTCGCCGTCGGCGATCAGGTGCACGTACCGGCCGCCGGTCTCGTCGAGGTAGTCCCGGCGGGCCGCCGCCGCGTCGGCGATCGCGGTCGCCATCGGCACCCGGATGCCCAGCACCGACTCGGTGGTGGACCACTCGTCGCCGCCGATGCCGACGATGACGCCGGCCGCCCCCGTACGCATCAGGTGCAGCGCGGTCTTGTAGTCGGTGCAGCCGCCGACGACGACCGGGAGGTCCAGGTCGGCGATGAACTCCTTGAGGTTGAGCGGCTCGTCGGTGGTCGAGACGTGCTCGGCGGAGACGATGGTGCCCTGGATGACGAGGATGTCGACGCCGGCGTCGAGGATCACCGGGGCCAGCGCCAGGGTGTGCTGCGGGGAGACCCGCACCGCCACCGTGCCGCCGCCGGCGCGCAGCTCGCGGACCCGCTCGGCGATCAGGTCGGGGCGGATCGGCTCCGCGTAGACCTCCTGGAGCCGCTTGGTGGCGCGGGCGTCCTCGTCGAGCCCGGACAGCTCCTCCAGGACCTTGGTCGGGTTCTCGTAGCGGGTCCACAGGCCCTCGACGTTGAGCACGCCGAGGCCGCCGAGCTGGCCGAGCCGGACGGCGGAGGCCGGGCTCATCGTCGCGTCCGACGGGTGCCCGACGCAGGGGATGCCGAACTGGTACGCGTCGAGCTGCCAGGCGGTGGAGACGTCGTCGACGTCCCGGGTCCGGCGGCTCGGCACGATGGCGATGTCGTCCAGGTGGTAGCCGCGCTGCGCGGTCTTGCCCAGCCCGATCTCGACCACGTCACGCATGGGGGACTCCAGTTGTCGCAGGGGGATGGTCAGCGGGAGTGGTAGTTGGGCGCCTCGACCGTCATCTGGATGTCGTGCGGGTGGCTCTCCTTGAGCCCCGCCGCCGTGATCCGGATGAGCTGACCGCGGCGGTGCAGCTCGGGGATGCTCTCCGCGCCGACGTACCCCATCGCCGCGCGCAGCCCACCGGTCAGCTGGTGGGCGACCGCGGACAGCGGGCCCCGGTAGGGCACCTGGCCCTCCACGCCCTCGGGAACCAGCTTGTCCTCGGCGAGCACGTCCTGCTGGAAGTAGCGGTCCTTGGAGTAGGACTTGCCCTGGCCCCGGGACTGCATCGCGCCGAGCGAGCCCATGCCCCGGTAGGCCTTGTACTGCTTGCCGTTGATGAAGATCAGCTCGCCGGGGCTCTCCTCGCAGCCGGCCAGCAGGCTGCCGAGCATCACCGTGTCGGCGCCCGCGACGAGCGCCTTGGCGATGTCGCCCGAGTATTGAATGCCGCCGTCGCCGATCACCGGGACGCCGGCCGGCCGCGCGGCCCGCGCGGCCTCCATGATCGCGGTGATCTGCGGTACGCCCACCCCGGCGACGATCCGGGTGGTGCAGATCGCGCCCGGCCCGACGCCGACCTTCACGCCGTCGGCGCCCGCCTCGACCAGCGCCCGGGCGCCGGCGTAGGTGGCGACGTTGCCGCCGACGATGTCGATGGTGACGTCCTTCTTGAGCTGGGCGACCATCTCCAGCACCGCCCGCTGGTGGCCGTGCGCGGTGTCGACGATCAGCACGTCGACGCCCGCGTCCACCAGCGCCCGCGCCCGCTTGTAGGCGTCGTCGCCCACCCCGACGGCGGCGGCGACCCGCAGCCGGCCGGCGTCGTCCTTTGTGGCGTTCGGGTACTGCTCGCTCTTGGTGAAGTCCTTGACCGTGATCAGGCCGCGCAGCCGGCCCGAGTCGTCGACGATCGGCAGCTTCTCGACCTTGTGCTGGCGCAGCAGGTCGAGCGCGTCCTCCTTGCGCACCCCGACCGGGGCGGTGACCAGCGGGGTGCGGGTCATGATCTGGTGGACCGGGGTGGCCGGGTCGGAGACGAACCGCATGTCGCGGTTGGTGACGATGCCGACGAGCTGGCCCTCGCCGTCCACGACGGGCACGCCGGAGATGCGGTAGCGCCCGCAGAGGGCGTCGACGTCGCGCAGGGTGTCGTCGGGGCTGGCGGTCACCGGGTTGGTGATCATGCCGGACTCGGAGCGCTTCACCAGGTCGACCTGGAGCGCCTGGTCCTCCAGGGAGAGGTTGCGGTGCAGCACGCCGATGCCGCCCTGCCGGGCCATGGCGATCGCCATCCGGGCCTCGGTCACCGTGTCCATCGCGCTGGAGAGCAGCGGGATGCTCAGGCTGATGTTGCGGGTCAGCTTCGTCACCGTGTTGACCCGGCTGGGCACGACGTCCGACTCGCCCGGCTGGAGCAGCACGTCGTCGAAGGTCAGCCCGAGCGGAACCACCCGGGCCGAGCCGGCGGGCAGCTCCGGCAGGTGGCCGCCCAGCTCGCCGCTGTCGGCGCCGGCCGGTAGATCGGTGCTGGGCGAAAATTCCACGATTGCTCCCCTGAGCTGCTCGGACGGGCTTCAGCGAGGTGGCGCGGGCGGGCACCGGCACACGCCGGGTGACGGGCGCGTCGTCCCATCGTACCCACCGGCACGGGCCGTCCCCGGGCGGTGGCAGCCCAGGTCACCGGTGGCGGGGGCGGACGCGGCCCTGGCGTTGGGTCTACGGTGAGGGGGTGCACGACGAGCCCATCGACCCCTTCAACGGCGACCCGGCTGATCCGGCCGCCGGCCTGCACGATCCGGGCGACGACGCCCCGCTCGACCCGCTGACCGACGTCGAGCGTCAGGACGTGCTGGAGGATCTCGCCGACCTGGAGATCTACCAGGCGCTGCTGGCGCCGATCGGGGTGCGCGGGCTGGTCATCGAGTGCGAGGACTGCCGGGAGCCGCACTACTTCGACTGGGACCTGCTGCGGGGCAACCTGCGCCACCTGCTCAGCTCGGGGCGTCCCCGGGTGCACGAGCCGGCCTACGACCCGGACCCGGACCACTACGTCACCTGGGACTACGCCCGTGGCTACGCCGACGGGGTGCACGACACGCTGACCGAGGGCACCGACGAGGAGCCCGAGCCGACCGCCTGACGACGGGTGCCGGCCGGTCGGGGTGCGGGGGCTCAGGCCACCAGGCCGGCGCGGAAACCGGCCGCCACCGCGTGCGCGCGGTCCCGCGCGCCGAGCTTGCGGAACAACCGCCGGGCGTGGGTCTTCACGGTGTCCTCCGAGACGAACAGCTCCCGGCCGATCTCGGCGTTGCTCTTGCCCTCCGCCATGCCCAGCAGCACCTGGAGTTCGCGTTCGGTGAGCCCGACCTGGGACCGGCCGCCGCGCGGGCCGGGTCCGGCCCGCCGCCCGGGGGGCGTGGCCTCGGCCGGCTCGTCGGCGGGCTCGGCCGGGTCGTCGCCGCGCTGCGACGGCACCACCGTCGGGGTGCCGCCCGGACCGTCGGGGGCCGTCGCCTGCCAGCCGGGTCCCGGTTCGGCCGCCGGCCGGCCGGCCGGGCCGGTACGGGCGGGACCGCCGACCGCCGCGGTGTCCCGGGCCGGGTCGGTGGCCGGGCGTCGGGCGGCCCGGCCGGGCGAGGAGAGCAGCAGCAGGGCCTTGGCCACCGCGCTGGTCAGGTCCTGGTCGACGCCCTGGATGAGGCCCCGGGCACCCGCGCTGATGGTGGCCGCGGCGGCCTCCGACTCCTCCGTGCCGAGCAGCAGCACGGAGGCCTGCGGCGCGCGGGCGAGCACCCGCCGGACGAAGCCCGCGCTGTCCGGCCGGGTGAGGGCCGTGTCCGCGAGCACCACGTCGGCCGGGCGCTCGGCCAGCCGCAACATCACCTCGGGGTCGGAGACAGCCGTCCGCACCACGGCGGACAGCCCGAGCCGTGCCGCCGCGGACGCCAGATACTGCGCCGCGAGCGGTGTCCGAACGCACACGAGAACCGTACGCACAGTGGTCTCCTCTCCGTCCAAGAGCAGACCATGACCGGGTCGGGTCGCGAGGGGGTTCGGGCAATCCTCCGAACTTTTCCGACAAGTGGGGCATATGCCGCCAGTTGCCGGAAGTTTTCGATCACAGGTGTGTGAGCCGGCAACGGCCCGGGTACGGAGGTCCCAGGCCGGAAACGGCGCGCCTGCGCGGACCGTCGCCCGGACGCCGATTCACCAGGATCTGCGCGGTGCCGCGCGGGAGGAGGGGTGCTGATGTCGAACGTACGCAGACTGCCCGGACCCATCGTCGACCTCTGGGACTGGCAGCGGCTCGGTGCCTGCCGGGGCCGGGACAGCGCTCAGTTCTTCCACCCGGACGGCGAGCGTGGCTCGTCCCGCCTGCGCCGGGAGTCCGGCGCGAAGGCCGTCTGCCGCGCCTGCCCCGTGCGGGCCGAGTGCGCCGCCCACGCCCTCGCCGTGCGCGAGCCGTACGGCGTGTGGGGCGGCTTCAGCGAGTCGGAGCGGCTGCGGCTGCTCGCCGTCGGCTGGGAGGACCTGGCCGACCGCCGCCAGAGCCGGGTCGACGTGGCCCGACTGGAGGCCCGCCTGGGCCAGCCGCACCGGTCGACCGTCCCCGCCCAGCGCAAGATCGCCTGAGCCGGCAACCTCCCCGAGACCACACCGACGCCGCGTCCCCGCCCGGGGACGCGGCGTCGCGGCGTTCCCGCCCGGGTTCGCGACGCACCGGCCGGTGGTCACGCCCCCCCTGCCCGCCGAAAGGCGTCGGGGCGCACCGTCACACGGACGGTGCGCCCCGACTGGGCGTACGGCGAGGGGTCAGAAGCCCGGGCCGTGCTGGTGGCCGTGGCCGTGGCTGTGGCCGTGCCCACCGGCGGCGGCCGGCTCGGCCTTCTCCGGCTTCTCCACCACGAGGCTCTCCGTGGTGAGCAGCAGGCCGGCGATCGACGCCGCGTTGGTGACCGCGTTGCGGGTCACCTTCACCGGGTCGACGATGCCGGACTTCGCCAGGTCGACATACTCGCCGGTGGCGGCGTCGAGGCCGTGGCCCCACTCCTTGCCGGCAACCTTCTGCACCACGACGTAGCCGTCGTGGCCGGCGTTCTGGGCGATCCAGCGCAGCGGCTCGACCAGCGACTTGCGCACGATCGAGACGCCGACCTTCTCGTCCCCGGTGAAGCCGAGGTCGTCGTCGAGCGCCGGCAGGATCTGCACCAGGGCGGCGCCGCCGCCGGGGACGGTGCCCTCCTCGACCGCGGCCTTGGTCGCGGCGATCGCGTCCTCGATGCGGTGCTTGCGCTCCTTCATCTCGACCTCGGTCGCGGCGCCGACCTTGATGACCGCGATGCCGCCGGACAGCTTGGCCAGCCGCTCGGCGAGCTTCTCCCGGTCCCAGTCGGAGTCCGAGGCCTCGATCTCCTTGCGGATCTGCGCGACCCGGTCGGCGACCTCGCTCGACTTGCCGCCGCCGTCGACGACCGTGGTGTTCTCCTTGTCGACCACCACGCGCCGGGCGGTGCCGAGCACCTCCAGGCCCACCTGGTCGAGCTTGTAGCCCAGCTCGGGCGCGACCAGCTCGGCGCCGGTGAGGATCGCCATGTCCTGGAGCATCGCCTTGCGCCGGTCACCGAAGCCGGGGGCCTTGACCGCGCAGACCTTGAGGGTCTTGCGGATCGAGTTGACCACCAGCGTCGACAGCGCCTGGCCGTCGACGTCCTCGGCGATGATCAGCAGCGGCTTGCTGTTCTGGAGGACCTTCTCCAGCAGCGGCAGCAGCTCCTCGATCGCCGAGATCTTCTGGGTCGTGATCAGGATGTACGGGTCCTCCAGGACCGACTCCTGCGACTCCATGTCGGTGACGAAGTTGGGCGAGATGAAGCCCTTGTCGAACTGGAGACCCTCGGTCACGTCCAGCTCGGTGTGCAGGGCGGAGCCCTCCTCGACGGTGATGACACCGTCGCGGCCGACCCTCTCCATCGCCTCGGCGATCAGCTCGCCGATCGTGGCGTCCTGCGCGGAGATCGTCGCGACGTGCGCGATCGACTTCTTGTCGGCGACCTCGACCGCGCGGCCGAGCAGCGCCTCGGAGACCTTGGCGGCCGCCGCGTCGATGCCCCGCTTGAGGCCGGCCGGGTTGGCGCCGGCCGTGACGTTGCGCAGGCCCTCGCGGACCATCGCCTGGGCCAGCACGGTGGCGGTGGTGGTCCCGTCGCCGGCGACGTCGTTGGTCTTGGTCGCCACCTCCTTGACCAGCTGCGCACCGAGGTTCTCGTAGGGGTTGGTGAGCTCGATCTCCTTGGCGATGGTCACGCCGTCGTTGGTGATCGTGGGCACACCGAACTTCTTGTCCAGGACGACGTTGCGCCCGCGCGGGCCGAGGGTGACCTTGACCGCGTCCGCGAGGGCGTTGACACCGTGCTCGAGCAGGTGCCGGGCGTCGTCCGAGAAGCTCAGGATCTTCGCCATGAATGTCCCTTCGAAGCGACGTCGCCCCCGCCCCGCGCGCCGGACCCGGGCGGCCCCACAGATAGGGTGGTTTAGTAGAGATTTCCCCGCGGTCGGGGCGGGGGGGGAGCCCCCGGTTCTACACCCCCGCGGACATAACCCCGGTGCCCCC
>NZ_JBICUN010000037.1:0-6043 GCF_043198195.1 Micromonospora sp. NPDC048868
GCCGTCGGTGAGCCATTGGCGTTGCCAGGCGGCGTAGTCGGCGTACTGCACGGGCAGGGGCGGCAGGGGGTCGGGTTCGCCGCGGTGGTGCGCGGTGTACAGCGCCCCCAGCTCGCGGGTCAGGACGCCGATGGACCAGCCGTCGGACACGACGTGGTGCATGGTGACGAGCAGGACGTGCCGGTCCGGGGCGAGGGTGACCAGGCGGCCCCGGATCAGGGGACCGGCGGTCAGGTCGAACGGGGCCGTGAACTCCTCGTCCTGGAGCCGGGCCAGCCGGGCGGCGGCGTCGGGCGCCCCGGTGAGGTCGTGCGTGTGCAGGGTGAAGCCGGTGCCGGGCGGGTCGACGTGCTGGTGGACGTCGGAGCCGGCGGGCACGAGCCGGGTGCGCAGGGCCTCGTGCCGGGCGACCAGGGCATCCAGGGCCGCCCGCAGGGCGTCGTGGTCGAGCCAGCCGGCCAACTCCAGGGCGAGGGGCATGTGGTAGGCGTGGCCGAGACCGCCGAGGCGTTCCAGGAACCACAACCGCCGCTGCGCGAAGGAGGGCTCCAGCGCACCGGCCCGGTCGACCGGGCGGATCGGGGGCAGCACGTCGCGGCCGTCCGGCGTCAGCCGGGCGACGAAGGCGGCGAGGACCGGCGCGGCGAAGAGCGCCGCCGGGGAGACCTCCCGCCCCAGCACCTGCCGGATCCTGGACACCAGCCGCATGGCGAGCAGCGAGTGGCCGCCCAGGGCGAAGAAGTCGTCGTGCCGGCCGACGCGCTCGATCCCCAGCACCTCGGCCCAGACGCCGGCGACCATGGTCTCCAGCAGGCCGACCGGCTCGACGTGCCCGCGCTGGCCGAAGGCCTCCCCGTCCGGTGCCGGCAGCGCCGCCCGGTCGAGCTTGCCGTTGGGCGTCAGCGGCCACGCGGCCAGCCGGACGTACGCCGACGGCACCATGTGCTCCGGCAGCTGGGCGGCGAGCCGGTCCCGCAACCGCGCGGCGTCCGGCGCCTCCCCGCCCAGCACGTACGCGACGAGCCGCTGCTGGCCGCCGGCGTCCGGGCGCGCCACGACCACCGCCTCCCGGACGCCCTCGGTCGCCGCCAGCCGCGACTCGATCTCGCCCAGCTCGACGCGGAAGCCCCGGATCTTCACCTGGAAGTCGTCGCGGCCCAGGAACTCCAGTTCGCCGTCCGGCAGGCGACGACCCAGGTCACCGGTGCGGTAGAGCCGCTCGCCCGGCACGAACGGGTTGGCGCGGAAGCGCCGCGCGGTCAGCTCGGGCCGGTTCAGGTAGCCGCGCGCCACGCCCGCGCCGCCGATGTGGATCTCGCCGACCACCCCGTCCGGCACCGGCTCGCCCTCGGCGTCCAGCAGGTAGACGCGCACGTTCGGCAGCGGCCGGCCGATCGGCAGGCAGGTCGCCCCGGCGAGGTCGTCCACCGGGAGCAGGTGGCAGGTGCTGTCGACGGCCGCCTCGGTCACGCCGTACGCGTTGACGATCCGCACCCGCGGGCCGCAGCGGGCCCGGAGCTGGGCGGCGTTCGCGGCGGTCCAGGCGTCCGAGCCGCAGACCACCGTCTCCAACCCGGCGAGGCTGCCGCCGGTCGCCTCCAGGTGCTCCAGCAGCGGGTTGAGCACCGCCGGCACGAAGTCGGCGAAGTCCACGTCGTGGCGGCGCAGCAGGGCGTACAGGCCCGCGCTGTCCAGCAGCAGCGGACGCGGGCAGAGCACCAACCGCCCGCCGAAGCCGAGCGCCCGCACCACGTCGGCGGTGAAGACGTCGAAGGAGAAGCTCGCCATCTGCAGGTGCACCAGGCCGGGACGCAGGTCGAACAGGCGCTCCCAGGCGGCGGCCACGGCCATCAGCTGCCGGTGCTCCACCAGCACCCCGTTGGCGGTGCCGGAGGTGCCGGACGTGTAGATGACGTACGCCAGGTGGTGCGCGCCCAACCCGTCGACGACCGGGTCGGTCACCGGCAGCTCCGCCCACGCCGCCGCGTCGAGGTCCAGGTCGACCACCGGGGTGTCGAGCCCGGCCAGCGCGGCGCGCAACCGCTCGCGGGCCGGGCCGTGGGTCAGCGCCGCCACCGGGGCGCTGTCGCGCAGCATGGCGGCGAGCCGTTCGGCCGGGTACGCCGGGTCGAGCGGGAGGTAGGCGCCACCCGCCTTGAGGACCGCCAGCAGGCCCACCACGGTGTCCAGCGACCGCTCGACGCAGATCGCCACCAGCCGGTCCGGACCGACGCCCCGGGCGCGCAGGTGGTGGGCCAACCGGTTGGCCCGCGCGTTCAACTCGCCGTAGGTGAGCCGCTCGTCGCCGAGGACGAGGGCCACCGCCTCCGGGTCGCGGGCCGCCCGGGCCTCCACGAGGTGGTGCACGCAGCGCCCTGGCGGGTACGCCACCGTGGCGTCGTTGCCCTCCTCGACCAGCCTGCGGCGCTCGGCGGGGGGCAGCACGTCGAGCCCGCCCACCGGCGCGTCCGGCGCCCGCTCCAGCGCGTCGGCCAACGTCTCCAGGGCCCGCTCGACCATCGCGCAGACCCGGTCGGGCGCCACCCCGGCCGCGGCGGCGACGGTCAGCGCGACGTCGTCGCGCAGGTCGTCGACGTCCAGCGCGAGCGGGTAGTTGCCGCGCTCCTGCGCGGCCAGGTAGGTGAGGTCGTCCGCGTCGGGTTCCGGCGCGGGGGCGTCCGACTCGGCCAGCACCTCGGCGCGCCGGTAGTTCAGCAGGGCGGTGAAGAGTGGCGCCGGCGGCGCGACCCCGCTGCACGACTGGGCCAGCGCCAGCGACGCGTGCTCGTGGCGGATCAGCCCGGTCAGCGCCTCGTGGGTGCGCAGCACGCACTCGGTGGAGCCGGTGGCGTCGACGGTGACCCGCAGGGGGAGTGTGTTGAGGAAGGGCCCGAGGACGCGGTCGCTGCCCGCGCCGGCGTCCATCCGCCCGGAGAGCACGGTGCCGAAGACCACGTCCCGGCGCCCGGCGGCCCGGGCCAGCACCTGCCCCCAGGCGACGTGGAAGAGGCTGGTCACCCCGACCTGGAGGGCCTGGGCCCGCTGCCGCAGCCGCCGCGTCAGCTCCGGACCGAGCCACACCCGGGCGTCGCGCATGGTGTGCCCGTCGCCGTGGATGTCGCGCAGGCCGAAGGGCACGGTCGGGCTGTCCAGGTCGGAGAGCATCCGGCGGAAGAAGCTCTCCTGCTCGGCCCGGTCGGCGCCGCGCCGGATCCGCGCCACGAAGTCGCGGAAGGGCAGCGGCGGCGGCAGCCGGTCGCCCTCGCCGGCCAGGTACGCGCGGACCTCGGCCCGCAGCTGCTTCAGCGAGGTGTTGTCGTCGACGATGTGGTGGATCAGCTCCACGGCCAGCCACCCGCCGTCGCGCGGGTCCCGTGCGACCAGCAGCCGCAGCAGGGGGGCCTGGTCGAGGGGGAGGCGGGCGTACCGCCTGTCGACGTGCTCGCGGAGCTGCCGGAGCGGGTCGTCGCCCACGGGGTCGAGCGTGACCTCCTCCACCGGCAGGGGCGCCCGGCGCCACACCACCTGCACCGGCTCGTTGATCCCGTGCCACACCACGCCGGTGCGCAGCACGTCGTGCCGGGCGACCACCGCCTCCAGCGCGGCGGCGTAGCGGTCCAGCCGGTCCCGGTCGGCGAAGCGCAGGACCGTGGTCACCAGGTAGGGGTCGCGGTCGCGGGCCATCAGGTGGTGGAAGAGCATCCCCTCCTGCACCGGGGCCAGCGGGTAGACGTCCTGCACGTTCGGCGCCCCGCCGGACACGGTGGCGACGACCGCGTCGATCTCCGGCTGGCTCAGCTCCACCAGCGGCAGCAGGTCCGGGGTGATCCGGTCGCAGCCGGCCGGGATCGGCTCCGGCGTCGCGTCGGCCCGGTCCGCGCCGGCACCCACGGCGGCGGCCAGGTCGGCCAGGACCGGCGCGGCGAAGAGCGCGCGTACGTCGGCGGAGAGGCCCTGGCTGCGCATCCGTTCCAGCACCCGCAGGGCCAGCAGCGAGTGCCCGCCCAGCGCGAAGAAGTTGTCGTGCCGGCCGACCCGCTCGACGCCGAGCACCTCGGCCCAGATGGCGGCGAGGGCGGTCTCCGTCGGACCGACCGGCTCGGTGTAGTGGCGGGCGGCGAAGGCGGACCCGTCGGGTGCGGGCAGCGCCCGGTGGTCGAGCTTGCCGTTGGGCGTGAGCGGCCACTCGGCGACCCGCACGTACGCGGCCGGGACCATGTGCTCCGGCAGGACACCGGCCAGCCGGGTCCGCAGCGCCTCGGCCGTCAGCCGGCGCACCGACGCGGTGTAGTAGCCGACCAGGCGCGGCTCGCCCGTGGCGTCGGTCGTGACCGTCACCACCGCGTCGCGTACGCCGGGACAGGCGGCCAGCCGGGCCTCGATCTCGCCCAGCTCGACGCGGTAGCCACGGATCTGCACCTGGGAGTCGTTGCGGCCCAGGTACTCGAGACCGCCGTCGGGGCGGTGGCGCACGAGGTCACCGGTGGCGTAGAGCCGGTCCCCCGCGACGAACGGGCTGGGCCGGAAGCGTTCGGCGGTCAGCGCGGGACGGTTGAGGTAGCCGCGCGCGACCCCCGCGCCACCGACGTGGAGCTCGCCGACGACCCCGGGCGGCACCGGTTCCCCCCGCCCGTCGAGCACGTAGAGCCGCAGGTCCCCGATGGGTCGCCCGATCGGGCTGACGCCGGGTCGCTCGGTGTCGGCCGGGTTCAACGGCCGGTGGGTCACGTGCACGGTGGTCTCGGTGATGCCGTACATGTTGACCAGTTCGGTGCGCCCGTTGCGCGCGTCCGCATACCACGGCCGCAGCATCGTCGGGTCCAGCGCCTCGCCCCCGAAGACCACCGTACGCAGCCGGTGCGCCCGCGCGCTGTCGGCCTGCGCGGCGATCAGGCTGCGGAACGCGCTGGGGGTCTGGTTGAGGACGGTGACGCCCTCGTCGCAGAGGAGCCGGTGGAAGTCGGCGGGGGAGCGGCTGACCAGTCGGGGGACGATCACCAGCCGGCCGCCGTGCAGCAGCGCCCCCCAGATCTCCCAGACGGAGAAGTCGAACGCGAAGGAGTGGAAGAGGCTCCACACGTCCGTCGGACCGAAGCCGAACCACCCGGCCGTGGCGGAGAAGAGCCGCACCACGTTGGCGTGCTCGACCATGACGCCCTTGGGCCGGCCGGTGGAGCCGGAGGTGTAGATGACGTAGGCGAGGTGGTCGGGCCGGGTGCCGGGGTCGGGGTCGGTGGTGGGGTGCTCGGCCCAGCGGTGTGCGTCGGTGTCGAGGTCGACGAGGGGCGCGTCGGTGAGGCCGTCGAGGGTGGCGCGGGTCGCGGCGTGGGTGAGGACGGCGACCGGGGCGCTGTCGCGCAGCAGCTCGCCGAGGCGCTCCGCCGGATGGGTGGGGTCGAGCGGCACGTACGCGCCGCCGGCCTTGAGCACGGCCAGCAGGGCGACGACCAGCTCGGGTGAGCGTTCCAGGCAGACCCCGACGAGGGTGTCGGGGCCGACGCCGTACGCGCGCAGGTGGTGGGCCAGCCGGTTGGCGCGCGCGTCGAGGTCGCGGTAGGTGAGCGAGGTGCCCTCGAACGTCACAGCCACCGCGTCGGGCGCCGCGGCGACCCGCTCCGCGAACAGCCCGGGGATCGTCCGCTCGACCGGGTACGCGCTCGCGTCGCCCCAGGCGGCGAGGAGGTCACGGCGCTCCGCCGGGTCGAGCAGCGACAGCCGGTCGATCGGCTCGTCGGGGTGCGCGACGAGTTGGGTGAGGACGTGGCGTAGGTAGCGGATGTGCCGCTGGGCGGTGGCGGCGTCGAAGAGCGCGGTGGCGTACTCGAGGCTGCCGGTGATGCGGCCGTCGTGCTCGGCCAGGGAGAGGGTGAGGTCGAACTTGGCGCTGGTCCACGGGCTGCGCAGCGCGGTCACCTCGACACCCGGCAGGTCCAGGTCCACGTCCTCGTTGTTCTGCCAGGCGAACATGACCTGGAAGAGGGGGGTGTGGGCGAGGTTGCGGGTGGGGTTGACGGCTTCGACGACTTGTTCGAAGGGGAGGTCC
>NZ_JBICUN010000038.1:0-1615 GCF_043198195.1 Micromonospora sp. NPDC048868
GGGGTGACCCTGAACTGAAAGATTGTCCGGCGGCGTCCTACTCTCCCACACCCTCCCGAGTGCAGTACCATCGGCGCTGGAGGGCTTAGCTTCCGGGTTCGGAATGTAACCGGGCGTTTCCCCTCCGCCATGACCGCCGTAACTCTATCGACATATCAAACAACACCAACCACGTGGTCTGTTGTTCGTTTATCGAGAGTTGCACAGTGGACGCGTAGCAGCTTAGTAGTCAAGTCCTCGGCCTATTAGTACCGGTCAACTGAACCCGTTACCGGGCTTACATTTCCGGCCTATCAACCCAGTCGTCTAGCTGGGGGCCTTACCCCACCAAGGTGGGTGGGATACCTCATCTTGAAGCGAGCTTCCCGCTTAGATGCTTTCAGCGGTTATCCCTTCCGAACGTAGCTAACCAGCCGTGCCCCTGGCGGGACAACTGGCACACCAGAGGTTCGTCCGTCCCGGTCCTCTCGTACTAGGGACAGCCCTTCTCAAGTATCCTACGCGCACGGCGGATAGGGACCGAACTGTCTCACGACGTTCTAAACCCAGCTCGCGTACCGCTTTAATGGGCGAACAGCCCAACCCTTGGGACCTGCTACAGCCCCAGGATGCGACGAGCCGACATCGAGGTGCCAAACCATCCCGTCGATATGGACTCTTGGGGAAGATCAGCCTGTTATCCCCGGGGTACCTTTTATCCGTTGAGCGACACCGCTTCCACTCGCAAGTGCCGGATCACTAGTCCCGACTTTCGTCCCTGCTCGACCTGTCAGTCTCACAGTCAAGCTCCCTTGTGTACTTGCACTCAACACCTGATTGCCAACCAGGCTGAGGGAACCTTTGGGCGCCTCCGTTACCCTTTAGGAGGCAACCGCCCCAGTTAAACTACCCACCAGACACTGTCCCTGAACCGGATAACGGTCCGAAGTTAGATACCCAAATCAACCAGAGTGGTATTTCAAGATTGCCTCCACCCATACTGGCGTATGGACTTCACCGGCTCCCACCTATCCTACACAAGCTAATTCGGATACCAATGTCAAGCTATAGTAAAGGTCCCGGGGTCTTTCCGTCCTGCCGCGCGTAACGAGCATCTTTACTCGTAATGCAATTTCGCCGGGCCTGTGGTTGAGACAGTGGGGAAGTCGTTACGCCATTCGTGCAGGTCGGAACTTACCCGACAAGGAATTTCGCTACCTTAGGATGGTTATAGTTACCACCGCCGTTTACTGGCGCTTAAGTTCTCCGCTTCGCCCCGAAGAGCTAACAGGTCCCCTTAACGTTCCAGCACCGGGCAGGCGTCAGTCCATATACATCGAATTACTTCTTCGCATGGACCTGTGTTTTTAGTAAACAGTCGCTTCCCCCTGCTCTCTGCGGCCATACAACGCTCCACCCGCGCGGGGCTTCACGTCTCCGGCCCCCCTTCTCCCTAAGTTACGGGGGCAATTTGCCGAGTTCCTTAACCACAGTTCGCCCGATCGCCTCGGTATTCTCTACCTGACCACCTGTGTCGGTTTGGGGTACGGGCCGCTAAGAACTCGCTAGAGGCTTTTCTCGGCAGCATAGGATCACTGACTTCACCTGAATCGGCTCGGCATCACGTCTCAGCCTA
>NZ_JBICUN010000038.1:1711-3202 GCF_043198195.1 Micromonospora sp. NPDC048868
TTCATGGTGTGCGGATTTGCCTACACACCGGCCTACACGCTTACCCCGGCACAACCACCGGCCGGGCTCAGCTACCTTCCTGCGTCACCCCATCGCTTGACTACTACCCGCCAGGTTCCCACGCTCCCCAACCTTGATCCGAAGATCGCAGCCGGTTCGGGTGGTTAGCACAACGAGGTTCATCAGGGACGCTCTTTCGCGGGTACGGGAATATCAACCCGTTGTCCATCGACTACGCCTCTCGGCCTCGCCTTAGGTCCCGACTCACCCAGGGCGGATTAGCCTGGCCCTGGAACCCTTGGTCATCCGGCGGAAGGGTTTCTCACCCTTCTTTCGCTACTCATGCCTGCATTCTCACTCGTGCCGCGTCCACAACTGGGTCACCCCGCTGCTTCACCCCCGGCACGACGCTCCCCTACCCATCCACACACCTGCACAAGGAATCAAGTCCAAGCGAGATAAAAATGTGAATGCCACAGCTTCGGCGGTGTGCTTGAGCCCCGCTACATTGTCGGCGCGGAACCACTTGACCAGTGAGCTATTACGCACTCTTTAAAGGGTGGCTGCTTCTAAGCCAACCTCCTGGTTGTCTATGCGACCCCACATCCTTTTCCACTTAGCACACGCTTAGGGGCCTTAGCTGGTGATCTGGGCTGTTTCCCTCTCGACTACGAAGCTTATCCCCCGCAGTCTCACTGCCGCGCTCTCACTTACCGGCATTCGGAGTTTGGCTGATTTCGGTAAGCTTGTGGGCCCCCTAGACCATCCAGTGCTCTACCTCCGGCAAGAAACACGCGACGCTGCACCTAAATGCATTTCGGGGAGAACCAGCTATCACGGAGTTTGATTGGCCTTTCACCCCTAACCACAGGTCATCCCCCAACTTTTCAACGTTGGTGGGTTCGGCCCTCCACGCGGTCTTACCCGCGCTTCAGCCTGCCCATGGCTAGATCACTCCGCTTCGGGTCTAGGACACGCGACTGAACGCCCTATTCAGACTCGCTTTCGCTACGGCTCCCCCACACGGGTTAACCTCGCCACATGCCACTAACTCGCAGGCTCATTCTTCAAAAGGCACGCCGTCACCCCGCAAGGCTCCGACGGATTGTAGGCGAACGGTTTCAGGTACTATTTCACTCCCCTCCCGGGGTACTTTTCACCATTCCCTCACGGTACTCGTCCGCTATCGGTCACCAGGAAGTATTTAGGCTTACCAGGTGGTCCTGGCAGATTCACGGCAGATTTCAGGGGTCCGCCGCTACTCGGGAACACCCACAGAAGGTCAGCAACTTTCACCTACCGGACTCTCACCGTCTACGGTCAGCCATTCCAGACTGTTCGACTAGCCACTGACTTTGTAACTTCTCGAACAAGTGTCAGCTTGTTCAGCAGGGTCCCACAACCCCGACCACGCAACCCCTGACAGGTATCACACGCAACCGGTTTAGCCTCAATCCGCTTTCGCTCGCCACTACTCACGGAATCACTAAA
>NZ_JBICUN010000039.1:0-3786 GCF_043198195.1 Micromonospora sp. NPDC048868
AGGTGGTGGTGGCGGATGTGCGGTGGGATCGGTTTGTGCCGTCGTTCACGGCGTTGCGTCCGTCGCGTCTGTTCACCGACATCCCCGAGGCACAGGCGGCGATCGAGGCGGCGGCCCGAGCCGAGACCGGCCCCACCGACCAGGCCTCCGCACTGCGCGAGCGGCTCGCGGCCCTGACGCCGCCGGAGGTCGAGGCGTCCCTCCTGGACCTCGTACGCTCCCAGGTCGCCACGGTGCTCGGCCACGCCACCGTGGAGGCGGTGCGGCCGGACCGGGCGTTCCAGCGTCTCGGCTTCGACTCGCTCACCGCCGTCGAGCTGCGCAACCGGCTGACCGCCGAAACGGGCCTCGCGTTGCCCTCCACCCTGGTCTTCGACCACCCGACGCCGGCCGCCCTGGTCGCCTTCATCCGGGAGACCGTGCTCGGAGCATCGGGTGACGCGCCGGCCGACCGCAGGGTCGCCACCGTGGACGACGACCCGATCGTGATCGTCGGGATGGGCTGCCGCCTCCCGGGTGGCGTCGCGTCCCCGGAAGAACTGTGGCAACTGCTCGCCACGGGACGCGACGGCATCTCCGAGTTCCCCCTCGACCGGGGCTGGGACAGCTTCCTCAGCAGCGGCCTGTCCGACACGTCCTTCGCCCGCAGGGGCGGCTTCGTCTACGACGCCGGCGAGTTCGACGCCGAGTTCTTCGGCATCTCGCCGCGCGAGGCCCTCGCCATGGACCCGCAGCAGCGGCTGCTGCTGGAGACCTCGTGGGAGGCCGTCGAGTCGGCGGGCATCGACCCCACCAGCCTGCGGGGCGGCGCGGTCGGCGTCTTCGCCGGGGCCAGCTTCCAGGGGTACGCCAGCGGGTCGGTCGGTCGGGCCCAGGAGGTCGGCGGCCACCTGCTCACCGGCAACGCGACAAGCGTGTTGTCGGGCCGGGTGGCGTACTCGTTCGGGTTCGAGGGCCCGGCGGTGACCGTGGACACGGCGTGTTCGTCGTCGCTTGTGGCGTTGCACCTCGCGGCGCAGGCCCTGCGGTCCGGCGAGTGCGACCTCGCCCTGGCCGGCGGCGTCACCGTGATGGCCTCACCGGGCACGTTCGCCGAGTTCTCGATCCAGGGCGGCCTGTCCGCCGACGGCCGCTGCAAGTCGTTCTCCGACGCCGCGGACGGCACGGGCTGGTCCGAGGGCGTCGGCGTGCTGCTGGTGCAGCGGCTGTCGGACGCGCGGCGCGACGGGCGCCGGATCCTGGCGGTGGTGCGGGGCACGGCCGTGAACCAGGATGGCGCGTCGAACGGTTTGACGGCGCCGAACGGCCCCTCGCAGCAGCGGGTGATCCGGCAGGCTCTTGCGTCTGCGGGTCTGTCCACGGCGGACGTGGACGTGGTGGAGGCGCACGGCACCGGCACGTCGTTGGGCGACCCGATCGAGGCTCAGGCGTTGTTGGCGACGTATGGGCAGGGTCGGGATGTGCCCTTGTTGTTGGGGTCGGTGAAGTCGAACATCGGTCACACGCAGGCGGCTGCGGGAGTGGCGGGCATCATCAAGATGATCTTGGCGATGCGGCACGGGACCGTGCCGGCGACTCTGCACGTGGATGCGCCGTCGTCGCATGTGGACTGGGCGTCGGGTGCGGTGGAGTTGGTGACGGAGTCGCGTGAGTGGCCGGGCGTGGGGCGTCCCCGGCGGGCGGGTGTGTCGTCGTTCGGCATCTCCGGCACGAACGCGCACGTGATCATCGAGCAGCCGGAGCTGGAGCCCGCTCCGGCGCCGGTCGCGCCTGTCGGGTTGCCGGTGCCGTGGGTGGTGTCGGGTCGCTCCGAGCGGGGTCTGGCGGGTCAGGCGGCGCGGTTGGCGTCGTTCGTGCGGTCCCGGTCCGATCTTGCGGTGGCGGACGTGTCGTGGTCGTTGGCGACCACCCGGGCCGCGTTGGAGCACCGGGCGGTCGTGTGGGGCTCGGACGTCGACGAACTGGCGGCCGGCCTCGCGACGGTTGCCGAGGGCCGGGTCTCGGGTGTGGTGTCGGCGGGTCGCCGGGCGGTGCTCTTCACGGGCCAGGGTTCGCAGCGCGGCGGCATGGGCCGGGAGCTGTATGACGCGTTCCCGGTCTTCGCGGCGTCGTTCGACGAGGTGTGCGCCCGGTTCGACGGCTTGTTGCCGCGTGCGCTGCGCGAGGTGGTGTTCGCCGAGCCCGGTTCGGCCGACGCCGCGTTGCTGGACCAGACCGTGTTCGCGCAGGCGGGGCTGTTCGCGGTTGAGGTGGCGTTGTGGGAGCTGCTCTCGTCGTGGGGTGTGCGGGCGGACTTCCTGGCGGGTCACTCGATCGGTGAGGTGACGGCCGCGTACGTGTCGGGGATGTTGTCGCTGTCGGACGCCTGCGCGCTGGTGGCGGCGCGGGGTCGGTTGATGCAGGCGTTGCCGGCCGGCGGGGTGATGGCGGCCGTGGGTGCGTCGGAGGAGGCTGTCGCCGAGCTGATCGGCGTGAGCGGTGCGGCGGTGGACATCGCGGCGGTCAACGGTCCGGCGTCGGTGGTGGTGTCGGGTGCCGCCGGCGAGGTGGCCTCGGTGGTGGCGGCCTGCCGTGAGCGGGGTTGGCGGGTCAAGGAACTGGCGGTCAGCCACGCGTTCCACTCCCGCCTGATGGAGCCGATGCTCGACGAGTTCGCGTCGGTGGTGGCGGGGCTGGACTGGCAGCCGCCGCGGGTGCCGATCGTGTCGAACGTGACCGGTGCGGTGGCGGACGCCGCTGAGATCACCGATCCCGGCTACTGGGTGCGGCACGTGCGGCAGCCGGTGCGGTTCGCCGACGGTGTGGCGGCGCTGCGGGCGCAGGGGGTGGACACCTTCCTGGAGGTCGGCCCGGACGCGGTCCTCACCGCCATGGCCGCCGAGGCGGACACGGCCGACGACGTGCGGTACGTCGCCACGCTGCGCCGCAGCCAGCCCGACGTCACCACCCTCACCAACGCCGTCGGGCAGCTCTGGGCCGCCGGCGTGGCCGTCGACTGGGCGGCGTACCTCGGCCAGACCGGCGCCCGGCCGCGCGCGGTGGAACTGCCCACCTACGCCTTCGACCGGCAGCGCTACTGGCTGGAGGACCCCCAGCCCGGCTCGGCTCCGGAGAGGACCGACGCCCCGTCCGACGAGCAGTTCTGGGCGGCGGTCGAGTCCGGGGACCTCGGCGTGCTGGGCGAGGAGTTGGCGGTGGGCGCGGACGAGCCGTCCACGGCGCTGCTGCCCAAGCTCGCCCGGTGGCGGCGGGCGACGCAGCAGCGGGCCGTCGTCGACTCCTGGCGGTACCGGGCGACGTGGCGTACGGCCGCCGTGCCGGACTCCGCGACGTTGGCGGGGACCTGGCTGCTGCTGATGGCGCCCGGGCAGGAGGACCACCCGGTGGCCGCGGCGCTGGCCGCCCGGGCCGACCGGGCGGTCCCGGTGCTGGTCCCGGCCGGCGCCGACCGCGACCGGGTGGCGCGGCTGCTGCGGGAGGCGATGGGCTCCGACGCCCGGGACGCCCACGTGGTGTCCCTGCTGTCACTGGCCGAGCCGCGAGAGGCGTCCCCGGTTCCGGCCGCCGCCGAGGTGTCGACGGCGCTCGCCGTGGTGCAGGCGCTGACCGACGTCGGTGGGTCGGGCCGGCTGTGGTGGCTGACGCGCGGGGCGGTGTCGGTCGGCGGCTCGGACGAGCTGGCGGATGTCGCGGGTGCTGCGGTGTGGGGTTTGGGTCGGGTGGTGGGTTTGGAGGTGCCGTTGCGGTGGGGTGGTTTGGTGGATTTGCCGGGGTTGTTGGATGGGG
>NZ_JBICUN010000040.1:0-2141 GCF_043198195.1 Micromonospora sp. NPDC048868
CACGTGCTCTGCCTCACCTGGCACCACATCGTCCTCGACGGCTGGTCCGTCGGCGTGTTCCACACCGAACTCGACCACCTCTACACCGACCTCACCCACGGTCGCACCCCCTCGCTGCCGCCCCTCACCACCCAGTACGCCGACATCGCCCAACGCCAACGCCACCACTGGCAGAGCGACGACGCCCAACAGCACCTCCACGAACTCGCCGCACGACTCCGCGACGCCCCACCCGTCTGTCACCCGCCCACCGACCGGCCCCGCCCCGACACCGAACCCGGGCCCACGGCCGTCCACCACAGCCAACTGGCCCCCGGCACCCTGGCCACCCTGACGGCCCTCGCCGCCCAGACCGGTTCCACCCCCTTCGGCGTCCTCCTCGCCGCCTTCCAACTCCTCATCCACCGCTACACCCACCAGAACCCCATCGTCATCGGCACCCCCCTCACCGGACGCACCGACCCCGACACCGAAAAACTCATCGGCTTCTTCGTCAACACCCTCCCCCTCCCCGTCGACATCAACCCCCACCACACCTTCCGCCAACTCCTGCACCACTCCCGCACCGTCCTCATGCACGCCGTCACCCACCAGGACATCCCCTTCGACAAACTCGTCGAACACACCCGACCCACCCGCGACCGCCACACCCCACCCCTCATCCAAACCGTCTTCACCACCATGGAAGGCACCGATCCGGCACCGCTGCACACCGCCACGATGCGGCCGCTGCCGATCGACGAGGGGGTCGCGAAGTTCGACCTGACCGTCCAGGTGCAGGTGGAGCCGGACGGCGTCCGGGTGCTCTTCGACTACGCCTGCGACCTGTACGAGCCCGCGACGATGGCCGAGCTGGCCGACAGCTACCGGGCCCTGGTCGCCGCCGTACTGGCCGAGCCGGACCGGCCGCTGTCCACCGTGGTCGCGGTCACGGCCGCTCAGCGGGAGCGGCTCGCAGACGCGTTGATCGCCAGCCCGGTTCCGGTCCCGCCCGGTGATCTGGGGTGCGTGCCCCGGCTGGTGACGGAGACGGCCCGACGCCAACCCGACGCGCTCGCCGTCGTCGACGGGACGGGCGCGATCACCTACCGCGAACTGGACGAGTGGTCCAACCACCTCGCCCACCAACTCCTGCACCACGGCGCCCGACCCGACCACCCCGTCGCCGTCAGCCTCCCACCCGGCACACCCGCCATCACCGCCATGCTCGCCGTCCTCAAAGCCGGCGCCGCCTACCTCCCCATCGACCCCACCGCACCACCCGCACGCCGACACCACCTCATCACCAACTCCGCCGTCACCATCCTCATCACCCAAGACCCCCACGACACCGACACACCCCCCGGCGTCGTCGCCCTCGCCCCGCACCCGGCACCGGCCACGGCCACGGCCACGCCGCCCCCGCTGGACGTGCACCCGGAGCAGGTGGCGTACGTCATCCACACCTCCGGGTCCACCGGCACGCCCAAGGGCGTCATGGTCCCCCACCGGGCGCTGACCAACCTGGTCCACTGGCACCTGAACGCGCACCCCACCGGTCCCGGCCAACGCCACGGCCAGGTGGCCAGCCTCGGCTTCGACGCCGCGATCTGGGAGATCTGGCCCGCGCTGGTCAGCGGCGCCACCCTGCACATCGCCGACCCCGCCGACCGCCTCGACCCCGCCGCGCTGCACGACTGGCTGGTCCGGGAGGACGTCACGAGGACGTTCCTGCCGACGCCGATCGCGGAGGCCGTCCTCCGGTTGCCGACCCCGTCCACCAGCCGCCTGCGGACGATCTTCACCGGCGGGGACGCCCTCACCACCCGGCCGTCCGCGCACGCGCCGTACACCCTGTTCAACATCTACGGGCCGACCGAGACCACCGTCGCCGTCACCGTCGGGCCCGTCCGCCCGGACGGGGTCCACCGGCCCGACCTCGGCGTCCCGATCGCCGGCGCCCGCATCCACCTGCTGGACGCCGACCTCCAACTGGTCCCGCCCGGCGCGCCCGGCGAGGTCTGCGTCGCCGGCGACGTGGTCAGCCGCGGCTACCTGAACAAGCCCGGGCAGACGGCGGAGCGGTTCCTGCCCGACCCGTACGGACCACCCGGCAGCCGCCTCTACCGCACCGGCGACCTCTGCCGCCTCCGCACCGACGG
>NZ_JBICUN010000041.1:0-1936 GCF_043198195.1 Micromonospora sp. NPDC048868
CAAGTAGATGCCCTACGGCAGATGCGGGGGGCACTCCTATGGGAGAACACTCGATACGGCGCAACGTACTTCGTTGACCGCTTCGGGCTTGAGCAGTTATGGGAGTCCGATCGGGTTCCAGTTGTCCACCTTGGCCAGATCGAGGCAGTTGGGGCCATAGCGGATGGCACCGAAGCGAACTGGACCATAGTCGAGCTATACGCCCGGCCAGCCGTACTCGCAAAGCGCATCCAGTCGCGGGGCACCGGGGACGAAGACCAACGCTTCGTGGCTGTCGAGCAGACACTTCGCCTCCCGGTCGCAGACATGCGAATCGACACCGAGCTTGTGTCGATTAATGAAGCGACAAATGCCATCAAGCAATTGACGACGGATTAGCTTCAACGCGTCCGACTTCGGCTAGACAGCGCTGTCTACGTTAATGCATGCTAAGACTCGAAGTGGCCGCTGACCAGGACCGCCCGAGCCAAGTAGTTCGCTAGCGAGAACTGCTCTGGGTCGGTTGAGAAGTCCATGAAGTCGCTGGCCGCCATGAGCCAGGTATCGGCCGATGAGCCGAGCTACCGATCTTGGTCGGCGGTGGGACAGTATGTTGGTCCGAGTCGGCTTCTAAGCGAAGGTTCCTGTGGCGATTTCCGAGAGAACGTTGAAGATCGTGTGGTCGGAGGCCGGTGGCAAGTGCTGCATCTGCCGCATGCTGGTGCTGACGCCCGGCACTGAGGACGACGACCCGTCGGTCTTCGGCGAACTGGCCCACATCGTGGCAAAGAGTCCTGGAGGTCCCCGAGCCGGCCGCCTGGACCCGTCGAAGCTCGACACCCACGAGAACCTGATGCTGCTGTGTAACAAGCACCACAAGCAGGTGGACGACCAGCCCAACCACTTCACCGTGGAGAAGCTGCATCAGATCAAACGCGATCATGCAGCTTGGGTGGCCTCGGAGTCCAGTGTCTCGGACAGCATGAAACTGATTCGGGACCCGACGTATCCGGTGCCGAAGAAGCTGAACATCATCGCCACTGGACACGCCCTCTGGCCGATGATCCAGGAGTGCGTGGCGACCAGCTACATCATGCCCGACCGTATGCCAGATGAGGACGAGGACCTGATGGTCGAGTTCCTACAGATGGTCAGGGACTATGCCGATATCCACGACGATCTTCACACTGTCCGTGAGCACCGCGATGCCGCCAAGGCCCTGGGTGAGTACATCAGCCAACTTGCCGAGCGCAACTACTTCGTTGGCGCGTACATGAGGCGGCTTCTTCTAATCGGCGGGGTATCCAAGGAGGGCTCGCCGTGGCCGGAGCTCCACATCGAGATTCACGCTGGCGACCGGGCCCAGATCGTGGACAAGGACGGCAAGCCGATGGGTGCCACGGCTGGCGCTGTCAGCCGCGAGGTCGGGCGTGTGATGTTCCTGCGATGGCTGGAGCAGTACAGCGTTGAGCATCCGGGTGATCCCGCGCCGCTGGCCGAGTTCTTCGGAGAGGAGCCACCTTCCGGACACCCGGAGGTGCTTTGGCGGGATCTGATCCGCGGCCTGCGCAACGAGGGCCTGATCCTCTGCTTCGAGAGCCTGGAGTTCTGGTCCAGCAGCGCCACGCTCACTGACAAGGGCAGAGCAGATCTGGAGTCGCGTCAGCCGTAGAGATGTCCGGAGACTGGCCTACTCGTCGAGGTAGTAGACCTCTTCGTCGTACGCGTCACTGAGCCATGTTCATCGTGGGTAGCGGGCGTCTTCGGCGGCTTGGAGGACGAGGATGGCCTGGACGATCGGGGTGGCGCGGCGTGGGCAGCAGCGTAGTTCGGTCAGGATCTCCACGACTTGAGCGTGGAGAGGGAGTGTGTCGATTTCCGTGTTTGGGCCTGTGGTGTGATCGAGGTTGTTAGATGGTGATCCGGTCGCCGTAGGCGAGGATCAGGGCGTTGAGGG
>NZ_JBICUN010000042.1:0-1605 GCF_043198195.1 Micromonospora sp. NPDC048868
CCGTCGGTGCGGAGGCGGCAGAGGTCGCCGGTGCGGTAGAGGCGGCTGCCGGGTGGTCCGTACGGGTCGGGCAGGAACCGCTCCGCCGTCTGCCCCGGACGGCCGAGGTATCCCCGGGCCAGTCCGTCGCCGGCGATGCAGAGTTCGCCGGGCGCCCCGGGCGGCACCAGCCGCAGCTCGGCGTCGAGGAGGTGGACGCGGGCGCCGTCGATCGGGGTGCCGAGATCCGGCCGGTGGGTCCCGTCCGGGCGCACCGGCCCGGCGGTGGCGACGACCGCGGCCTCGGTGGGCCCGTAGTGGTTGACCAGGGCGTAGGGGGTGCGCGCGGAGGGCCGGGTGGTGAGGGCGTCCCCACCCGTGAGCAGCGTGCGCAGCGTGGTGGTGGGCGGCGTGGGCAGCCGCAGGATGGCCTCGGCGATCGGGGTGGGCACGAAGGCCTCGGTGAGACCCTGCCGGTGCATCCAGTCGTGCAGCGCGGCGGGGTCGAGGCGGTGGGCCGGGTCGGCGATGTGCAGGGTGGCGCCGCTGACCAGCGCGGGCCAGATCTCCCACACCGCCGCGTCGAAGCCGAGGCTGGCGATCTGCCCGTGGTGCTCGCCGGGCCCGCTGGGGTAGGTGTCGAGGTGCCACCGGACGAGGTTGGCCAGGGCGTGGTGGGCGACCATGACGCCCTTGGGGACGCCCGTCGAGCCGGAGGTGTGGATGACGTACGCCAACTGCTCCGGGTGGATGTCGACCCGGGGTGCCGCCGGGGAGGCGGAGCGGTGCGGGGCGAGGGTGACGACGCCGGGGGGTGTGTCGGTGTCGTGGGGGTCTTGGGTGATGAGGATGGTGACGGCGGAGTTGGTGATGAGGTGGTGTCGGCGTGCGGGTGGTGCGGTGGGGTCGATGGGGAGGTAGGCGGCGCCGGCTTTGAGGACGGCGAGCATGGCGGTGATGGCGGGTGTGCCGGGTGGGAGGTTGACGGCGACGGGGTGGTCGGGTCGGGCGCCGTGGTGCAGGAGTTGGTGGGCGAGGTGGTTGGACCACTCGTCGAGTTCGCGGTAGGTGAGGGTGTTCGTTCCGTCGACGATCGCCACGGTGTCGGGCTGCCGTCGGGCCGTCTCCGTCACCAGCCGGGGCACGCACCCGGGAGCGCCGTCCGACCCGCTCCGCCGCCCCGTGGACACCGCCGCGAGCCGCTGGCGCTGGTCGTCGGTGACGGCCTCCACGGTGGACAGGCGCCGGTCGGGATCGGCCAGCACGGCGGCGACGAGGGCGCGGTAGCTGTCGGCCAGGTCGGCCATGGTGCCGGGCTCGTACAGGTCGCGGGCGTAGCTGAAGTACACGTCGACGGTGTCGGTCCCCACCTCCGCGTGGACCGTGAGGTCGAACTTCGCGGTTCCCGGCTCGATCGACACCGGCCGCATCGTGGCGGTGTGCAGTGGCATGGGCTCGTCGGCGAGGCCCGTGGCGTTTCCGCCGGTGAAGACGGTCTGGATGAGGGGTGGGGTGTGGCGGTCGCGGGTGTGTCGGGTGTGTTCGACGAGTTTGTCGAAGGGGATGTCCTGGTGGGTGACGGCGTGCATGAGGACGGTGCGGGAGTGGTGCAGGAGTTGGCGGAAG
>NZ_JBICUN010000043.1:0-1428 GCF_043198195.1 Micromonospora sp. NPDC048868
AGAGGGTGGTTCGGTAGCCTTTGCCCATTGTGGGCTTGGCTCAGTGTGTGAATGCGAGCGATGGTCGTAACCGGTGAGGTCTCCATCGCGTTGGGTCGATCATGGGCGAGCGTGCGGCGTACCCGAGTGACCTGACCGACGACCAGTGGGCGGTGGTCGGACCGTTCCTGCAGGCGTGGAAAGACCGGCATCCGTCGGTGTCGGGGCATCAGGGCCGCTACGAGTTGCGGGAGATCGTGAATTCGATCTTCTACCAGAATCGGACCGGTTGTCAGTGGGCGTACCTGCCGCACGACCTGCCCCCGAAGTCGGCCACCTACTACTACTTCGCCCTGTGGCGCGATGACGGCACGGACCAAGTGATTCATGATCTGTTGCGCTGCCAGGCGAGGGAGCGGGCCGGCCGGCGGGAGGACCCGACCGCGGTGGTGCTGGACACCCAGTCGATCCGGGCCGCCAACCACGTCCCGGCCGCCACGACCGGCAAGGACGCCGCGAAAAAGGTCCCGGGCCGTAAACGGGGCCTCGCGGTGGACGCCCTGGGGTTGATCATCGCGGTGGTGGTCACCGCCGCGTCGGTCACCGACAACGCGATCGGCGTACGACTGCTGGACAACGTCGTGGCCCACACCCCGACGGTGACCAAGGCATGGGTCGACGCCGGGTTCAAAGACGACGTGCAGATCCACGGAGCGGTGAACGGTATCGACGTCGAACAGGTCAAGCGCACCGACACGGCCGCCGGGTTCGTGCCGATCGCACGCCGGTGGGTGGTGGAGCAGACCAATGGCACGCTGATGCTGCACCGCCGTCTGGTCCGCGAGTACGAGAGCCGACCCGCCTCGGCGGTGTCACGCACATGGTGGGCCTCGACGGCGAACCTGGTCCGCCGGTTGACCGGCACCACCACCGCGTCCTGGCGCGACCCGGGCCACCAACGGTGACCCGACCGCCGCTGCTGGACCTGCTCACCGAACGCGAGACCGCCGCCGGCATCACCGCAGAGCGGCTCCGCGAGCAGATCGCCGCCCTCACCGACCAGCTCACCACAGCCGAGACCGAGCTGGCCGAGCTCGCCATCACCCGTAAGACGCTGCTCAGCTTGACCGGCCACGCCGACCCGGGGGCACCCACAGACGCGACCGTCGCCAGCCCCGCTTACCAGCAGATCCTCGCCGTGTTCCACTCCGCCACCGCACCGATGCGCGCCAAGGACATCTGCCACGCCCTCGGCACCGACACCACCACCAAGGACACCGAGAATCTCCGCGCCAAGCTCAAACGCCTCGTCGCCCGCCAGATCCTGACCGAACCCGAGGCCGGCCTGTTCACCCTCGCCTCGCCACCGCCAGCCGCATAGCCCCACGGGCAGGACCTCTACCCCGCGGCCAAACCCACAACCGGACATGCCCTTCCGAACCACCCTCT
>NZ_JBICUN010000044.1:0-1392 GCF_043198195.1 Micromonospora sp. NPDC048868
GGGAGTGTGTCGATTTCCGTGTTTGGGCCTGTGGTGTGATCGAGGTTGTTAGATGGTGATCCGGTCGCCGTAGGCGAGGATCAGGGCGTTGAGGGCCTTGGCCCAACCGTAGACCCGGCCGGTGATGCTCCCGCCGCCCTTACGTTTCTGCTGGACGACGAGGTAGAGGACCTTCATCGCGGCCTGCTCGGTGGGGAAGTGCCCGCGCCGGCGGGCGGCTTGGCGGAACCGGGCGTTGAGGCTCTCGATGATGTTGGTGGTGTAGAGGACCTTGCGGACCTCGTGGTCGTAGTCGAGGAACGGCACGAACTGCGGCCAGGAGGTCCGCCAGAGCCGGATGACGGCCGGGTACTGGTCGCCGAACTCGGCGGCGAACGCCTCGAACCGGGCCTCCGCGGCGGCCACCGTGGGGGCCGTGTAGATCTCGCGTAGGGCGGGGGTGATTTTCTGCCAATCCTTGCGATTCGTATAGCGAAGCGACGCCCGCACCAAATGGACGACGCACTGTTGGTGCACCGCCTGCGGCCAGACCTGCTCGATCGCGTCGGTCATGCCCTTGAGGCCGTCGGAGCAGACCATGAACACGTCCTCCACACCGCGGTTGCGTAGTTCGGTGAGGTAGCCGGCCCACTGCTTGGCGCCCTCACCGCCGCTCCCGGCCCACATGCCCAGCACATCGCGTTCCCCGTCAAGGCTGATACCGACCACGACGTAGACGGGCCGGTTCGCGACCTGCCCTTGGCGGATCTTCATCACCAGGGCGTCGATGAACACCACCGGATAGACCCGGTCCAGCGGCCGTTGCCGCCAGGCCTCCATCTCGTCCACGACACTGTCGGTGACCCGGCTGATCAACTCCCGGGACACGTCGGCGTCATACACGTCCGCCAGATGCGCGGAGATCTCCCCCGTGGTCAACCCTTTGGCATACAGCGACAGGATCGCCTCGTTGAACCCGTCCAACCTGCGGACATGCTTGGGCACGATCCGCGGGGTGAACGACCCGGCCCGGTCCCGCGGGACCTGGATCCGCACCGGCCCGACCTCGGTCTTGCACCGTCTTGGCTCCGTGCCCGTTGCGAATGTTGGTCCGCCGGCCGGTCTCCTCGTCGACGCCGACCTCGTCGAGGTGCGCATCCAGCTCCGCATCAAGCGCTGATTCCAGGACGGTGCGAGTGATCCCGGCCAAGAGCCCACCCGGCCCGACCAACGAGACTCCGTCGGCCTTGGCCCGCTCGACCAGTTGCTGCGCGAATTCGACCTCCGCCGCCGTCGGCTGCGGAAGCTGAACAGCGTTCTTCTTGTCTGCCATGACGTGGTCCTTCCTGGACAGGATCGACGTCCTGTCCAACGGACCACACCCAGGTCAAACACGGAAATCTACGCAGTCCC
>NZ_JBICUN010000045.1:0-1273 GCF_043198195.1 Micromonospora sp. NPDC048868
CTGACTGTGAGGCTGGCCGGGTCGGCCCGAAGGTGATGGGCTGATGGCTGGTGGCAGCGGACGTGACTCTTGCCCTGACTGGCTTCGTGCCTTTGGCGGGACTTGTCCGTCCGCTGCTGCCGGCGCCGGCCCGGCGGGAGACGTTTGGCCTGATCAGGAGCTTGACCGCCAGTTAGCGGCTGGCGTGTCTCATCACAGTCCTGCCATCTCCGCACCGGACCGGACCTCGCGTCCCCACGGTGAGGAGAGAACGCATGTCCATGCTGGCAGATCTGGTCGAGGTCGTCATCGGCGTCGACACCCACAAAGACACCCACACCGCCGCGCTGCTGGATACCCGCACTGGCGGGGTCCTGGCCCGGGCGACGGTGAGCGCCGATCCGGACGGCTATGCCGAGCTGGTGGCCCTGGCCGGGCAGCATTCGGGGCTGCGGGCATGGGCGTTGGAAGGCTCCGGCGGTTACGGCGCCGGCCTGGCCCGGCACCTGGCCGATGCCGCTGAGCTGGTCGTCGAGCTGGACCGGCCCCTGCGACCAGCCCGCCGTGCCGGGGCGAAGTCGGACCCGATCGACGCCGAACGCGCCGCCCGCGACGCATTGGCCCGCACCCGGCTGGCGCAGCCCAAGACCGGCCCCGAACGGGCGGCGTTGCAGGCACGGCTGACCGCCCGACGGGCAGCCGTCCAGGCCAGCGCCACCGCTCAGCGGCAGTTGCACGCCTTGGTAATCACCTCACCCGAGGTGGTGCGGGCCCGATTCCGCGGCCAGAGCACCCGCCTCATGCTCACTACCGCCACCCGACTACGCCCCACCACCAACGCCGACGTCGAGGTGTTTACCTGCCTGAGCGTGTTGCGCGACCTCGCTCGCCGCGTCCGCTTCCTCGAAGCCGAAGCCGCCGCACACGAAAAAGCGATCCGCGCGATCGTCCGGTCCTGGCGCCCGGACCTGCTCCAGCTCACCGGCGTCGGACCGATCGTCGCCGCCACCGTACTCACCGCCTGGTCCCACCCCGGCCGCTGCCGCAACGACGCCGCGTTCGCCATGCTCGCCGGCACCGCACCCATCCCCGCGTCCTCCGGCAAGACCGTCCGCTACCGCCTCAACCGCTCAGGAGACCGCCAACTCAACCGCGCCCTGCACACCGTCGTCCTGACCCGGCTGCAACGCGACGAACGAACCCGCGCCTACGCCGACCGCCGACGTACCCAAGGCAAAACCGACCGCGAAATCAAACGCTGCCTCACACGCTACGTCGCCCGAGAGCTCTACCG